>JAYKJI010000366.1:0-69988 GCA_035285405.1 Snowella sp. | reverse complement strand
TATCAGATTTCACGCCAGTTATTTATTCCTGTTATTCGCCAATTTATTCTTGACCATCATACACAAACTCCTCCTTACTTCTGTCCCTAGCACATTTTCTTGTTTTTGACAATGCGTAACTCCTAGTCATTAAGCTGATGGTCAATGTATTATTTAACGGCGATCGCCAAGCTTTGACCCAAAAAGGCATTATCAAAACACTCTATGATCCAGCTTGTGGAACGGGGGGAATGCTGTCTATTGCGGATCAACATTTGATGGATTTTAACCCTGATGCCAAGTTGGAAGTTTTTGGGCAGGAAATTAACCCCGAATCCTACGCCATTTGTAAGTCGGATATGTTAATCAAGGGTCAGAACCCCAGCAATATCAAGTTTGGCAATACCTTTACGGTGGACGGGTTACGGGATGAGACGTTTGATTATCTGCTCTCAAATCCGCCGTTTGGGGTGGATTGGAAAAAGGCAGAGAAAACGATTAAGAAGGAAGCGGAAGACTTCGGTTATGCGGGTCGGTTTGGGGCTGGATTGCCTCGTATTAATGACGGGTCGTTGCTTTTCCTTCAGCACATGATCTCAAAGATGAAGCCAGAGGAGGACGGTGGGAGTCGTATCGGTATTGTCTTTAATGGTTCTCCATTGTTTACGGGTCAGGCGGGGGGCGGCGAAAGTAATATTCGTCAGTGGATTATTGAAAAGGATTGGTTGGAGGCAATTATTGCTTTGCCTGATCAACTTTTTTATAACACGGGTATTTCGACTTATATTTGGATTCTCAGTAATGATAAAAGTCCAGAACGGCGAGGCAAGGTGCAGTTAATCAATGCGACGGGGACTAAGGATGAGGAGTTGATGACAGCAGGTAAGCGGGACTTTAATCGCTTTTGGGAAAAGATGAGCCGTTCTTTAGGAAATAAGCGTAAACAGATTCCTGAAAATGGGGAAACGAAGGGGATTGGTTTTATTACCAAGCTTTACGGGGATTTTGTGGAGGGGGAGTTTGTAAAGATTGTCCCGAATGAATTTTTTGGCTATTGGCGGGTGACGGTGGAACAGCCGTTACGGGATGAGAACGGCAAGGTGATCAAAAGTAAGGGTAAGCCTAAGCCAGATGCTGATCTACGGGATTATGAAAATATTCCGTTTTTGCGAGAAGATGGGGATAAGCAGTTAGTACAACAAACGATCGCCGAGTATTTTGAGCGGGAGGTTTTGCCCCATGTACCCGATGCTTGGATTGATGAGAGTAAGACGAAGACGGGTTATGAGATTAATTTCACGAAGTATTTTTATGAGTTCAAACCGTTACGGAGTTTGGCGGAAATTCGGGCGGACATTTTGGCATTGGAGCAGAGTAGTCTTGAGTTAGAGAAGGGGATTTAGTGCAATGGATAAACTAACTTTTTATTGTCAATTGATTCGGGATTTGTTGACTCGTTATGATACGGATGAGCGGAAGAAAAAGGATCGAGAATCTCAATTGATTTTTGATCAGGAACGAGATCATTATCTTTGGGTCTATGTGGGTTGGAATGGTTCTCAACGGATTTATTTTACGATTATTCATTTTGATATTAAGGATGGCAAGATCTGGCTTCAGCAAAATGCAACGGATCTTAATCCTGCTGAGGATTTGGTGACGATGGGGGTTGAACGACTGGATATTGTTTTAGGGTTACAGGCTCCCCATAAACGTCCTTATACTGATTATGGAGTAGCTTAAAATTATGGCAAAGGACATTTTTCATGATGTGGTGAGGAAAGCTTTGGAACAGGAGGGGTGGATCGTGACGGATGATCCGTTTTTCTTGAAATGGGGAAAGGCGACGACCTATATTGATTTAGGTGCTGAAAAATTATTAACTGCCATTAAACAGGAGAAAAAAATTGCGGTTGAAATTAAAACTTTTTCTGATATTTCTCCCATGTTCGCTTTTCATGTAGCGGTGGGGCAGTTTGTGAATTATAGGGTTATGTTGGATGAGTTGGAGCCTGATCGGGATTTGTTCTTAGCGGTTCCTGATGTGATTTATGATACTTTTTTGCAATCTGAATTTGCTCAGGCTGTTATCCAACAACAAAATATAAAATTAATTATTTATGATCCAGAATTGGGGGTTATCAGACAATGGATAAGTTAGCGTTATTACGTCATGCGGTGGTTTCTGTTTTACAGGAAATTTATGGTTATAGTCAATCTCAGAAGGAAGAAAATCTTTTTTCTGAATTAATCTTAGATAAGGAGGGGGATCATTATCTTTATTTAGATGTGGGCTGGAAGGGAAAGGAGTATGTTTATTCGCCTTATATTCATATTGATATTAGGGATGAGAAGGTTTGGATTCAACGGAATTTTACGGATCTTGATTTGGGGGAAAGGTTGATGGCTTTAGGGGTCAAGAAAGAGGATATTGTTTTGGGGTTACATTCTCCGTTTATGCGTCAATTTTCAGGTTATGGAGTGGCTTAGTTATGGAACGGTATGAAAAGTATAAGGATAGTGGCATTGCTTGGCTTGGTGAGATTCCTGAGCATTGGAAAATCAAAAAATTAAAGTATCTGATTAAGTCTTTGGAATCAGGAGTAAGTGTTAATTCCATTGATATTCCTGTATCTAAAGGGAGCTATGGAATCTTAAAAACAAGTTGTGTTTATAAATATGTTTTTGAACCTCAAGAAAATAAAGAAATACTATCTTTGGAGCTTGATAGAGCAAAAGTAAATCCTAAAAAGGGTGCAATTATTATTAGTCGAATGAATACTCCAGAGTTAGTTGGTGCAAGTGGCTATGTAGAAAAAGATTACGATTATCTATTTTTGCCTGATCGACTTTGGCAAACAGTCTTTTTTGAGAATTTAGATATTCATACAAAATGGTTAAGTTTTGTTCTAAAAAGCTCATCGTTTAGAGAATTGTTATCAATATTAGCTACAGGTACAAGCTCAAGTATGAAAAATTTAGGGCAAGAAGAATTTCTTAACATTAAAATTTCATTTTCTCCTCCTGAAGAACAAAGGGCGATCGCCGCCTACCTTGATCGCAAAACCGCAGAGATTGACCAACTGATCGCCCAAAAGGAAAGACTGATCGAACTGTACGAAGAAGAGAAAACCGCGATTATCAATGAAGCTGTCACCAAAGGCATTAACCCCGATGTAAAATTAAAACCGACGGCGATCAATTGGCTTGGCGATATTCCTGAACATTGGGACATTCAGAAAATAAGAAATGTAACAACATATTTTAAAGGTTTAGGATTCAAATCTAGTGAATTTAACGAGTCGGGCATTCCTATCGTAAAAGCTAGTGATATTAAAAATGGTAGTATCCAAAGCGGATCAAGTTATATCGCAATTGATAATCAGCAAGAAGAATTTGAAAAAGTTAGACTTGCATCGGGAGATATTGTGGTTTCTACTGTTGGAAGTAAACCAGATGTAGTCAATTCAGCCGTTGGTCAAGTTGGTATCATTAGCCATAATTTCAATCGCGCTTATTTAAATCAAAATATTGTTTGTATTAGACCACTATCTTTTTGCAAAAAAGAATACTTAAACTACTGTTTTAAAAGTAAATATATTCGCTGTAAGTTCGATGCTATGGCTCTTTGGATAGCAAACCAGGCATACTTACAAATTGATAGTATTAGAGAGATTTCTATTCCATTTCCTCCCCTTGAAGAACAAAAGGCGATTAGCGAATATATCGAAAAAGAAACGGCTCACATTGATGCCAAAATTGCCAAAACCAAACGTATTATCGAACTCCAAAAAGAATATCGCACCGCCCTGATTAGCGAAGCCGTTACAGGCAAAATTAAAGTTCCTCAACTAGATCAAACAACAAACTAAAAGTCTCGACGAGGCAGAATGACTATGAATTCTATTACATCAGAAAAAACGTTTGAAACCGCCATTATTGAAAACTTACTTGAGTTTGGTGACTATACCGAAGGTGATGCTAGTGACTACAGTGCCGAACTGGGTATGTTCAAGGCTGGAGTATTGGAATTCATACAAAAAAGCCAGCCGAAGCAATGGGAGAAACTGGCTAAAATTCATGGTGCAGAAGTTGAAAGTAAATTTATTCAACGTCTCTACAAAGAAATGGATTTGCGCGGTTCCCTTGATGTCATTCGCAATGGCATTACCGACTATGGCGTAAAGTTCAAACTTGCCTATTTTAAACCCGAATCAGGACTAAACCCAGATACTATCAAGCTCTACCAACAAAATCGCCTCACCGTTACCCGCCAAGTTTATTTCAGTAGTAAAACTAAACAATCTGTTGACTTAGTTTTATCTCTCAATGGTTTACCCGTTGCCACTCTCGAACTCAAAAATCAATTCACAGGACAAAACACCAAAAACGCTCAGAAACAATACAACACCACCCGCGACCATCAAGAATTATTATTTACCTTCAAAAAACGGGCATTGGTTCATTTTGCGGTTGATGACGAAGAAGTCTATATGACCACCCGTATTAATGGAGATAAAACCTATTGGCTTCCCTTCAAACAAGGTTATCAAAACGGCCAAGGCAATCCTCCCAATCCTGACGGCTACCGAACCGAATATCTCTGGCAAAAAATTTTAGTCAAAGATAGTTGGCTGGAAATCCTGGGGCGATTTGTTCATCTCCAAATTGAAGAATACGAATTTGAAGGACGCACCCACAAAAAAGAAAACCTCATTTTTCCTCGGTTCCATCAACTTGATGCCGTTCGGAAACTAACTCACCATGCCAGGGATAATGGTGCAGGGCATAATTATTTAATTCAACATTCCGCAGGTTCAGGGAAAAGTAATTCAATCGCCTGGCTTGCCTATCGCCTATCTGGACTGCATAACAGTCAAGATGAACGAATTTTTAACAGCGTCATTGTCATTACCGATCGTTTGGTTCTTGATAGCCAACTCCAAGACACCATCTATCAGTTTGAACATAAAGCGGGAGTCGTCCAAAAAATTGACAAAGATGCTAACCAACTAGCAGAAGCAATCACTAACAGTACCAACATTATTATTACCACCTTACAAAAATTTCCCTATGTAGTCGATAAAATTGGAACCCTTCCAGACCGTCGCTATGCCGTCATTATTGACGAAGCCCACAGTTCTCAAGGAGGAGAATCCTCAAAAAAACTTAAAGAAGTCCTAACGGCTCAAACCCTCGAAGAAGCTGCGACAGAAGACCAAGCAGAAGACTATACAGCAGAAGATTTGATCGACGAATATGCCGACCGATCCGCTAAAACGAGAGGGAAACAAGCCAATATTTCCTTTTCCGCGTTTACCGCTACTCCCAAACCCAAAACTCTTGCCATTTTCGGACAGAAAAACCGTCAAGGTCAACCTGAACCTTTCCATCTCTACTCCATGCGCCAAGCCATTGAAGAAGGCTTTATTCTCGATGTTTTACAGAATTACACCACCTACGAACTTTATTTAAAACTATCCAAAGCCATAGAAGATGACCCCGAATTAAACAAAAAAAAGACCGCTAAGGCGATCGCCAGATTTGTATCCCTCCATCCTCATAATCTTGCCCAAAAAACTGCAATTATCATCGAGCATTTCCGTACCTGTGTCGCCCATAAAATTGGGGGCAGAGCAAAAGCAATGGTCGTCACCTCATCCCGCCTCCATGCCAAACGCTACTTCGAGGAATTTAACTACTACATTAAAGAAAAAGGTTATAGCAAAGAAATCAAAATTTTAGTAGCATTTTCTGGCAAAGTAAAAGACTCCGAATTTCCTGATGAAAAATACCCAGATGGTGTGAGCGAACCTCAACTTACAGGCTTTGGCATTAAAGAACTCCCCAAAATTTTTGAACAAGACGAATACAAAATCCTAATCGTTGCCGATAAATATCAAACAGGCTTTGATCAACCCCTCCTCCACACCATGTATGTGGACAAACCTTTAGCAGGGGTTAAAGCCGTCCAAACCCTATCTCGCTTAAATCGTACAGCACCAGGTAAAGAAGACACATTCATTCTTGATTTTGTGAACAGTCGTGAAACAATCCTTGAATCTTTCCAACCCTATTACGAATTAACGACTCTAAAAGAAGAACCTAATCCCAACCATCTCTACGACCTCAAGGGAAAACTAGATCAATATCAGATTTATCTCACCTCAGAAATTAACACTTTTGCCAAGATTTATTTTGACCCTAAAACTAAAATGACAGTGAAAGCTCAAAGTCAACTTTATGCAATATTGGAACCCGCTTGTGAGCGTTATAAAGCCCTTGAAACAGAAGATAAACAGGACGAATTCAAAAAGAGCCTGCGGACATGGACAAACCTGTATTCATTTTTGGCTCAGATTATGCCCTTCCGCGATGCAGAACTTGAAAAATTCTTTGCCTATGCCAAGTTACTTTTAACTAAATTACCAAAACGGAGCCTTGGGGATACTGTACGGCTAGTAGATGAAATTGCCCTTGAATATTATCGCCTGGAAAAAATCAAAGAAGGGTCAATTGATTTAGTTAAAGGCGAAATCGGAGAACTTGAAACGGTCACTGAAGCAGGTATTAAACGGCCCAAAGAGGAAAAAGCCCCCTTATCCATCATTATCGAAAAACTCAATGAGCGTTTCGGCACAGACTTTGAAGAAGCAGATCGCCTATTTTTTGAGCAAATAGAGGCAGAGTTGATAGAAGATGAAAAGTTACAAACTCAGGCTAAAGCCAACAAGCTTGACACCTTTAAATTTGCCTTTGAGGAAACATTTCTGGAAAAACTGATTGAACGAATGGAGCAAAACCAAGAGATTTTTGAAAAAATTCTGGAAGACCAATCATTTGGGAATTTAGTTAAAGAACTTATGATGAAGAATGTTTATCAACGCCTGAAGCAAGATAACGCTGCTTAATTTAGTCGGCGATCGCCTACTTAAACCCTAGTAAAAATTCCCAAAAACTCAGTCACCACATCAGCAGTTTTTCGTGACATTCCTTAGCCATAAATCTAACCGTTGATGTTCCCTCACGCCACATCGGGCGATCGCTATAAATGTTACGGAGTAAATTAACAATGACCGCAGCCAAAGAAAACTTTCCCCAACTTACCCCAGCAGAATATTTTGGCTGGGAAGAACAACAACTAGAAAAACACGAATATATTAATGGTGAAGTTTATGCGATGAGCGGTGGCAGTAAAAACCATAGCTTAATCTCTGTCAGATTTATTACCTTATTTTCTAATCATCTAGAAACAAGTGGCTGCGAAACAGGTAACTCAGACCTAAGAGTTAATATTGCTGGAACCAATAACTATACCTACCCCGATGTTAGCGTCACCTGTGACGATCGCGATAAAACTACAACCCAATATATTACCTATCCCTGCTTAATTGTCGAAGTTCTATCCCCCAGCACTGAAGCCTACGATCGCGGTGGCAAATTTAGAATGTATCGCAATAATCCCAACTTACAAGATTATTTATTAGTCAGTTCAACCAGCATCGAAATAGACTTATATCATCGAAAAGATAACAATGAATGGATTATCATTAACTATCAAGCAGGAGATACCATCGAACTCAAAAGTATTAATCTTAGCTTTGCGATTGAGCAAGTCTATCGGGGTCTTGTACTGACATTAGAATAATTTTGCAATCAGATTAAGTTAAATCATGACTCAATCTGAACAAGAATTAGAACAAAATCTATAGGATCATCTTTTTCGCTAATCAGTAAAGACTCCCTCACTTAACCGTATTTGGGGTGAAGAACAAAAATCTAGCTTAGAAAACAATACAAGATCACGATTAGCATTACTTTAAAATTGTGATTCCTTACTTTTTAACTTCTACCAATGACCACCCAAAACTTATCTAACCCTAAATTTACAACTGCAGCGTCAAACATTTGGAGTCAAATCCCCATCTCAGCACAGCATAAGATTTTAGGAAATGTGTGGTGTAGCCATTGTTGTCAGGCTGTTTATCTCTCTATCATATCGGCGACAAAAGAGGGAAATAGTTTGATTCTGCAAGGAACTTGTAAAACTTGCAATGGAAAAGTATGCAGAGCAGCAAAAATAAATTCAGAACGATTTTGCGTCGTTTCAGCGATCAAGCAAATTATCAAGAATTGTAAAGTCCTCTTGGTGTAAGGCTTTCAGAGCTATCAAATTTTGAATTTGGAATTGCTGGTATGCAGAGTAATAGAATTCGATAATGATGGTCTTTCGCCTGAAATTTAACCATTGGTATTCCCTCGCCCAACATTAGGCGATCGCCGCTCTATCTGATTCGGTTAACAAAAGAAAGAGTAAAATTTGTTAAAGCGATCGCAGATTGATAATAAAACCTACGATATTCAGAACACATTAAGAAAGAATTTAATTATGGGACAACGCTTTTTTGTGACCGGCGGCACAGGTTTTGTGGGAGCCAATCTCATTCGTCTATTATTAGCAGAGGGTCATCAAGTTCGGGCCCTCATTCGTCCTCAGAATCCGGCGGATAATCTGAAAAATCTGGCCATTGAACGGGTAGCTGGTGATTTGAATGATCCTGATTTAGCCCCAAAAATGCGAGGTTGTGATGGTCTTTTTCATGTAGCGGCCCACTATTCCCTTTGGCAAAAAGATCGAGATCAGCTTTACCAGAGTAATGTCCTCGGCACCCGTAATATTCTGGCCGCTGCCCGGAAAGCTGGCATTGAGCGCACTGTTTATACCAGTTCCGTGGCCGCGATCGGCGTTCGCCAGGATGGTCAACTCACCGATGAAAGCTATCAAAGTCCGGTCAAAAATCTGATTGGAGCCTACAAACAATCTAAATATTGGGCTGAACAGGAGGCTGTACAAGCGGCTCAACAGGGCCAACCGATCATTATCGTTAATCCTAGTACTCCCATTGGCCCCTGGGATATTAAACCGACCCCAACCGGAGAAATTATTCTGCGCTTTCTACGTCGTCAAATGCCCGCCTATGTGGATACGGGTCTGAATTTAATTGATGTACGGGATGTGGCCCAAGGTCATCTCTTAGCCTGGCAAAAGGGGAAAAGCGGCGATCGCTATATTCTGGGTCATCAAAACCTCAGTTTAAAAATGATTTTGGAACAATTGGCTGAAATTACCGGCATACCAGCCCCTCAACAAACGGTTCCCCTTTGGTTACCCCTAACCGTGGCCTGGATTGACGAGCAAATCCTAGCTCCCCTAGGTAAAAACCCTTCTGTTCCCCTGGATGGTGTGCGGATGTCAGCCCAGACAATGTACTATGATGCAACGAAGGCCGTTGAACAACTGGGCCTGCCTCAATCCCCAATTAAAATGGCTCTTCAGGATGCGGTCAATTGGTTTAGAGAAGCGGGTTATGTTCAGACAAAAAGCCCCAAGAGTAGTCTCTAACAGGGAAGAACTCTTGAGGAATCAGGCAAACCCCAAAGATGGGAGGGAAAAAGGAAGGGAATCAATCTAGTTGACGGTGACAGGTTGTTTACGAATGGTTTCAAAATAGTTATCCCAGAATTGTTTTTGGGCTTCCAACATCATGGTTGCCGATTTTTCCTGGGCTTCAAGATAGCTTTTAACCATCTCTTCCTGTAGTTTTACACTGGTTTCAAAGGTATCTGTTAACTTGATTTCGGTTACTCCCTTGGGAAAGCCTTCCATCCAAGTACTAAAAAACTTTTTCTGCCAATCTAACAGTTGGGCTTGATACTCTTCAAAGAATTTGGTATCCATATTATTTAAGCCGCTAAGGTCTCCAGCTAGGGAGGGGAAGCAGGGCGGCAATTACCACTTCCGAAGTTTTTTCTCTTCTGGCACTATTATAGTCCAAGAATTTTTATTAATAACAAGAATAATTTATTTTTTCTATCAACAAATGTTAACTTGGGATTTTCTGAATGGTCTTGAAATTAGATACAAAGGGGAACATTCAGTCTTTTATGTCAACAAGCCCTGACCATTGTAACCGTTACAAGCTTTTTCTTTAAGGTTCTTCATATAACTTCGTCTTTTGTTGTCAGAATTCTCAGTTTTTGTCATTAGACCTCTTGCAAATGAGAATTCATGCTATGACAAGGGTTTGGCAAAACAGCGTTATCTATGCAGCCGCCATCAGCTTTAGCTCGTAGTGGTAGATGGCAGCCAGCACATTGCAGTGCAGTCCCTAACGACGATAACGATTTCGATAATGCCTTACCAAAATTTTGAAGACTTTCAAGCGATAGTTAACCTTGCTTTGGGCCATACAGCAAAATGTATTGGAACAGGTCTAATGACGGAAAACATCGCTGAAACTTAGACAAAAATGTAATCTAGACCACCAAGCTGTACTACCCTGCAAGCAGAGGCTTTTGTCAATGCGTAACTTCTAAAAGAGTCAAAGCTATGGAAATTCAAGGATTTGCTATAATCTCTGTACCATATGCTCCCAATAATGCCTTTACTCCAAGCCCTACTCCAATACATGAGAAAGCCAATGGTGCTTCTCTTTTGTCTGACCTGTTTACTGGTTAGTCTCTGGGGACAGCGATCGCCGCTTTGGTCTCAAGAAATCTTGATCATACCGCCTCCCACGACGGCTCCAATCGGGGTTCCCACCACAACTCCCACAACGGCTCCAGCCACCTATCCAGAAATCCGAGGCGTTTGGATTACCAACAACGATACAACCCATTTCATGGATCAAAATAAAACCCAGGAATCGGTTAATCTCCTAGCAAAACTCAATTTTAATACGCTCTATCCAGTGGTCTGGAATTCGGGTTACGTTCTCTACAATAGCCCCATTGGCCAACGGGAAGGTATTCAACCCTTTGATCCCAGAGGTTATCAAGGTCAGGATGTTTTAGCGGATTTAATTACTCGTGCCCATCAACAAGGACTCTTAGTTCTGCCTTGGTTTGAATTCGGTTTTATGGCTCCTCCCATGTCTGAACTAGTCAGTAATCATCCCCAATGGGTAACACAACGTCAAGATGGTAGCAAAACCTCGATTGGGGCAGCCGGAGAAGTGGTCTGGCTCAACCCATTCCATCCCCAAGTACAGAAATTCATCACTGATTTGGTGCTAGAAGTTGTCACTCAATATGACATTGATGGCATCCAATTTGATGATCATTTAGCTCTTCCCTACGAATTTGGCTATGATCCCTATACCATTGCTCTCTATCAACAGGAAACCAAAAAAGCTCCCCCTTCTAATCCGAAAGATGCTAATTGGATGCGTTGGCGAGCTAATAAAATTACTGCCTTTGTGGCACAGTTAAATAAAGCTATTAAAACCGCTAAACCGAATATTTTATTTTCCCTTTCACCTGCTATCTATGGTTTATCCTATAATACTTATTTGCAAGATTGGTTGGCTTGGATTCGGAAGGGATTAGTAGATGAATTGATTGTACAAGTTTATCGAACAAATCTAGCCAGTTTTATCGAACCAATTCAACGTCCTGAAATGCAAGAAGCCAAAACTAAGGTACCGACAGCAGTGGGTATTTTAACAGGATTGAAACGAAAACAAATTGCCATGCCTTTAGTAACAGAAAAAGTCAAAGCAGCAGAGGCAAATGGTTTGGGTGTAGCTTTCTTTTATTACACCACTCTCTGGGATGTGGCTCCCGAACCGGCTAATCAACGTCAAGCTGTTTTTCAATCTCTTTTTGCGACTCCCGCACCTCGAAGTTTATCGCAAAAGTTTATTCCAGTTCCCTCGACTCCGGCCAATTCTCCTAACCAACCCTCCCCTTTAAGCCCCAATTCCCAGCCCAATTTACCGCAGGATAACTTTCCTCCTGAACCGACTTTGTAATTAATCAACACTTTGACTCAAAATAACAATGCAAGCCAAAGAATACGACTATTACACGCCCGAAAAATACTTGGAACTTGAGATTCAGTCCCAGGAACGCAACGAGTATATTAATGGAGAAATTATTCCCATGACCGTAGGAATGCTCAATCACAATCTAATCATTGGCAACATTTCTGCGGCCTTAAATTTTGCCCTTAAACGTCAACCTTATTGGGTTTTTGTCACCGATCAGCGACTTTGGATACCACAACGACGGATTTACACTTATCCTGATATCATGGTGGTACAAGGTCAAATAGAGTTACAGACCGGCAGAAAAGATACAATAACCAATCCTTTGGTCATTGTTGAGGTTTTATCGAAATCAACCCAGAGCTATGATCAAGGTGAAAAATTTAAGTTTTATCGTACTATTATGGGGTTTCAAGAATACTTATTAATTGATCAATATTCCATACATATTGAACAGTATTATAAAATTGAGTCCCATCAATGGATTTTTTCAGAGTTAGAGGGGGAAGATACCCTTCTAAAATTAAGTACTATCCCCTTTGAAATCAGCTTGGCAGATATTTATGACAAAGTTTCTTTTGAATCAGAATTGACATAATTGGTGGATTTCTTCAATGATGAATTGTGCCATCGGGCAAGATTGCTCCTGTCAAAATTACACCCGTTAGCTTGACCATCATCCGTTTGCCAACGAGAATTTTCGCGCCCCGAAGATTGGCCTGACTTAAATCTGCGCCACTGAGATCAGCCCCAATCAAGTTGGCTTCCTGTAAGTTAGCAAAGCGGAGATTCGCTTCTAGTAAATTGGCTCTAAATAAATTGGCCTGAAACAGGTTGGCATGTTCTAGGTTGATTTGATGAAGAAAGGCATCACTGAGGTCAGCATGGCTGAGATCGGCTTGAATCAGTTTTCGCCCAGACAGATCCTTTTCTTTGAGATTGGCCCCCCGCAGATCTGCCCCAGTCAAATCTCGATAGTAGGGACGTTTATGGGATTCCCGTGGGGGATGGGTGGGTCCTCGATGGGTGACGGTTTGAGGTGGGCGACGATCGCTGTTCGGGGTAGTCGAGACCTTTGGGGTTGGAGGCAGGGTAGAACAGTTAAGCAGTCGTAATTGATCGCGCGCTTGGTTAATTTCCTTCAGTTTAATGGCGGCTTTTTCCTGTAAACGAGGATTATCCATCGGTAGGCGATCGGGATGCCAGATAAACGCCAGATCACGATAGGCCTGGTTAACCTCTTCCAAAGAAGCTCCCACTTCTAATCCCAATACCTGATAATAGTATTCACAGTTCGTCATCACGACTTTAACCTCATTCCGATTCAGTTTTAGGCGGCTTTATACGGCGATCGCCAAGCAAAGAGATAGCGCGATCGCAATCAATGGTTAATCGTTTACTAGTTTTAAGGATAGGACGGTTTTTCAGATCACAAGCTTAAAAGAATCAAAAAAAATCAAAAGTTACCAAAAGTTCAAAATTTGTAATCTTTGCTTGACAGAATACCGGGATTAGATAGGATAGGTTTAGAATGCCTTCTCGCCTTGATTCTTGCTATTGTCACTAGTTTTCGTTGGTATGAGGAAATATGTTCAGTCGTCTTAAAACTGTATTGAGTTCATTCGGCAGAGGGTCTCAAGGGGTAGGGCTAGAAATTACGCCTGAACGACTGAATTTAATTCAACTAGCAAAACAAGGTCAAAATTACAAACTCAACAAGTACTGTTTTACTTCTCTACCGGAAGGCATTTTTGAGGAAGGCAAAATTATTGACTCCCCTACCCTCGCAGAGATTATTCAGGAGATGTTCAAGGAGAATAAAATAACCGCTAAAAAGATCGCCACCGCCGTCCCCATGCGAGAAGCCATTATTCGGATCATCCCAGTGCCAGCCGAACTAGATGAGCAAGAACTACGAGATATGGTACTCAATCACGAAGCGGCTCTGTATTTACCCTATCCCCGTGAAGAAGTGGATCTAGATTACCAAAAACTCGGTTTTTTTGAAGATGATGATGGTATTGAAAAAGTTCAAGTTTTGTTAGTCGCCACCCGACGAGAAGTAACAGACTCCTATTTAGATACTTTTCAACAAGCGGGTCTAGAAGTGGATATTTTAGAAATTAATAGTTTTGCTCTTATTCGCACCATTCGCGATGAACTGCGTCGATTTGGCTCAAAGGAAGCTGCTGTTCTAGTCGATATTGAGTTTGACAATACAGAAATTGCCATTATTGTAGATGGGGTTCCCCAATTTTCGCGTACCGTTCCCATTGGTACCTACCAGATGCAAAATGCCTTGTCCAGGGCAATGAATCTGCCCCCCTCTCGCAACCCTGAAATTCTGCAAGGAATGACCATTCCCGTCACTCAATTTGATACCCTAAGTACCCAGGGCACTGCGGTTAATCCTGGCATGACAGCCTTAATGCGGGTGATGGGAGAATTAACAGATGAGCTAAGACGGTCTATTAATTTTTATCTCAATCAGGCTGAGGATTTAGAGGTTGTGCAATTGCTGTTAGCCGGGCCCGGTGGTGGACTGGTACAACTAGACGAGTATCTAACCCAACGTTTGAGCATTCCCAGTATGCACATTGATCCCTTTACCTCTTTAAATATTGATAGTGCTCAGGAAATTCCACCGGTGGAACGTCCGAGTCTAGCTACCGTGCTGGGTTTAGGGTTAAGGGAAGCCTAATGCCTGGAATTGTCTCTGTTGCCCCACTATTGCCCAGTAAGGATCTATGTATAGTTTAGATGTTAATTTTCTTAAAGATCGCAATCTTGACTCTAACAAAGGCGTATTAACGACTCAAAAAGATGCGGGTTCCTCACTCGAAAAACAGTTACCAATTTACATCGGAGCCGGTGTTATGGCTCTCTTGCCTTTGCTGGCAGGTTTAGCCATTTTATTGGTGTATTGGCAGAAGGATCAAACCCAGCAAAACATTCAAGCTCTAGAAGCGGAATTAAGCCGTTTGAAAGCTCAGAATCAAAAAATTCTGGAAATAGAGGGAAAAACCAAAACCATTGAGGACGATATTGCCGGATTAGCGGGTGTATTTGATCAAATTAAGCCCTGGTCTGCTATTTTACAAGATTTGACCGATCAAACTCCCGCAGGGGTTCAATTGGGAAGTATTCAACAAACAGGGAAACAGTTAAACATCAGTGGTTTTGCGGCTAACTATGCGGCTCTCAACGACTTTATGTTGATGCTGCAAAACTCTCAATTTCTCAAGGCAGATAAAACAAAATTAATAACCGCCACCGCCTCGGCTCTACCCATTTCAGGGGACGGAGTAACTTCTGAAACAGATGATCCCACAAAAGACCAAGGAACTTCTTTGATTCAGGTTCCTAGAGGGGTAAAATATTCCATCCAAACGGAGTTAAGTGATACTCCCGATAAAGAATTAATGCCAGAACTGATTCGGAAAGGGGCGATCGGGTTGATTACCCGCTTTAAAACCCTAGAGCAAAAAGGTATTTTACAATCTCCTTCACCGCCGACACCTCCAAACGTTACACCAGCACCAGGGGCTAACCCGAATCCCTCTGCTTCGCCTATCTTAAAATCTCCCACGCCTACACCGGCTAATTCCCCAGCTAAACCCTAACGCGGTTCCTTTGAAGAGAAACGAAGACTATTATGACCTTCACCGAAGACTATACGACAACAACTATTCTCGATTCTGAATTTGAGGGTAATGAGAATTATCCGACTGCCTTTGGGATTACCTTTACGCCAAGGGTAACTGGTATTTCCTTAGGAGTGTTGGGTATCGTTGGTGCCTTCTACATTCTATTTAGCTTTTTCTTGCCAGCTTGGGATGAATATCAAAAGTTAGTAACAGATCAAGCAGCCAAACAACAGGAAGTCGATACTCAAAAAGCTAGTCAGTTAGAGACTCGTCTAGCCCAGGCAGAATTAAAGCTAAAACAAGCAGAGGATCGTAAAACTCAAGTGCTAGGATTGTTTGCTAATAGTAATGACTTACAAACGCTGCTATTGGATTTAAGTCAACTTTTTCAAGCTCGTAAGGTCAATCTTTTGACTTTCTCTCCCCAGGGCGATCCCATTATTGTTGGAGATAGCTCCTTAGGTCCCACGGTCAACAATAAACTGAAACGCCAAACCTTTCTCGTCACGTTGAAAGGTTCCTTTGGCAATACTCACAATTTGATCCGAGATTTAGAGCGATTACAGCCGTTAATTGTCATGAAAGATCTTAAAACAGATCTCGTTAAACCGGATTTTCCCATTACAGTGATCAAAAAAGATAATCGGGTGCAGGTTAAAGCAGAACCGAATGACACCTTAAGCACGAGTATGACGTTAGAAGTTCTATTACCGCTAACCCCGGAAGAAATTGCAGCCTTAGCTCCACCACCTCCGGCCCCTGGTGCCTCTCCGGCCCCTGATGCTTCCCCTGCACCAGAAAAAAAATAAATCTTAAATAACCTTACGGATTCTCCATAAATATTGAATAATTGGTTTTGAACGTGTGATGAGGAGTGTATTGTGAATTATTTACGTTTTTGCTTAGTTGCTGAAGTTACGGCCTGTATATTAATGGCAGTCCAACCGACCTACGCCTCCGACGTTTCTGCCCAAGACACATCTTCCTCATCATCCATAACTTTGTCTACGCTTCAGACAAAGCAAGACGACCCAATGCGTTCTGAGTCTTCTAATTCGCATCAGCTATTGGCCAGGGCATTAAAACTTGATGAAAATAATCAGAGTTTAGTCAACGGAATACCCGATCTGATTCAAGGAAAAATTCCCGTAGGTCATCTAGTCGATAATATTGATTCTCACAACATGGAGCAGAAGCAGAGCATCGGGATCAGCAACCCGTCTGGTATAAAGAAACAGTCTGAACGTCTAGGTAACGTCCAAGAGGTTACCCAGCTTCCCAATTTACCTTCAGATATTCCCGTTCTCCCTTCGGCTCCCTCATCGCCTAATGGTGTCATGGTTCCTAATCCAGAGATTATCATTAGATCAAATGGTACAGCTAATCCAGATATTCTCAATCCGACAGTTCCGGTTGCTCCCGTCTTACCCCGTGCTGTCGCCCCTCCCGTGGGGGATATGTCGATTTCCAATATTAATACCAGATTTGAGCCTGTGGACTTAGGCCCAGCAGGCAAAGCCATGATTCCTCGTTTAGTCTTGCGTAGGGCTCCAGCAGATGAAGTTCTTAAGGTTTTAGCACGTTATATAGGTATTAATATCATTATACCCGATAATTTAGGATTAAGTAGTACTGGATCGGCAGAAGCAACTTCTCAAGGTGGAGGATCTAACTTCCCTACTATTTCATTAGATATAGAAAACGAAACTGTCCAAGACGTTTTTAATTCAGTTTTAATTGCTACAGGACTAAAATCTTCACGTCAGGGTAACATGATATATGTAGCGAGAAGATTACCTGATGAAGCACGTAATATTATAACCAGAACAATTCGACTAAATCAGGTCTCGGCTGAGAATGCAACAGCATTTCTTGCTATACAAGGAGCGCAATCTAATGTTTTGATCCCTGGAGATGAAAGGCCGGTAAGAGATCCAGATACAGGCCGTTCCTACATAACTCGCACGGCCCCTCAAATTCAGCCTTTACAGGTAAATGAAGCAGTCAAGCCGTTGGGCGTTACCCCTCTTAAGGGTTTGTTTGTTGCGTCTGATTCTCGTCTAAATTCCATAACCTTAACAGGAGAACCTCGATTAGTTGAAATTGCAACAACCCTTTTAACTCAGCTAGATGCTCGCCGTCGTCAAGTTGCGGTCAACGTCAAAATCGTTGATATCAATTTAACCAATATTCAGGACTACAACAGTAGTTTTTCCTTTGGCTCAGGGGATAGCTATTTTGTACAGGATAATGGAGCGGCAGTAATGCGTTTTGGCAGTACAGCACCTGTTTCTCGAAATGTGCTGAATAGCGCAACAGGACTCATTAGTAATCCCCCGATTGTAACCAATCCACTTAATACCGCGAATGTGTTTTTAGATACCAATAATCCAACCACGATACAAGGTATTACAACAGGTGCTACCATCGATAGTGTAATTTTTCCTTCTGTCGCTGGTGTTTCAACAAACCCACTGGTAACAGGTCTAACCGACTTTACCCCAGCCCAATCTGTAATATCCAATGGAGTGCAAACAATTACTAGTGCTTCGGCAACCTACGGACTTCCCACCTTTTTCCAATATCCTAGACAGTTCCAAGCCCAGATTTTTACTCAGATTCAAAGTGGCAATGCCAAAATTTTAACCGACCCTACTCTAGTTATTCAGGAAGGTCAAGAGGCAAGCGTCAAATTAACTCAATCTGTCGTTAGTAGTGTTAATACTCAGGTTGATCCTCTTAGCGGAGTAAGAACGACAACTCCTGTTCTTTCTGACGTGGGGCTCACTTTACAAGTAAGTATAGATAGAATTGATGATAATGGCTTTATTTCTCTATCTGTTAAGCCGATTGTTGCCTCACCAGGAGCACAGCAACAGTTTGAAAGCGGCACTGGGGCAAATAATACTTTAACTCTCATTAATAAACGAGAATTAACGTCAGGTTTATTACGTTTGCGTGATGGTCAAACGTTAATTTTGTCGGGAATTATCTCTGAGCAGGATCAGTCTGTTGCCAGTAAAGTCCCCATTTTAGGAGATCTCCCTGTTATTGGGGCTTTATTCCGTAGCCAAACTGATACAACTAATCGCTCTGAAGTGGTTGTGATGTTAACTCCCCAGATTATTCATGACAACACAGAATCGCAGTTTGGCTATAACTATACGCCTAGTAAAGCAACGGCTGATTATCTGCGCCAACAAGGTTTTCCGGTTCAGGTTCAGCCATAATCTGATTGTGATGATTTGTGCTTCTGATGGTTGTCAATCTTCCTGATTCGGAGGAATTTTTACGGGTTCAGTTGTCCATGTTTAATTGAGCCAGTCCTAAATAACGCATGCCTTGAGGACTGACTCCAAAACGACAGGGTAAAACTATCAGTCCCTGGCTAATTCCTTGTCGTAATAACTGGCCGTAATTAGGATCAAATGCGTCGCCTGGAGAAAATTCTGAACAATCGCCTCGATTAATAAAGTACAACATCACCGATCGCGTTGAGGGAAGAAGAGCCGTTAATTCTTCTAGATGTTTTTGTCCCCTGGTGGTGACAGTATCAGGAAAGAGAGCTAACTGATTTTGAGCAAGCGTGGTATTTTTCACCTCCAGGTAAATATCTGGCTGACCGGATTGACTTAAGAGAAAATCAATGCGACTTTTTCGATCTTGGCCGTAGGGAACTTCTGATTTTACAGTGTCGTATAGGCCAGCTAATTCAGGAAAAATTTTCTGGGTTAATGCCTGTTTAATCACCTGATTGGGCAGATTAGTATTAACACCTACCCAGGTATCTTGAATTTGGATCATTTCCCAGGTATAAGCCAATTTCCGTTTAGGATTATTACTTTGGGAAACGTAGACTAGATTTCCAATTTGACAAACGCCAGTCATCGGGCCAGTATTGGGACAATGGGCGGTGATCATTTCTCCTGTTTCTAATTCAATGTCAGCAAAAAAGCGTTTATAGCGTTTCTGTAATTTCCCCAAAATAAGGGGAGGATAGGGATAAAAAAAGTGGTTTGCCATTTGGGAATTTAGGAATTTGGAACTGTTGTCGGGCAGTCTGCCTGGGTTACGGTTGAGAAATAGACTTAGGGATTAAACCCCGTCTATTTTTGGAACTGGAGTTTTTCGCCCCCCAGCCCCCAAGTTTGGGGGAGATCGTTATCTTTTGCGGTTCAAAGTCCCCTAGCATTGGGGAAATTTAGGGGGCAATTCTCAAAACTAGGAGTTTCGAGTTAGAGGGGGATTATAATCAAAAAAGTTGATTTTTATTATTTTCCGATGACTGAACCCTTAATCCAGTTAAAAGGAGTCCGTAAAACCTTTGGGAATCAAGTCATTTTAGATGGAATCGATCTGACGATTTATCGAGGTGAGGCATTGGTGATCATTGGCCCTTCCGGTACGGGAAAATCGACTATTTTAAGAATTCTGGCCGGTTTGCTACCAGCAGATGAGGGAGATGTGCTTGTTAAAGGCAAGGTACGGACTGGTTTGGTAGAAGATGGGGATAATCCCATGCGGATCGCTTTGGTCTTTCAACAGTCGGCTCTTTTTGATTCTCTAACAGTGGAGGAAAATGTCGGCTTTTTACTCTATGAACATTCCCAATTATCACGCAGTATGATCCGTAAACTGGTCGAAGAAAAATTGGCAATGGTGGGACTTCAGGATATCGGCGATCGCTATCCATCGCAACTATCAGGCGGAATGCGAAAACGAGTGAGTTTTGCTAGGGCAATTATGTCCAATCCCGATAATCCCGAAGACAATCCTGAAATTATTCTCTACGATGAACCGACTGCCGGACTGGATCCGATCGCCTCTACCGTAGTGGAAGATTTAGTGCGCTATTTACAATCTTCTGTTGGGGGTTGTGAAACCTATATTATGGTTAGTCATCAGGAAAGTACAATTCGCAGAACAGCCGATCGCGTTGTGCTACTCTATGAAGGCAAAGTACAGTGGCAGGGGCCAGTTACGGAAATTGACAGCACAGATAACCCTCTGATCCGACAATTTTTTAGTGCTAGGGTAGATGGGCCCATTCGGGTAATCGACTAGTTCAACCGGACAAAATCTTTCTGAAACATCCCTTCCTTCTTTCGCTTCATTGTGATTGCAAGCCTGTTTAGCCCGCCAGAGGAATGACTATGCTCCGTCCCCGCACCCTTCGAGAAGGATCCGTTGGTCTTTTTGCCCTATTGGGGTTAATCGTGCTAGGTGGAGTGGCGATTTGGCTACGAGGAGGAGGCTTTGGAACGCCTAGTTACCGTATTTTTGTCGATTTTGATGATGCTAGTGGACTACAGGTTGGTGCGCCGGTACGCTTTCGCGGGGTGGCGATCGGCAAAATTGCGGCCCTGTTACCCAGTAGTAATGGCATCGAAGCCGCTCTGGATATTGCTTCTACCCAACTCAAAATTCCCAGGGACTCCCTGATTCAAGTAAGTCGTTATGGCTTAATTGGGGAAGCCTCGATTGATATTATGCCCCAACGGAAGTTAACAGAGAAAGAATTGGCCCTCAATCCAACCAGTCAAGATTGTCTCAAGTTACAGCAAATTTTTTGCCATAATGAACGCTTTCAAGGAGAAGCCGGTGCTCAATTGATGACCAGCTTAACCCAACTGAGTAAGGTTTATAGTAATCCCGAATTTGTTGGTAATCTTAATTCTACGGCCCGTAATGCGGCCTTGGCAGCTAACCGAATTGCTCGTATGAGTGATGAAATTGCACTGTTGTCAAAAACGGCTCGTTATCAAATCAGTGGTGTTTCTAATACGACTAAGGCGATCGCCGGAGCAGCCCATAGTGCGAATCAATTAACCCAAAATTTGAATCAGATTGTCAGCCTGAATCAGTCCAGTATTAGCAAAACGATTCGAGATTCGGCCCAACTCATGCAAAACCTAAACCTGCTAGTGCTCGAAAACCGTAGCCATGTTACCCAGACCCTAACCAGCATTCAAGGGACAAGCCAGGAAATTCAAAATCTTAGCCGTCGCCTACAAGGATCGGTACAACTTCTTGACAATGGTTTAGTGAGTGTGAATCGAGGCCTAAATGCGATTGATACCGATAAGTTGGCTAAAAATTTAGAAATTGTCTTAAGTAATGCCGCAGAAACCAGTAAAAACTTGCAGGAAATTTCTAAGCAATTCAATGATCCGACGATTTTATTAACCATTCAAAAAACCTTGGACTCAGCGAGAGTGACCTTTGAAAATACCCAAAAAATCACCTCCGATGTGGAACAGGTGACAGGCGATCCCACCTTTCGGAATAACCTACGAAAATTAGTGGATGGTTTAGGGAATTTGGTTTCTTCCACAGAAGCCCTTCAGCAACAACTCTATGCGGATCAGATGCTCAAAAATACCTCCCTGCAATTACAGTATCAGATCGACGTTCAACAACGATTAGTATTATGGCAAAATCCCCGTTTTGCTAATCCGTCTGCTCCTGCCACGGTTAGCACCCCACCGACTCTAAAAATGCCAACGGCTGTAATGTCAGCGCGGTCACAAAATGTGCCTTCGGCATCACCCCTTAAAACGCCCCTTGCTCTTAATCAGGAAGACAGTTCTACCGCTCTAACGGCACCCAACGCTTTTCCAGTACCTAGTGAAAGATCCCAAGTAGCAAGTCCTCGATCAATAGCCAGAAATTCCCGTCAACAGGGGGATCAATTCTAAGAACTGTCTGCGATGAACAGTTTTCAGGGCCTCATCCTCTTTTAAACTAAACACTCAGTTATAAAATTTTTACCAATTCAAATTCACTATGAGCAATACCAGCGACTACATCGGCGAAGAAGCAGCAACTAGAGTTCGGATTCTCAGTGAAGCTCTACCCTACATTCAACACTTTGCCGGACGGACAGTTGTGATTAAATACGGGGGGGCAGCCATGAAGGATAGCTCTCTCAAAGATAAAGTGATTCGAGATATTGTCTTTATGGCTTCCGTCGGTGTGCGTCCCGTCGTGGTGCATGGTGGTGGCCCCGAAATTAATACCTGGTTAGATAAATTAGGCATCGAAGCCAAGTTCAAGGACGGGTTACGGGTGACAGACGGGCCCACGATGGATGTGGTGGAAATGGTTCTAGTCGGTCGTGTTAACAAGGAATTAGTTTCTTTGATCAATCAAGCGGGCGGTCAGGCTGTCGGTCTTTGTGGTAAAGATGGCAATCTGGTCACGGCTCGACAAATCTCCAACAAAGATATTGGTTTTGTGGGAGAAGTCAGTTCTGTTAATGCGCGTTTAGTCGAATCCCTAGGGAAAAGTGGCTATATTCCAGTGATTTCCAGTGTGGCGGCGGATGAATCGGGACAGGCCTATAATATTAATGCCGATACCTTTGCTGGTGAAGTGGCAGCGGCTCTAGGGGCCGAAAAGTTGATCCTACTGACCGATACTCGCGGCATTCTCAGAGATTACAAAGATCCTTCAACCCTGATTACCAAATTAGATATTCAACAGGCCCGAGATTTAATTCAAGAAGGTGTGGTGGCTGGCGGTATGATCCCCAAGGTTAATTGTTGTGTACGCTCCCTAGCCCAAGGAGTACGAGCTACCCATATCATCGATGGTCGGTTGCCCCATGCCTTGCTATTGGAAGTTTTCAGTGATTTGGGAATCGGCTCTATGATTGTGGCCTCTGGCTATATGTACTAAAATAACTGTCTTTTGAAGGAAGTGTCGCGGACTCGTTTCTCAGTCCCGATTGGGTCTATTACGATGCGAATTATTGCCTATCTTTATAGTGATCCCTGGCTCGAATCTCCTCCTGATCGCTGTATGTGGGGAGTAGAAGTAGATCAGGTTTATGTGGACTTGGGCAATTATCAACAACTAGAAAACTTATTACAGGATTGCCAATTATCTCCACCGAATTATCTACTGGTTCGTCGTTTAGAAGAGTTGGGGGCTAATTTAACACAAATCGGCGATCGCTTAACGACTTTAGAAGCCTTGGGAATTGAAATTATCGCGATCGAACAAGATTACAGCACCACCTCTCCCCCATCTCGTCAGCAATGGCTCCAACTGCTAGAAAATATTCAGCAACAACAGCAACGTCAACGCCAAAAACAGGGTCATGCCCGCAATCGTATTCAAGGCTTACCACCACCAGGGAAAGCTCCCTATGGCTATCGTCGAGAACAGGGTCGCTATATCTTAGATCGTACCACTGCCCCCATCATTAAAGATTTTTTTGAGCATTATTTACTGTACGCTTCCTTACGAGAAGCCATTCGTTATTTAAATAAACGTTATGGCAAAAAAATTGCTGTTTCCACAGGACATAATTGGTTAAAAAATCCTGTCTATCGAGGCAATTTAGGCTATCACAATCAAGATGTCGTTGTCGGCAATCATCCCGCTATCCTATCCAGAGAAGAAGCCGCCCAAATTGATCGTCTATTGCGACGAGGTAGCGACTTTGCTACGAGAACAGCCAGTGCGCCCCGTTCCCTAGCCGGTTTAGTTTTTTGCCAAGTCTGTCAATCCTTTTTTACCGTTAGTCAAGTGAAGTCCCCAAAAACAAAGAATCCGGCAAAAACCTATCTTTATCTTCGGGCTGCCAACTGTCAGAGTCAACCAAAATGTAGTGCAATTGACTATGAGCAAATTCTCTTTAAAATTATTAGCCAAATTTGCCAAGATTTACCAGCCACCGTCGCCCAGTTAAATCTACCTAACCTGGATCAAGTGAAACAAGGCATCCGCCAAGCCATTCAGCAAAAGGAAGAAACAATACAGAAATTACCCACTTTAGAAAATCAAGGTATCTTAGATCCACAAATAATAGAACTGCAAATCTACAAATTTAAAACCGAAATTGCTCAACTACGAAAACAATTAGATCAATTACCGCCTGAAGAACTCAAGAAAATTATTAAGGCAGTAGCCATACCACAGTTCTGGCTAGATCTATCAGAAATAGAACGGCGTTTTTACTTTCGAGAATTTATTCGGCAAATCCAAATTACGCCACCCAAAAAGTCCACAACTTCCGATTGGCAAATTAAATTAGTGTTTGTATTTTAGGGGAAAAAGTCCTATAAATTGATACAAAAAACTTGCTTTTGAGCTTTTGAGCAATCTTTGTTAATAGCCAGAGGTAGAGGTTGGAATCTTAGGAGGCTGTAAACCATAGGTCGGTTGACTATTATTAAAATTCTGGGAAGAATTGGGCATAGTGCTATAGGGTTGACTGGCGTTATTAATGGGAGCACTCGGATTGTAGCTGTTATTCGGATTTACTCCGCCATAGTTCTGAGGAAGATTAGGATTAGGATTAGCATAACTTCCTGCTGACCCGTTATTGGTGTTGGGAAGACTGTAATTTTGCCCGCTAGGATAGGCATTATTTCCCCCGACTGAACTAGTAGAACTAGGAAGCTGACTAGAAGGATTGGTACCAAAATAACGATTGTTATCGACAGTAGTAAGGGGCGGATTGGTCAGTGGCAGACTTCGAGCCGGGGTTTCTATTGGGGAAGGATTATAATTTCTGGGAACAGGAGCAAATTCATCCACGGATTTTTGTAGAGGGTTAGCTTCTCCACTGGATAATTCTGTTTTTTGAAGGGCCGAAGGAATTGTGGGACGAGTATTACTGGCAGAGGGCTGAGGATTTTTGAGTAATGCAGGAAATAACGATGCTTGGGGATCTCGGTTGGTCATTAAGGGAGACTGAGTAGAATTATTGTCTGTCTTTTTAGCATCATTGCTTTGATTAGTGAGTTTAGGTAAACCAGGGATATTTCCCAAAAGATCTTTATTGGGGTTGTTAGTCGGTATGAGTAAGGGCGATAGGGATGATTTTGACGGCGGAACTTTTGTCACGCTGGGATCTATCGGCGGTAGAGGTACACCTTTTTTGAACTCGTCTTCACCTAGGGGATTAGGGATGGAGGCAGGTGCCTGGGACTGATTGATTTGTCTTAGCCATTCGGGATGGGATTGATATTGCCAAAGCCCAAAACCTAGCAAAAATAAAAAGCCAGGAACTGCCCACCATTGCCACTGACGGAAACGTTTAGCGGAGGAGAGAGAAAAACGAGAATTGGGGTTATTCATCGAAAACGGGGTCAAAATTCAAGTTTGGTCAAGATTCAAGTCAGACGAAATTCAGAAAGCGGTTAAACCTTAGTAGGCAATTTGTAAGGTGACGGAACCCCGCACCGATTGATCACCACCAATGACCGGAGTTGGAGCCGGAGCGGCCGCTGCTTGTACCATATAGTCTGTCTGAAAACGTTGGGGAACCGGAACATTCGCGCCATTAATCTGGACAGATATCACGTCTTTGGGGGTTAGCTTGAGAGCTTGAAAAACGGCATTAGCTTGGGATTGGGCATCTTCTGTTGCTCTTTTGAGCGCGATTTTTTGGGCGGCGGCGATCGCTTCCTCGGTGGCCATAAAACTCACCCCATTAATACGAGTGGCACCAACCTTCACTGATTGATCCAATAAACCCCCCACTGCTTCTGTGGGTAGGCGAAAGCTGACGGTATTGGTTCCGGTATAGCCATTTAACTTGCGTTGATTGTTGGCATATTCATAGTTGGGTTGCAATTGAATACCCGTTGTTTGTAGCTTTTCCACTGACCGCGATCGCAGTAAATCCACCACCGCATTAGTCCGTTTAGCCACATCCTGCTGTACCTCGGTTGCTGTTGGAGCCGTGACTTCTACCCCTAATTCCACCTGGGCTAAACTAGTGGCAATATTTTCAACCCCTTCCCCCGTCACAGTTAAGGTTCGGATGACTTTATCCTCAGCCTGAGCAGGAGGAATCAGGGTCAAGAAGCCCAAGGTTGTTGCTAAAAAGAGAGATTGAACCGTTTTTGTCGAAAGGATCATAAATTTTGGGATTCTGGCGTAAATTCACTTATCCTATTCTAGCGAAACCGTAATATCACTAAACCTTAACCTGAAAGATTAAGAAACCCTTAAGGGTGATCAAAATAGGGATATTATTAAATGTGTTGGAGAATCCAGATTTAATCTTCCTTTTCACAGCCTAATCGCTGGTCTTAGAAAGTCTTCAAATAAAGCCTTCTGCCTTTTTTATAAGTTATTGCTGATACGGCAAGGATTAGTTCTATGCTTGTTCTCTCTTTGGTTTCATTGGCGATCGCCTCCATCTCGATCTTTATTTTTCTTAACGTGCAGGAAGATGTCGTCCGTCCTTGTTTTGCTGTGACAGCCGCCTTTGCCCTATTTTTAACCCTTTGTTTGGCTCCTTGGGCCTTGAAACTTACCCTAGTGGCCATTCCGATTGCCTTAGAACGACTTTACGGTGGGGCTGTCTAGGCCGCTTGGGGAAAAGATTGCACTCCTAAGACCTGACGATAATATTGCTGTAACTGTTGAGTTGCAGCCGCCCAACCCCAGCGTTCAGCCTCCAGTCGAGCATTTTGACGTAATCTGTCCCGTTCTTCCTTGGCATCTAATAACCGTTGGGTTGCTTTTACTGCACCCTGGCTGTCTTGAGGATCAAAAAGATAACCATTGACACCATCCGTAACAATATCGGGAATTCCACCAGAGGCCGCTGCAACCACTGGACAACCGGCTGCCATCGCTTCGAGTAAGACTAATCCAAGGGTTTCGGTACGAGAGGGAAAAATAAAGGCATCCGCCGTTGCAAAGGCCGCCGCTAATTCTAGTCCCTGCATATAGCCAGCAAAATAGGTGGGGGTGCCAGCAAAATGACTCATTAGAGTTTCACGGTGGGGGCCGTCTCCAACAATGGCCAGGCGAGCATGGGGAATGGCTTCTAGAACAGGTTTAATTTCATCGATTTGTTTTTCGGCAGAAACCCGACCCACATAGAGTAGTAAAGGCGAGTCAGGATGGCCCTGGGAAAGGCGCGATCGCATTTGTCGAGAAACGAGATGAGGTTGAAATAATTCTGTATCTACTCCCCGTTGCCAGAGATCAACCCGTTCAATACCATGATTGCGTAGTTCTTCCACCATGGCGGTTGAGGTACAAAGGTTCAGACTGGCTTGGTTATGACCCAGTTTCAACAGTTCCCACAGTAACCCTTCCAAGGCTCCTAAACCATAATGCTGCAAATATTGGGGTAAATGAGTATGGTAAGAAGCAACCAGAGGAATATTCAGGGTTTTAGCATAATAAATACCACCAACGCCCAAAATGGCGGGATTCACCACATGGATCAGATCCGGCTGAAATTTTTCAATGACGGTTCTCAGATGAGGGCGGGGAATGGCTAATTTGAGTTCCGGGTAGAGCGGCAAGGGCATTCCCTTCACCCCATGAATTTTAGCCCCTTGGTATTCTTTTAAGCCCCCTTCAGGACAGAAGACTAGAACTTGATTACCCTGCCTTTGGAGGTGTTCAACAGTATGCTTAAGACGGGTGACAATACCATCGATTTTCGGTAAGAAAGTTTCTGTAAAGAGAGCAATTCGCATAAAAATCGGTGAGGCGGGGTGAGTTTTGCCAAAATTGAGATTAGGTTATCACAATTGCGGATCTCAAATTTAGGCTGGCAGCGATCAGTTGCTTTTTTTTGCCTGACCCAAGCTCCGTAACCCTTGTATTAATCTTTCTGTTCCTATTGTGATGTTTTCTTGATGTGAAGCTCCATAGGCAATACGAAGATAGCAACCTTCTTTCATGCCAAAGGTTGAACCGGGTAAAACGGCTACCTGATGCTCTCGAATGAGTCTTTGCACGATTTCTAGATCGGGGTAGGGGAGATGAACTTTGATAAAACTATAAAAAGCTCCCTCGGTTATCACCAAATCACAAAGATCTGAAATTTTCCCTAGGGCAGTGAGCAGTCTGTGCCGATTATGGGTAATTTCGGGTAGAAACTGTTGGCAATAGGTAGAACCCACCGCTAGAGCCGCGATCACCGCATATTGACAAACGACGGGAGGGCAGATCAAGTTAGTATCCTGGATTTTCTGAACTGCCAACAGTAAAGACTGAGGGATAACCATATAGCCCATTCGCCAGCCAGCCATGCCATAGGCCTTAGACAAACTGAATAGGGAAATGGTATGGGCTGCGCTGTGGGGTAAAGAAGCAGGAGAAAAGTGCTGAACACCGTTGTAGATAAAGTATTCGTAGGCTTCATCGCTGATGTGATAGAGACCTTGCCCCTGACAAAGTTGATTAATTTCCTGAAGGGCTTGGGCAGAATATACCGCACCAGTGGGGTTATTGGGAGAAACAGTGACGATCGCACGGGTTCTAGGGGTAATGGCGGCGGTGATCGCCCCCACCTGGAGTTGATAATGGTGATCAGTTGGTACACAGATCGGTTGACAACCCACCATACGAATGGCCATTTCATGATTGAAGTAGTAGGGCGTATTGAGAATGATTTCATCGCCTGGTGAGGTAATGGCTAAAATGGCATTCAGAAAACCCATATTGGCCCCCGCCGTTACCATGATCGCATTCTGGCCTGCCTCAATGGTGATCTGATTATCCTGGGCTAACTTGGCAGCGATCGCGGTTTGTAAGGTGGGAAGCCCTTGCACCGATTTATACTGATGGTTAGTAACATCCTCAAAACTAGTAGCGATCGCCGTTAAAATCTGGGGCGGTGGGGGATAGAAAGCAATACCCTGTCCGAGAGAAATGGTGCCAGGATTTTCAGCAATCAACTTTCCGACAAGAGGAATGACGGGAGATTGAACAGCATCCATACGAGTCAGCAGCGATCGCTTGTTCATCACAATTTAGGAAACCTAAGTTAACAGCCATAACGATATTTCACTCATTATCCCTGCTTTTCCCCCTCGTATCCCCTGATTAATTTTGTTTATTTTGATATTTTGGGAATTTGCCGATGCTTCAATCTGTGGTTATTACCAATGCTCGTTTAAAAAATTACCCTGGTTTACAACAAATCATAATCGATTCCCAGGGATGTATTAATAGAATTATGCCCCAAAATTCTCAGCCTTTCTGTTCCACATCAGAACAGGTAATAGATGTTCAAGGTGATTGGATTTCTCAAGGTGGAGTAGATCTTCAAATTAATGGCGCTTTAGGGTTGGCTTTTTCTGAGCTAGAAGACTCTCATTTCCTACTTTTACAGCAAATTGGTGAATTACTTTGGCATCAAGGTGTGGATGCCTTTACACCAACCATTGTCACCACCTCTATCGCTAAAATTCGGCGATCGCTGTCTGTCATTCGGCATTATTTAGAGCAGTATAATCCCACAGAGAAAGTGGCTAAAATTCTAGGAGTTCATTTGGAAGGCCCTTTTTTAAATTATCAAAAACGAGGGGCCCATTCCGCCCAATTTTTACTGCCCCTGACCCTAGAAAACCTAAAAAGGGTATTAGGAGAAGATGGGGATCTGATTAAAATTATCACCCTTGCCCCCGAATTAGATCCGACAAATTCCCTCATTCCCTACCTTACTGACCTTGGTATTACGGTTAGTTTAGGCCATTCCCAGGCAACGGAAGCCCAAGCAAACCAAGCTTTTAAGTTAGGGGCCAGAATGGTGACTCATGCCTTTAATGCGATGCCATCCCTTCATCATCGCCAACCAGGATTACTGGCGGCTGCGATTTGTCATCCCCAAGTCTATTGTGGCCTGATTGCGGATGGCCAACACGTTGCACCAAGCATGATCGATATTTTACTGCGGGCTAGTAACTATGAACAGGGAGTTTTTTTGGTTAGTGATGCCTTAGCTCCTTTGGGCTTACCGTCTGGTCTTTATTCCTGGGATGATCGCCAAATCGAAGTTCAAGGAGGTACTGCAAAATTACTCGATGGCACTTTATCGGGAACCACCTTACCGTTACTGGTTGGCACAAAAAATCTTGTTCAATGGCAACTTTGCTCTCCAGAAACCGCGATCGCCTTGGCCACTAACGCTCCGCGACAAGCCCTAAATTTAGCCAATCTCGCTATACGTGAACCGGCTCATTTACTGCGATGGCAATGGGAAAAGGATAATACTTCATTGACCTGGCAACGTTTGACCTAGCACGTAGAATTTTGAGAGCAAAAATTTTATCTATCAATAGGATATGAATCGTGAATTACTACAAATGACTAATTCTGAATTAACTGGTGTTTTTGCTGCTCCTCAAAAGTCTATGAAAAAAATGTTTAGATCGTTTTAAAAGGCTCAAACCTCTATTCTCTGTTAGCTCTCAACTTATGCAGAACTAGAATAACTCATTCTCTGATAGGCTGGATGAGAGTTTTGTAGGATAATTTTTTTCTTTGTTAACTGCTATTCGTCATTATGCCAGACTTAACCCCTTCCACGGTCGTGAATTCCCTATCCCAAGATCTAGCTCTATTGAAAAGCTATAGTTGTTTAACGGTCAAAGTTCCCGCTTCAACGACTGAAAAAGAGGCATTACAACAAGCCATCATTCAGGTTTGTCAAGCATCGGAATACGAAAATCTCGGCATTTGTGCTGATCGTCTGGAGGTGGCCATTACGACTTTAAATCAGTATCTTGCTGCTTTAGGTTACACGGGTCAGTTAGATTCCTCTATCTTTTCTGAATCAAAAGAGCATGAACCGATTTATTTAAAATTTAATACCCAAAAAATGAGTCACTACAGCGATCGCTATGAAGGAACCTATCGCGGTGTTTTAATTGCCTGTCAATCTGAAGATCAGACTTTGGCTGGAACCTATGGTTATTTTCCGCTAGATTTATTTGCACTATCTTAGTTCAATATTTTGCGCTAATAATCAGGAACCTATCGGGCGATCGCTGTTTGTTTACTTATTATTCATCTATTCATCTGGCTCAATGGTGCTAATCAATCCATGATGGTTGAGAGTTTCACAATAAAATTCAGCATGTTCTAAGGCACAAGTAATCACCAGGGCCAGACCGTTAGTATGGGCTTCCATCATAATATCGACGGCCTGGGGTTGAGTGAGTCCTGCAACTGTTTGTATTAGGGTTTGAACGACATATTCCATCGAATTAAAGTCGTCATTATGCAGGAGAACCTTATAGCGAGGGGCCGGTTTACGGATGGTTTCAGAGATGGTGGAACGCTTTTCTAGGACTTCTGTGGACACGGCTTTCTTCCAAGTTACAGTACAATTAATCTGAACATCAATAGAGATATTGGCGACAATCTCCCCTCAATGATATCGAATGGTTCTTGACTTTGTTACAAATTTTGGTGATGACTGGGTAAGCAGTTTACTCCCTTGACTGACAATGATCAATTTTTCTCCGGACTCTAAACCCCTCATAGTAATGCTCTTAGCGATCAGGGCGGACAGTTTATGATGATCCCATGCGAAATCTTTGCCACTTTTAGGGGTTAAAACGCTTGAGCAAGACCGTTTTCTTCACGACACTTGTCATTAAAACGTGTTACGGTACGCTATAAAAAACCGAATTTTGCTTACCCTTGCCATGTTCAAATCCCAGTTCAAATCCCATTCTTCCCCCTACTCGGTTACTTGGCATCAAAGAATTGCAGATATTCCCCAATCCGCTTGGGATGCTTTAGCATTACCCCTCAAAACGCCTTTTTTAGAATGGGAATGGTTAAATAACCTAGAAACCTCCGGTAGTGCTACGGCCAAAACGGGTTGGCAACCTTCTCATTTAACCATTTGGAAAAATAAAGAATTGGTCGGTGCGGCGGCTCTTTATGTTAAGGGTCACAGCTACGGTGAATTTGTTTTTGATCATCAGTGGGCTGATCTGGGTCATCGTTTAGGCATTCGTTACTATCCTAAGTTATTGGGAATGGCTCCCTTTACCCCCGCCGAGGGTTATCGTTTTCTGATCGCACCTGATGAGGATGAGTGGGAAATTACGCAGCAGATGGTATCCGCCATTGATCATTTCTGCGATCGCCAGGGTTTATCGGGTTGTAACTTTCTCTTTGTTGATCCTGAATGGCGAAAAGTGATGGCTCATTTAGGTTTTTCCCATTGGTTACACCATAGCTATATTTGGAAAAATCAAGGTTTTGAGCAATTTGAAGATTATTTGTCTATTTTTAATGCAAATCAACGCCGTAATATTAAACGAGAGCGAAAATCTGTCGTTAAAGCCGGATTAAATATTAAGGTATTTGCTGGGGAAGAAGTGCCTCATCATCTTTATCCCCTGATTTATCGGTTTTATAGTAGTACTTGTGACAAGTTTTATTGGGGTAGTAAATATTTAACAAGGAGATTTTTTGAACAACTTTATCCTAAATACCGCGATCGCGTTGTTCTGATTGCCGCCTACAATGATGCCTTTGATCAGGTTGAAAATGAACATCCTGTTGGCCTTTCTTTCTGTTTACGCAAGGGAGAAAATCTTTATGGTCGTTATTGGGGCAGCTTACAGGAGTACGACTGTCTTCATTTTGAAGCTTGTTATTATCAACCTATTGATTGGGCCATTCAACAAGGGATAACTCTTTTTGATCCTGGGGCGGGCGGGCAACATAAACGGCGGCGAGGTTTTCCTGCTACTCCTAATTATAGTTTGCATCGTTTCTATCATCCCAAGATGACCCAGATTTTACAATACTATATTGACGAAATTAATCAACTTGAACAGGCTGAAATTGAGGCAATTAATCAGGATTTACCTTTTAGTAAACGGGAAATTGAGCTTAAGCTCTAATTAAGAGAGTGCGTTTAGGCCAATTGTCGTAACATCAGATAAGTCATACCGAGATAAATGGAAGTCTCAGAAGTTTCAGACAACACTTCAAAAAAGGTGAGTCTTGCTCACCTATGCTCCATTGATAGCAAAGTCAATTATGCCAGATCAAATAATAATAGTTCACTATCAGTGTCAGCCGTCAGATCTAGTAACGATTCTTGGCTAATAGCAACTCCGTCCCCTGTTTCTAGACTTAAACCATTTAACAACAGATTTCCCTTCGCCACTTGTAACCAACCATAACGCTGGGGATCAAAGGGGTGTTGCAGATTGGTTCCTGCTTTTAGTTGAGCGGTTGATAAACTCATATCCTGATGCACCGTAATGGTTTGATCTCGACCATCACTAGTAGCGATCGCCTGAAAACAACCGATGGAAGGACTAAGATCAATTTCCTTTTCCTCATAACTAGGGGTTAAGTCCGTCTGATTCGGTAAAATCCAAATTTGTAGAAGATGCACTAGTTCCTGGGCAGAAGGATTAAATTCACTATGTCTGATCCCTGTACCGGCGGTCATGCGTTGAATTTTGCCATGCTGAATCACCGAACCATTGCCCAAATCATCCTTATGTTCTAATTGTCCTTCTAGAACATAGGTAATAATTTCCATATCTCGATGACCATGGGTCGGAAAACCTGCTCCAGCCTGGACAAAATCTTCGTTAATGACCCGTAAACTTCTAAAACCCAGAAAATTAGGATCATAATAGTCCGCAAAGGCAAAGGTATGATAGCTTTTTAACCAACCATGATTAGCATAACCTCGTTCTTGACTTTTGCGATGCTGTAGCATAATTCTCTCCGTATTGAGGTGAGGATTGAGATGAAGTTCGTTGTTTCTGAATAGATTTAAAGTAACAAAATTATTGTTAAAGTTGGAAGAGGATACCCAAAAGTGGCTAAGTTCCCTCAAGGATACTGACTGTATTCAAGCACCATGCAACGCGATCGCCTTCCTCTCAGCGCATTACCCTGTCCGGCGGAAAATGTTTTAAAAATGATTGGTGGCCGTTGGAAACTACTAATTTTGCGTCAATTATTTACTGGCGTAAAGCGTTTTGGCGAATTGCAAAAGTCTCTCTCTCCCATCACCCAAAAAGTCTTGACTCAACAATTACGAGAACTAGAACAAGATCAACTACTCCAGCGAGTTGTCTATGCAGAGATCCCACCCAAAGTTGAATATTCCCTGACTGACCTCGGTAAAAGTTTAGAGCCGCTCATCTACGCCCTACACGATTGGAGTTTGGAGCATGAGGAAGTCAATCAGGACTAACCAGAGAAAAAACTGCCCCCATCATATCGTAAATCCTAGCGAGTCGGACTACAATAAAATTCCCCCTTTTAAAGCCTTCATGATCAGGAGCTTTAACTATTTATACCCCTCCCCTTGCTCGTTTGATTGAACAACTTCAACGTCTCCCTGGAGTTGGCCCCAAGTCAGCCCAAAGACTTGCTCTCCATCTCCTCAAACGTCCTGAAAAAGATATCCAAATGCTGACCCAGGCAATTCTAGATGCCAAAAAACAGGTGGGTCTCTGTCAGGTCTGTTTCCATCTCTCCGCCGAATCTGTCTGCGAAATTTGCCGTAACCCAAACCGTAACGGCCAAATGCTTTGTGTGGTGGCAGATTCTAGGGATGTTATTGCGCTGGAGAAAACCCGCGAATATAGCGGCAAGTACCATGTTTTAGGAGGAGTCATTTCGCCCATGGATGGTATCGGGCCAGAACAATTATCGATCCAAGCCTTGGTCAAACGGGTCAGTCGAGAGGGCATTGGGGAAGTGATTTTAGCGATCGCGCCCAGTGTGGAAGGAGAAACAACCACTCTTTACGTTGGCCAATTACTTAAACCTTTTACTAAGGTCACTCGTATTGCGTTCGGTTTACCGATGGGGGGCGATCTGGAATATGCCGATGAAGTGACTCTGGCTAGAGCTTTAGAAGGACGCAGAGAATTGGTGTGATCTCCCTACTGATCGCCCTTGAACCCCACCCCCAAAGATAACGTCTAAAAACTTGATCTCTATAATCATGCTCCCGATGATCTATGATGGAGATAAATCAAAGTCATACCGACTTCGTTCTTATTTTAATCCGGGTTGTAGATGTTTAATCTCATTCTGGGAAAGATAGGAATAGCAACAAAGCAGATCTTCTGTTGGTTTTTAAGGAGTTAATGCCGCAATGCCCACCGCTAACCTCAACACCATGACAAAACAACCTTCTTACTCGGCGGATATGGTGCGGACTTATCTGCATGAAATTGGTCGGGTTCCGTTACTCACCCATGAACAAGAGATTATCTACGGCAAACAAGTGCAGAAGATGATGATTCTTCTGGAACAAAAAGAGATGCTTGCTCAAACCTTAGGCCGAGAACCGAGTAATGAGGAATGGCTTGAGTCCGTTAGTCTCAGTCAAGAGGAGTTAAATCGTTTGCTGATCCAGGGCAATCGGGCCAAACAAAAAATGATTGAGGCGAATTTACGTCTGGTGGTAGCGATCGCCAAGAAGTATCAAAAGCGCAATATGGAATTTTTGGATCTCATTCAGGAAGGCAGCCTGGGTTTGGAACGGGGCGTAGAAAAATTTGATCCGACCAAGGGGTATAAATTTTCGACCTATGCCTACTGGTGGATTCGTCAGGCCATTACCAGGGCGATCGCGCAACAGGGCCGAACCATCCGTTTACCCATTCACATTACCGAAAAACTTAATAAAATTAAAAAAACCCAACGGGAATTAGCCCAACGTCTGGGCCGCAGTGCCACTCCCAGCGAAATTGCCGATGTGCTAGAGCTTGAGCCTGGACAAATTCGGGAGTATCTCAGCATTGCGCGTCAACCGATTTCCCTAGATGTGCGGGTAGGAGACAATCAGGACACAGAACTCTCCGAACTGTTGGAAGATGATGGTATTTCCCCCGATCTATACATCACCCAGGAGTTAATGCGCCAGGATCTCCATAGTATGATTGCGGAATTAACCCCCCAACAACAAGCTGTCCTGACCCTTCGCTTTGGTTTAGAAGATGGTAAGGAGTTATCCCTGGCTAAAATCGGGCAACGCCTCAATATTAGTCGGGAGCGGGTACGTCAATTAGAACATCAGGCCCTGGCCCAACTACGTCGTCGTCGTTCCAATATGGAAGAATATATTGCGGCTAGTTAAGTCTCTCACGGGAAAGATTAAACTTTTTGTAGGGCCAATCCATTATAAGCAAGTGTTTTTGATGGATCAGGCCACTCATTAATCTTTCAGGACTTGTTCAGGAGTTTTATAGATGTCTACTGACTTTATTGACGGTTGTTTAAAGCATAATCATAAATACGCTTACGTGGCCATGGGCGAATTTAAACTCGGACGGTTTGAACAAGCCCAAGAACTTTATGAAAAAGCTGTCTCTACCTATACGAAGGGTTTTCAGGGATCTTTTTTGTTGCGGAAACCCAATTCCGATGAGGGGATTGCCGTCATTATTTGGGAAAATATCGAAGATATGGAGGCCAACCAAACTAAAATTCACCAAGCAATTTTAGAGCAAATGAACCCTCTGTTTGCCAAGCCTCCCGTCACCGATTTTTATGAAGTTTGTAGCGAGAGCGATGGTTTCGGGGCAGCAGAGGCCGTGACTCCCTAAGCAGGGTGATTCTCGATTCAAGGGTTAGGGCTGGGAACACCAACCCTTTAGGGCGGGATCTTCAGGATAACCTTACCATTTTGGGCGTGTCGTCTTGATTTTCGCCTGTCTAACCGAGTGAGGATTGTAGATGGTTTAAGCGTGTGGTCGCTAGTTCAAAGGTCGGCTCTATTTCCAGTACTTTTTGATAGCTGGCGATCGCCTCCTCATTTTGTCCTAAAACTTCTAAAACAGAACCTAAGTTAAATAGAGCCTGATAATCCTGAGGGTTAAGGGTGACAGCTTGACGGAAACTGGCTAAGGCTTCTTCCAATCGTCCTAAATTCCCTAAAGCACTACCACGATTATGCCAAGCTTGGGCCAATTGCGGATCTAACGTTACGGCCTGATCCCAACTAGCGATCGCCCCCTCTAAATCTCCTAAATTAGCCTGTTGTAACCCTCTGGATAACCAGCCCTCGGCATTCTCTGGTAAGGGTTGATTGGCTAACTCGTCCTGGGCAATATTAAACTGGGCCATCAGAGCTTCCATAATTTTCTGGGGACTCGGATTATCCAGACCCAACTCATTGGCTAAATGGGCGGTTAATTCAGGATCCGTTTCTAATTGGGTGGCGAGTTCTTCTAGGGTATAGGTTTCCTGTTGGCCATTAGGCGGTAGTTCTGGGGCAAAATTACCGGCAATCTCCATATCGGGGCCGCCATATTCCCAAATTTCCTCTCCTTGAGGAGCCTGTCTCGCATAAAGTTGTCGCGCAATCAAATGGGATTGATGACCAATGGGTTCAATTTTAGGAAAGGACTGGGCCAATTCCCCTAAACGCATCATGCGAGCCGCCAAAATCAAGTTAGGAGAGGGAGAGGCTAAAACCTTTTCACCAAATCGATCTAACCAATTGACCCAGAGCTTGGTCTTACCGCGATCGCCCAATTGTTCAAAGAACTTTAAAATCCGCCCCTCGTGCCAACCGTGAGCGATGCCTTCCAATAACTGACTAAAAAGAAATTCATAATCCGTATCAGTTAAAGGAACGATTTCTGAAGACGTAGCTAATTTGTTACCGCCATAGGCAGCCGTCAACTTGGAGCCTCCCAAGAATTTACCTAAAACTTGCTGGAACCATCGCCAAATGCGTTTAAAGAATTTCTGCATTCTAAATCTTGACTTCAACTGTTAGAGCCACTATGCTCATTTTGCCTTTATTTTAAGGTATCCTTAGTCCCTTCTCGCCCGATTGACTCACTGAATTGTATCTCCCTTTATTAATGCCTATGTTTTCTCCTCAACCGATTAAACCGCTCCCTGGCCAAGAATCCGTGTGGGACTATCCTCGTCCGCCCAAAGTAGAAGCCAGCCCTAAACGCATACAGATCTGGTTTAACGAGGTCATGATTGTGGATAGCCAACAGACACAAAGAGTATTGGAAACCAGTCATCCCCCTGTCTATTACATCCCGCCTGCTGATATTGCTAGACAGTACCTTAGCCCCACGTCCCAGCAATCCTATTGTGAATGGAAAGGGATGGCTCACTATTACTGTCTTCAGGTGGGCAATAAAAAGGTAGAACAGGCCGCCTGGTATTATCCTGAACCCAATGCCTATTTTGCTGTGTTAAAAGATTATGTGGCTTTTTATCCGAGCCGTATGGATGCTTGTCTTGTGGATGGTGAGAAAGTCACAGCCCAGCCAGGAGATTTTTATGGTGGTTGGATTACGGCCGACATTGTTGGCCCCTTTAAAGGAGCAAGCGGCACCTGGGGCTGGTAAACAGCTTTAATATACAGATACTTAAAAAACTGACAGCAAAAAAGGAAAAGCTTAAAGGAGTCTTGCCGTGTTTCGACCCTCTTTACTTTTCCTTATTACTCTTACTCCTCACACACAAGTAGATATTAACTGGGCTTTTGGAAAAAAAAACGAATAATTGTGACACTTAGATAATTGGCACACTCTCTTAAGAAGTAAGTCCTTATTTATTTGGTGACTCCGTTAGTGGGTTCCAGTTTTTGAGCAGTGAAATTGATGACGAGATCAGACCAGTGCAGTTGACCAGAAAGATTTTTGTCCTGAAATTGCAGTTGGAGATCAATCTCCTTTGGAGAGGCCGCGACGGAACAAGAGCCTAAAAGGGCTGTTTTACCTGATAAGGTGAAAGGTTGGGACAACATTAAACCACTTAAGATGATGTTTTCTTTTGTCTCTTGTTTTTCTTCAGTTGTCCCTGGCTTTTCAGAGGATGATTCAACTACAGGGGAGACTTTTTCTGGCGTGGCGATGGTTTGAGAGCTAAGACTTAATTCTCCGGCAATATAACGGCCAGACTGTTCGATCGCCAGGGTCAAATTCTCAGAAATCAGACAGTCTGGTAGATCAGAACTGGTTAGTTGATAATTACCAGAAACTTTCGGTGGGGCTTTGAGATTGGCTTCGCCGTAGGCACTAACGATATTAAACAGGACGAGAACAGAGCCGATCATCGTCCCATAAAAGGCGAGGGATTTGGGGCTAAAGTGATTCATTAATTTTGGATTATTCTTGTCAAATGAGTTTTAACGAACAGCTACGTCATCGATAAAAGAGGCAATATGACTGATCACACGGGAATAGCGGCGGGTAATCAGTAATGAGGAATGACAAGCCTGGGCCAATTCGTCGGTATAGCGTCCCAACGTTTGTTTTTCAATGCCCCAGGTGCGACTTGTTCCTGCAATGGTTAAATCGGCATTTTTAGAGGCTTCAATGACGGCTTGAATGGGTTCAGTGCCTTCAACTTGGGTAATATGAATGCGATCGCGAACAATGGCAGGCAATAATTCCAACATTCTCCGAAATTCGTAACTGGCTTCTTCATCATTATTTTGATTAGCGTTGTTAAATCTGAGTACTTCTAATTGACAACTCGGATCCTGAAATAACATACGCAGTGCCAAAGAAAATCCTAGATCATCGTGAATATTATCGGCATAGGCTACTAACAGAGATTCTAATTTTACCTTGCGCTTATCGACAAAGACGGCGACATCAACGGGTGCGCTATTGAGAATTTTGCCCACTCTTCCCCCTAAGCGATTATCGATAAAACCGGAACGATGCCAACCCACAATAATTAAATCAGCATGGTCGGCGATCGCAATTTGGGCGGTTTCCTTGGCCACATCACTGGCCACCGTGACAATGGGATAGATATTTTGGCGAATTTCTGGGGGTTCTAGGGTAGCAATTAATTCTTCTAATCCCTCCCGTCTTTTTTTAATTAAACGATTGGCTTCATCGGGCGTACTTTGAAATTGATAGTCTTCCTGTAATTCAATTAAACACAGTGCGTGAACAATGGAGGGTTGCTTGCCCGCGATCGTGACTGCTAATTTTAATAATCCTTTTTGGGTAAGGGGATTGGCCACTGGCACTAAAATTCGATAATTGGGTTGAGCCGAATCAAATTCCAAATCCGGGGTTTCCTGTTCGACAATATCAAGACGAATTTTATCTTTCGGATAAGTCCATTCCAACAGGGGAGAAGTCATAAAAGTCGTGACCAGGGCCATAATCACTAACATGGTAAAAAGCAACGGCGTAATCACCCCTAAACTCAGACCAATATTCAGCACAATTAACTCGGTCAACCCGCGAGTATTCATCAACCATCCCAGGGCTGAGGCATCTCGATTATTAATCCCGGAAACCCTGGCGGCGACATAAGTGCCAATATATTTTCCCGAAATAGCAACTGCTAAAACGGCTCCACAGAGTAACCATAATTCAGGACGATTCAGTAATCCGATTTCGGTTCTTAGACCACTGAATGCAAAAAAGATGGGTAACAGAAAGATTAAAACAAAGTCTTCCGTTTTTTCGGCTAATTCCTTCACTAATCCCGCATTTTTGGGCATTATAGCCCCTAACAGAAAGGCTCCAAAAATAAAGTGAATACCAATCAATTCTGTAATCAGGGCAGAAATCACAATGCCCATATAAATTCCGGCTAGGGTTAACTGGCTTAACCTTCCCGTTCGCTTATAGTGAACCAGTAATCTTTGTAAAAATTTACGCCCCAATGTCACCATAAAAACAATGTAAAGGATGGCTAAAATGATGGTGGGAAAGGCTCCGGTAATTGTTCCAGTTCTAGCCACCGCGATCGCCAAAGCTAAAATACACCAAGCGGTGACATCATCCACTGCGGCACAGGTTAAAGCCAGGGTTCCTAATTTTGTTCCTTGTAAATTATTTTCGGTAATAATGCGGGCTAAAACGGGAAAGGCCGTAATCGACATCGCCGCTCCCAAAAAGAGGGCAAAGGCCGTGAATGAAACATCGGCATTAGAGACTAATGGATAGAGTAATAAGGCTAAAATGCTGCCCAAAGAAAAAGGCACAACAATACTAACGTGAGAAGTCAAAATAGCGACATTCAATTGACCGCTTAAATACTTCGGATTGAGTTCTAGCCCAATCAGAAACATAAAGAAAATTAAGCCAATTTGGGATAATATATTCAAGTAAGGCAAGGTTTCAATGGGAAAAAGCCAAGCTTTCACATCTGGCAAAACCAACCCCAGTAGCGATGGCCCCAGTAAAATGCCGGCAATGATTTCTCCAATGACCAAAGGTTGCTGAATTTTGCGACAGGCTGTTCCCATTAAGCGAGAAAGTCCAATCACGACCAGAATCTGTATTAAAACGAGGACAACGGGTTCAAGGTGCATCATCGAGCTTTCCTTAAGCAATTAATAGGGGCCGAAAAGAACTGATACCCGACTATAGCTTAAATCTTCCAGACCTCAAACTCGGTGAGTTAGAATCAATACATTGTCTTGTATAACCGTCATCCTAGCGGAGATAATCCTTATGTCTATTGCGCTAGAAATCCCTAGACTGTCTGAGAAAATTGTTTTTCCGCCTGGAGATTTGCTTAGTGATGAACCACCAGTGGAAACCTATCTTCATCTTCAGCAAATGATCCTACTACTCAAGTGCCTAGAATGGTGGTGGCGCGATCGCTCCGATTTTTTTGCGGCGGGGAACTTAACGATTTATGACAGTCCTCAACAACGTAAATCAGAATTTTTTCGTGGGCCAGATTTTTTCGTGGTCTTGGGAACAGAGCGTAAACCCCGTCCGAGTTGGGTGGTCTGGCAAGAGGGGGGACAGTATCCCCATGTGATTATCGAAATTCTCTCTGATAGTACTGCTGAGACGGATCGGGGTTTAAAGAAACAAATTTATCAAGATATTTTTCGGACTCCTGACTATTTCTGGTTTGACCCTAACAGCTTTGAATTTCAAGGTTTTCAGCTTGTGGGGGGACAGTATCAGTCACTAGAAGCCAATGAGCAAGGTTATTTATGGAGCCAGCAATTGCAATTATTTCTGGGGATTAAGAATGGACAACTGCGCTTTTTCACCCCCCGGGGCAAACTAGTCCCAACAGCCGAGGAAAGTGCATTACGATTAGCCCAAAAGTTACAGGAGATGGGTATTGACCCCCAAGACTTTTAACGGTGACAGATTTGATCGGCTGGCAAAGCATGAAATAATAAAAGTCAACCCTATTCTGTCTATTCTCTTTCCACCTTCTGAATTAATCTGATGACGACTCCTAAAATTATTGTCCTGGATGATGATCCGACTGGTTCACAAACGGTTCATAGCTGTTTGTTGCTCATGCAGTGGGATGTGGACACCTTGCGTTTAGGATTGAGGGATCAGGCTCCTATTTTTTTCATTCTCACCAATACCAGGGCATTAACCCCAGAAAAAGCCACCCAAGTCACCCGTGAAGTTTGCCAAAATTTACAATTGGCTCTAGCGGCGGAAAATATTCAGGATTTTCTCATTGTTAGTCGCTCAGATTCAACCTTGCGCGGCCACTATCCCCTCGAAACAGACGCGATCGCCGCCATCTTAGGCCCCTTTGATGCTCATTTTTTAATTCCGGCTTTTTTTGAAGGGGGCAGAATTACCAGAGAAAGTGTGCATTATTTAATGGTCAATGGGCAAGAAACACCCGTTCATAAGACAGAATTCGCTCAAGATTCCGTTTTTGGCTATCACCATAGTTACTTACCTGATTATGTGGAAGAAAAAACCCAGGGGACAATTCAAGCTTCCCAGGTAGAACGTTTTCTGCTGCCCGACATTCGGCAAGACTGTCTAGCACGTTTACAAAATTTGCACAATAATACTTGTGTTGTAGTAGATGGGGAAAAACAAGCAGATTTAGATCAATTTGCCCAGGCAATTTTAACCGCAGCCGCTCAGGGAAAACGCTTTCTATTTCGCAGTGCCGCGAGTATTTTGACCTCTTTAGCTCAGTTAGGAACTCAACCGTTGGCAGCCGAAGCGATGGCTGAATATAAGCCGACCCGGCAAGCCGGAGCGATCATTGTTGGTTCTCATGTTAAAAAAACCACAGAACAGTTAGAAAATTTACTCAAAGAAGCGGGAGTTGTGGGCGTTGAAATTGATGTTAGCTTTTTGCGGGATTTCCCAGAGAAGCGTCAGTTATTATTACAGTCAACCTTAGAAAAAATTCAAGAGATTCATCGGGATCAGAACACACCGGTAGTTTATACCAGTCGTCAAGAATTGACCTTCAATACAGTACAGCAACGTCTCGATTTTGGGGTAGCGGTTTCCCGTTTACTGATGGATATTGTCCAGAACTTGCCTGAGGATATGGGGTTTTTGATTAGTAAAGGGGGCATTACTTCTAACGATGTTTTAAGTACAGGTTTAGGACTGCGATCGGCGCGACTGCTAGGGCAAATATTACCGGGCTGTTCAATGGTCAAAACGGGTGCTGATCATCCTCGCTTTCCTAATTTACCAGTCGTGCTTTTTCCTGGTAATGTGGGAGATGCTCAGGGTTTAGCGATAGTTTATCGTCGTTTAAATTCCTAAAACCATCCAGAAGATATTGAAAGAAAAAAACTAACCTAGAATTGGAATTATTTTCTGTGATATTTTGCTTTTTTTCTATTCAGGATTATCTGTTCTTCTTCGTCGTTTATGCCGTACTTTTCTCGTTAATAAATAATGGTATTGTTTAATTGTGCTAAAAGCAATAAAACTTGTTCCCAGCATTTGTAAAAGCAATGGCGTAATGCTAAGTAACCAGGGAATGGATATCTTAACATGGAGCGATCGCGTAATCATTGCATCTAAAGCAATCTGTGTTAGTAAACAGAAAAAGCCCAGGTACATCGGTAGTAATTTACGGCTTTTTTTCTGGATTAAAAGAGCGACAAGCAATATAAAGGTTGCCAGGGCAGTGACTGTCTCCTTGAGCAAAGCAATAATATTAATCTGAGGATCTGATAAAAGACTAGTTCCGAAAAACAAATCAAATAAGAAGGTTTTTTCCCTAGGATAAAGACTAGATACAATCTCTAGGCTTAATAAGGCTAAGACAACAAAAGTAGACCACCAGAGCAGTTGAGATTGGCGACTTCTCTCATTACTAGGGAGTCGGGTCATCCTTTGGCAGCAGAGATAACAGAGCAAAGCAGTGCCCGAAGTCATTACAAGTAGTATCCAATGCAGGGTATTCATCAAATCCAGGCGCGCAATAAGTTTACCCGCACTAAAAATTTATCTGAAATAGTGCCATATTACTATATCAGTATCAGTATCAGTAGATCTTATTTTGAGATAAAAATTTATAACATACGGACAGATTTTTGATGACATCGAAAAACTTCAGCCAAGGGGATTACCCCTGGTTATCATCCGCAGCATAATGGTGACTGTTATAAACCTAAACCTGAGGGGAGAATACAGAAGGGTGATAATGTAATAGTCTAAATTTTTAAAATTTTCTGAACTTCTGAGTGATTTAGATGACTGCCGATCTTCCTCTTCCATCTAGTTTATCCATTCAACTTCAACCAGAGGGTGAACAGTTATGGCTAACCCTGCCGTTTTCCAACCAACCGGATCTGAGTCGTGATTGGACTCAGTTAGAACAAGCTCTTCAGGTTTATCTAAAATTACAGGCTGATCGTTGGCCTCATGGTAGTTCAGTTTATCTATCGGTTCAGGATCGTTTACTAGATGTTCGGCAATTACAGGCGATCGCCGCCCTACTGACAGAGATTAACTTGGAATTGCAAGGGGTAAAAACCAGCCGTCGTCAAACTGCTGTCGCTGCTGCCAGTATTGGCTATTCTGTTGAGCAAATTTCGCGATCGCCGACTTTACTACAAGCTAATCCTCGTGCCTTGGCCAAACCCCTAGTCCTGAAAAATACGATCCGTTCTGGGGTTGTGATTGAACATCCAGGAGATGTGTTATTGGTGGGAGACCTCAATCCGGGGGGCGAAATTATCGCCGAGGGAGATATCCTCATCTGGGGAACTTTACGGGGAACTGTCCATGCTGGCGTTAAGGGCGATCAAAATGCGATCGTGATGATTCTTAAGCTGGCTGCCAGCCAGATCCGCATTGCTGACTTGGTTGCCAGGGTTTCCACCGAAGCGGCCGATCAAAACGAACCCGAAGTGGCCTATATTACTCCTGATGGCATTCGGCTAACTTCTGCCCGTAAATTCAAAAAGATCAAGTAAAATCAAAAGCCAGTCTCCTCTAAATTTTATTGTTAACGTTTTGCGAACCATCACCCTAAGATAGACGACCCAGCTATGAATCGGATTATTGTTGTAACTTCAGGAAAAGGCGGTGTGGGTAAAACCACCACTACGGCTAATTTAGGCTCTGCGCTGGCCCGTTTAGGGAAAAAAGTTGCTTTAGTAGATGCGGATTTCGGTCTTCGTAACTTAGATTTACTCCTAGGGTTAGAACAACGGATTGTCTATACGGCGATCGATGTCCTTTCTGGGGACTGCTCTATTGATAAAGCCTTAGTTAAAGATAAACGACTACCCAATCTTGTTTTATTACCGGCTGCCCAAAATCGATCCAAGGATGCTATCAGTCCAGAGCAAATGCAGCAATTGGTAGATCAACTCGCCAAGAAATTTGATTACATTATTATTGACTGTCCGGCCGGTATTGAGATGGGATTTCGTAATGCCGTTACTCCCGCCAAGGAAGCGATTATTGTCACAACCCCAGAAATGTCTGCGGTTCGGGATGCGGATCGCGTCATTGGTTTACTAGAAGCCGAAAGTATAGAGCGAATTAGTCTGGTTATTAACCGTCTGCGACCAGAAATGGTTCAACTTAACCAAATGATTAGTGTCGAGGATATATTAGAACTCCTAGCCATTCCACTATTAGGCGTTATCCCTGATGATCAAAAGATTATTATTTCTACTAATAAAGGAGAGCCTTTAGTTTTAGAAGAAAAATTGTCGGTTCCTGGTTTAGCGTTTCAGAATATTGCCAGACGTTTGGAGGGTCAAGATATTCCTTTCTTAGATTTTATGGCAGCCCATGATAATCTCTTGATGCGAATTCGTCGTCGTCTATTCGGCCCCTAAGCATGGCCAACTGCAACAGAGTAAAGAATGATCAAGAATTTATCCGACTAAATTGTAAAGTCAATGGGAGTTAAAAATGATTTTAGATTTGCTTGAACGTTTGTTTGGGCGTGGTGCAAGTAAAAGTGGAGAGGATGCTAGGCGACGGCTTAAACTCGTGATTGCCAATGATCGTTCTGGTCTCAGTCCAGAAATGTTAGAGGCGATGCGCCAGGATATTTTAGAAGTCGTTAGCCGCTATGTTGAGATTGATTCTGAAGAGATGGAATTGTCCTTAGAAAGTGATCAACGGATGACGGCTCTTATTGCTAACTTACCAGTTCGACGGGTGCGTCGTAGTCGCCTGGCTTCCACTCCAACAGAGAATTAGGACTGCATTTTATTGTCAAGTTTCACGCTCTAACATTTATCAAGGACTCAAGGAAGGCTCTAAGTTCCACCATGTTTTTCGATCTGTACGATGGCTGATTATCGGTTTGAATAGATATTTTGTGATTTTGATCAACGAAATAGATATTTTAAAAATTAGGGTGTATGTTGAGCAATTAGGGAAACTTAACACTGAAATTTACGCCAACTTGATAAAATATTTTACAGTTTTTTTTTAAATGCTAAAGTAGTATTGGCTTTGTACAATCACTGCAATCCTTCAGTTACCCCCAGTTAGTCAACAGGACAATCAAATGGGAACAATTAGACTAATGCACGCCAAACTCCATCGGGTGCGAGTCACAGAAGCCAATCTTAATTATGTCGGTAGCATTTCTATCGATCCCGAACTATTGGAAATGGTTGGTATTTTGCCACTAGAAGAAGTCGATATTATCAATCTCAATAATGGTCATCGTTTTTCGACCTACGCTATTCCAGGGACTCCAGGCAGTCGAGAAATTTGCCCCAATGGTGGCGCAGCACTGCTTTGTCAACCTGGCGATTTGCTGATTATTTATGCCTATGAAACCCGCGATCGCCGTGAAGTGCTTCTTCAGGGACATCAAGCGAAAGTTCTGGTTGCTGATGCCGAGAACCAAACCCAAGAATTTTATCGACAAACCCTGATTCCCAACGGTGATAGTGTTACGTTTCTCAATGAGCCAACTGATCTGCTCAATCTATTGCCAGAAACCTATTCTCGATCGCAATTGTCGTTATGTTAAAAGATGCTAAAGGCCATATTATTTGACTTTAATGGGGTTGTGATTAATGATGAATCGATTCATCGAGAGATTACTAACGACCTCATTGTGGGGGAAAATTTACGCCCCATTTCTGCCTTAGAATACTATCAATTTTGCTTAGGAAAAAGCGATCGCGTCTGTTTACGAGAATTGTTAAGCTATCGGGGGCGAACTATTACCGAAGACTATCTGACTCGATTAATTCAGAAAAAAGCACAACTCTATCGAGCCAAAATTGAAAAATTAGATATTCTTCCCCTCTATCCAGGGATTAGAAAACTCCTAGATCAAATTCAACTTCATCGTCTAGCGATCGGTTTAGTAACTGGAGCAATTCGTTCTGAGGTCATCAATATTCTTGAAAGAGCAGAACTACTAACCTATTTCTCTGTCATCGTTGCCGGAGATGATATCCCTACCAGCAAACCCCAACCCGATGGTTATCTATTCGCCCTTGAGCAACTGAATCGCTTAGACTCAACCTTACAGTTAGAACCATCACAATGTTTAGCAATAGAAGACACCCCCGTGGGTATTCAAGCTGCTAAACAAGCGGGAATGTCGGTTGTTGGGGTTGCCCATACCTATCCCTATCACTTTATGCAGCGACAGGCTAACTGGGCCATTGATCATTTGTCCGAATTAGATTTAGACCGCATTATGGTTGTTCTGGCTCGTCCCCAAGTCCCTTGTCTCTAAGGGCTGTCACCCGATGACCAGAAATTTAATTGTTAACCTTATTATGGTATAAACTACCATAATTTAACCATCAAAAAAAGAGTCGTTATTTTAAAATACTCACCTTGGGCTAAGCTGTCATCAGTTTAATTTGCAATAGTTTATTTGACCCCCTTTTCTTCGTTCTGGCCACTATGGGCTTAGATCTCTTTCCCGATAAGGGTTTTAGCATTCGGTGCCAGGCAAAGGCGGTAGTTTTTTTACCCCATCTTTTTTACACTTAAAGTAATAACAGCTTAGTTAGTTCTTAGTCTCGGTCGAGAGATTTTATCAGAACCTGAAGATATTCTGCCGCAATAATTTTAGGCGTAAAACAGGACTCCAAATAGTGACGGGAAGCTTGCCCCATTTCCGACGCGGATTCCTGATGATCAGCCAGCCAACGAATAAAGTCTGTCAGACCTTGACTATCTCCATTATTAACGCTGATACCGCATTTTCCCTTCGCAATTAACGGCCGTAAATAGGACTGTTCTGAACAAATAACCGCAACGGGTCTCCCTGCTGCCAACGCAGAATAAAGTTTACTCGGAGCCACTAAACTTTCTAGTCCGACATCGACACTGACTAAAGAGAGATCGCAGGCCGTCAAAGAGTAAGGTAATACTTCTTTATCTTGATAGGGCAAGAAAAGACAATTGGTAAGTTGCCATTGATTGACAGTTTCCATAACCTCATCTAGTTTGGGGCCGCCACCAATAAAAACAAATTGGATCGGCTCAGATTGCAGCTGTTTGGCAGTCTCCATAATTGTATCTAGATCATGGCACCGTCCCATATTTCCTGAATAGAGAACCGTAAATTTATTAACCAGATCATGCTTTTGGGCAAACCAATTATTCTTTTTCTCCCTAGGAATAATTGCCTCAGGATCGCTCCAGCTAGGGATGACAGAGATTTTATCCACAACTTCTGGACAGAGAGATGCTACTTTTTCTTGCATTCCCGTACTGAGTACAATAATTCCTTTGGCTTGCTTCCAAATTTGACGATTGATCGATTGCCAAATCTTCACAATCCAATGATCTTCAGCAACTACGCCTAGATTAACAGCAATATCTGGATAGAGATCGTAGATTAAACAAAGATAGGAAACTTTACCAAAACAAAGTCGATTGGCAAGATAGCCAGCAATTTGGAGAAAGGGGGGAGCAGAGGTCAAGAGAAACAAATCGTGGTGACGAATGTTTTTAATGATGTGTAAAAACGCTCGCACAGTAAAAAGAACGCCATTCAGGGTTTTACCGCGAATTCGTCTAGACCAAACTTGAGTAGAGCGCGATCGCTGAACTCGCATATTACCGCGTTGTTCCAAGGCAGCCGCCCTGGAGATGGAAAATGCGTAGTTGGGCTGACCGGTAAAAACCTCAATTTTGATGTTTTGCTGCTCTAACTGGGTTGCCAATTCCTCGATTAATTGTCCGGTTGCCGCATAATCAGGTGGAAAGAACTCAGTAATAATAGATAAATTACACAGTTGCCTGTCCAAGTATTGCTCCCCATTTAAACTTAGCGGATTAGATAAATTAGTTAGTATCATTTTAATAAAAAGGTGCAGTTTTTAGTACACAGAAGCTTATCAGTATCGCTCTATTGGGATTTTTAAGAATCGGTTATAAATAGTTATAAATAAACACTCGTTAAAGTATCATAGGGTTTTGTACTGGTCACCATCATCTGTAATTATACTCAACTAGTAACTAAAAGATGGTAGTGATTCGATAGTAGCGGTGGCAGGATAATGATTTCATGATAAAACTCTTATTTGAACAGCCCCAAAATACTATGGTCAGCAAATATTCCGTATTTTTACGGGATGAGCAGGATTGCCAGCATAAATGGTCATCGGCGCTAATTCATTGACGGCCACCGAACCCAAGGTGAGAATTGCTCCTTTTCCGACTCTGACACCAGGAGCGATCATGGCAGAGGCTCCAATCCAGCTACCTTCTTCTATATAAATCTCTTTGGTTATTAATTTAAAATTGCGATCGCTCCAATCATGATTTCCAGTACAAAGATAGACTCCCTGGGAAATACAGACATGACTTTCAATGGTTACGGGAGCGAGGTTATCAATCCAACATTTTTCTCCTAACCAAACATAGTCCTTGATAACTAAACGCCAAGGAAATTTGATTTTGACCTGGGGCTTAATATTTACCCCTTGACCGATTTTTGCACCAAATAAGCGCAAAATAAAAACCTTAAACGCAGCTAGAGGAATTAGTGAGGTTTGAACTAAAAAATCGCCAATAAAAAACCACAGTATTTGTTTGAAAGTAGGGGCACCGGGGTGATAGTCATCTGTTCTATAGTTATCAAGGTACATTTTGCAGTGTTAGAAAATCGTTGTAAAAATAGGGTAAAACAATGAAAATTTAAAACAAACTATAGTTTTAAGACCATTAGAATGAGTGCCGAATTTGGTGCCATTGCCAAGCATGAGAAATAATGTCGCTTAAGGCAATATATTGTGGTTGCCATCCCAAATATTTTCGGGCTTTTTCACCACTACCGACTAGAATCGGAGGATCGCCTTCTCGACGAGGTGATTCGATGGCTGTAATCGTTTTTTGAGTAATTTGACGAGCTGTTTCAATTACTTCCTTAACAGAAAAACCACTGCCATTACCGAGGTTAAAAATGTTACTTTCTTTATTATTGAGTAAGTATTCTAAGCCAAGAATATGAGCGATCGCTAAATCATAAACATGAATATAGTCTCGAATGCAAGTTCCATCAGGAGTGACATAATCGTTTCCATAGATATTAATGGTTGAGCGTTGCCCTAAAGCAGTGAGCAAAGTGAGGGGAATTAAATGAGTTTCAGGCTGATGATCTTCTCCTAAGCGACCATTTGGATCAGCTCCTGCCGCATTAAAGTAACGGAAAATAACTGACTTTAAACCATAGGCTTTATCAAAATCCTGAAGCATTCTCTCTACCATTAACTTACTTGCCCCATAGGGATTGATGGGGTTTTGAGCATGGGTTTCCGGGATGGGTAAAACCGTTGGAACTCCATAGGTAGCGCAGGTAGAAGAGAAAACAAATTTTTTGATATTTGCAGCTAACATGGCTTCGAGAAGCGTTAATGTACCTACCATGTTATTTCTATAATATTTGCTAGGATCTTCAACCGATTCACCTACATAGGCATAGGCGGCAAAATGAATAACAGCATGAATATTATAGGTGGAGAAAAGGTTGTCTAGTAAAGCGCGATCGCTAATATCTCCATGTATGAAAGGAACTGCCAGAACATTGTTTACTAAGTCTTGGTGTCCATAGATTAAATTATCTAAGACAATGACAGAATAACCCTTCTCTTTTAGAGCCAAAACAGTATGGGAACCAATATAACCAGCTCCACCAGTTACCAAAATACAAGGGCTTTGTTTTAGATTAGACACAAGAATTACTCTAACGATTGAGGTTTATTACCAAGCTTTTCAGCTTCTATCAAATGAATAACGAGTAAAGTTTCTGCTAACATACGTTGCATTGCATAGTACCAGCCTTCCCATCCATCCAAAATACCTTTTTTTAGAAATAAGCAGTAAAAAAATACAATAAAAGGAGAGAAAATCTTAAATTTTCTAATTTTATCACCAATACTTAGCTCTGCATTAGGTGTGTTTAGTAACTTTTGGGTCTCTAGGATCATGTAACGATCTTGGGCCCAAAGCCAGCGACTTAATGGTTTGCGATCGTCATGATAAATATATCCAGAAAGTTGCTCAGATAAACCATCAACAATCACCTTATGACTATGACCATCATTGCTATACTTTGCATATTTACCTCTATAGAGAACTTTGCGAGGTGGTAAAAGAGTTCCTTGTAATGGTTTTCCAAACACACAATACTTGAATTGTACTCTAAAACTATTAACTAATGTTTGATCTGGTAAAAGCTGAATGGCTTGAATTAGCTCCTTTGTTACGAGATAGTCTGCATCTAGAGATAATACCCATTCGCTAACAATTTTTGACAGGCCATAGTTACATTGATCGGCAAAAGACTCAAATTGTTTTTGGAAGAGGATAATTTGCTTAAATTTTTTTAAGATGTCTAGAGTTTTGTCAGTACTAAAGCTGTCAATGATAACAATTTGCTTTGCCCATGCTAAATTTTCTAACGTTCGTTGAATATTTGGTGCTTCATTATAAGTTAGTATTAAGGGGGTAATTTTATCGAGATTCATATTGATCGTCTAAAATTAGAACTTTATTTGCTAATTACAATTTTTGTAAAAAAACTTCTTTTTCTGGATTATCAGGAGATAGATTTTGAGAACGATCTAGAAGAAGGGCAAATACCCGATCAATCGTGACTCGTTGAGCGGCTAGATCTGCTGCTAATAAAGCTAAATTTAGGGTTTCCATAACAGACCCTGTTGACGGATGCGATCGCCGAAAGGACATTTAGAAAGTTCAACGAGATCGACATCCCGCCCAACTCGCTCTGACAATTTAGCCATAGCTTGAAAGAAATAGTTGGGGTCAATCGTCTCTACAGCAAGATCAATATCAGAGTAACGACCAAAACCATAGGGACGAACGACAGAGCCAAACAAATAGGCTTGTGGAATGCCATAATTTTGAGCCTTAGATTCTAACCACCTAATAACCTGTTCAATCACGATTAAACGTTGTTGTTCGTTCTGCTGACGGCGATTCGCTATAGCTTTATCCAATAGTGGCGTAAGGTAGGGCATTGTTTTTGTTAAAGGGCGATCGCGCTTTTATCTCTTTGAATTGGCGTATTCAAACTAAATTTCGTCGGGATTAATACCCATTTCTCTCAACTTGGCTGCTAACTTGTCAGAGCGTTGTTGAGCTAATGTTACTTGTTCCTGAGCTAATGCTGCTTGTTGTTGGGCTAATGCTGCTTGTTGTTGAGCTTGTTGAGCTAACTCTTGACCTGTAGATAGAACCTCGCCCTCCAAGGTCGCCCAGCGTAGCCAGATCGCTTCCACCCCTCGATATTGTCCTGGCCAACGAATCAGGGTTAATCCCAAACATTGACTCACCAACCAGCCCTGCTCATTAAAAGGGAGGGATTGGTAAATCCCATTATTGAGGGTAAAGCCAGCAAAATCCTCTGAATTAAAAGGGTCATACCAAAAATATTCACTGACCCGCATTTTATTTTGGTAAATCTCCTTTTTAATCGTTTTATCCTGATTAGCGGTACTATCCGAAAGAAGTTCAATAATAACATCCGGTGCTTTTTCTTCTTCCCAGACAACCCAGGATTTTCGTTCTTTCTTGGAAACACCCGTCACTGCGAAAAAATCTGGCCCTTTAAAGTCTTGGTTTTTAATTTGAGCTTGGCTGAAATAAATAAACATATTACCGCCCACATAACCGTCTTCCCTACCTTCTAACCAGGAATCCAAGACTTCAATCAATAAGTCCATTTGTAATTTGTGGCGTTGGGTTTCCATGGGTTCACCATCATCACAGGGGAGTTGATCTTGACCGGGCAATGTTAAGCTTTCAAGTACGGGTAGGGGGGGGGCAAGGCTTAAGACATTCATAATCAATCAAAAAAATCTACAGATTCAAAAGTTTTGGTCTTTACTCAACATACTCTTCGAGGAAAGCAAGAAAGTCTTTTAAGGCTGCTTGGGTTTGTTCACTAGGTTCGAGGTGATACCGTATTTGGAGAACAGTGAATCGATTTTGGATTCTAGCTCGGCGAGCCGCTCGTTCTCTTTCTCGATCTGCTTGGTTTCGTTCTCGATCTGCCCTTTCTCTTTCCTCGTTTGCAAAATCATCGCGTTTAATCTCGCGTTCTCTTGCTTCAATCTCTCGGTTTCGGCTTCGATTTCCAGCGTTCCACTCAAGGCCGAGATTAACCATGAGAGACCCTGTCCCCAGCGCAAAGGCCAGGAGACTGTAGTCGAGGAGGGTAAAGGGCAGTTGGGGGAAGGGGGCGGTGTCTGTGTTTCCATAAAATCTGAGTAGAGCAGCAACGGCATACAAGAAAGTAGTCAAGGCTCTGGGTAACAGAGCAAGGAAACTGGGCATCGTTGAGTTTTATTTTAACCGAGCGGACACTAACATACCTTTCCAGAGGTAGGGTAAACGCCCAGCAAATTTAAACCGCAAATCCGCAAAACCTTCTTCTTGAAGCAATTGAGAAAGGGTTTTTACCGAGAAAAACTTAATATGTCCACCATCCCAGAGGACTGTATGATGGCGATCCATACCATTAAGTAAAGATAAAACAAGATCTTTTAAATAACCATTGTAAGGTGTTGTGATAATTAGCTGGCCTGTTGGCTTTAGACATTGTTTTGCAAAACGGGCTAATTCTCTGGGATAAAAGAGGTGTTCAATGACATCCGATGAAACCACTATATCAAAATAGTTCAAGAGTTCGGGGGGGGGAGGAGAGTAAAGGTTTTGTTGTAGAAAACGACAGTTAGGAAAGGTTTTAGTGGCTATTTCGACTCCAGATTTTGACTCTTCTATTCCTGTTACCTCAAAGCCTTGATTGCAAATTAAGTTAGTTAAGCTACCGTTACCACAGCCCAAATCAAGCACTTTTAGTGGGTGTCCTGATTGACTAGGGGGAGAGGGGAACATAGACAAAAGAACAGGGGCATAAAAGCTATGGGAATGTACAGCTTGGGAACTTTGCCACTGGTATTCGTAGTTTTGAAAGGTCATTAAATGTCTCCATGAAAAATGATTTTGTCCGTTATGGGAATTAACCCTCTTTGATCATCCAGACAAAAAAACCAAGAATAATATCTACAGGAAGTAAAGGATAATCCGTTAAATCAATGGTGGCAACTGAATCTTCTAGTTTGAGAAATCGCCACTGTGTTCCACTGCTGATGCAACCATATACTGCCGAAATTTGGCGATCGCTGGCCTGATTAAATTTTTGTGCTGCCACCATTTCTGCAATACATTGTCCGATTCCAACTTTTAAATCTGCTTTTTTAGCTTCTACAATGATGATCGTAGGGGCTTCTATGGCTAATTGTTCTGGTGATTTACTCACTAAAAAGTCACAAAATCCAGTCAGTCCCATCCCAGGATCAACACTAAATTCTTCTCCTGAAAAAATACTAATTTTTTGATTAAGTATCCGTCTTAGCTCTAACAATATCGGATTAATAATGACCTCAGAACGAGCTTTTTCCGTATCAACAGCGATCACCCAGGGTAGATCTTCCAAAATTGCCAGCAGTTTTTGGCTTGGAGCTACTGGGGAAATAGTCTCAGGAAAAAAGCGGATACCTTCCGCGATCGTGAGATCAAACTGTTCCTTGACTTTACTAAAGGTGAACTGACTGTATGCCATAGGATGACTTCTAGTCTGGATATCTAGCTTGGAGAATGGGCAAAATCAATGTTGGGTATTGACTGAGCTAAAATACCTAAGATTTTGGGTAAATTGTCCAGATAATATTCAGTTAAATCAATCCATACATCACGATCAATCAATTTCATGAATTTCCAAATAGTTCCTGATGTAACCACACCATAAGTCTCCTTAATTTCATTTTCTTCCCGCTGGTTAAAATACTGTGCGGCGATCATTTCCGCAATACATTGCCCTAGACCGCCATTGAGATCTTCTTTTTTGGCTTCCACTAAGGTAATGATGGGAGCCGTAATTAGTAATAAATTCTCGGAATAACTGATTAAAAAATCACAATTGCCATTTAATCCTTGAGATGGATTAACAGAAAAGTTAACTCCAGAAAAAATGCCAATACGATTGAAACATTGTCGTCTTAAATCAATTAAAATTGGTGCAATTAGCATTTCAGAGCGGGATTTTTCTGTATTGCTCGCTAAGGCTAAGGGAAGATTTTCTTTAAGGGTCTCGCTGAGGAGCGGGCTAGGTTGTAATTCTGAGCAATTCGCAAATAAATCAGCTTTTTCAATTAAATTAAGTTGAAAAAATTTTTTGACGGAGCTAAGACTAAAATCACTGTAAGACATAATCTAAGAAAGTAAAATATTTTCGTACATTGATTTTAAATCAAGGGCTATCTTATCCCAAGCATAATTTTCAAAAATAAACTGGCGGCCTTTTTCTCCCATTTGTTTAGCTTCTTCAGGGTGATTCAGACACCATAGTAAACCATCCGCGATCGCCTGACTGTTAATTTCAACCTCTAAGGCAGCTTGGTTTGCTTTAGCTTCAGGAAAATTACAACCAGTAGTAATAATACAAGGAAGTCCACTAGCCATCCCTTCTAGGACTGACATACTGAAACCCTCGGAATACGAAGGAGCTACATAAATCTGAGCAGCGGCTAAAGCCGCATATTTAAGCTCTCCTGTCAGCATACCTGTAAAAGTAACAGAGTCCCGACACTCCGCTTCAATGAAATAATTTTCAGCCTTGGGTAAAAAGCCTGTATTATCAGGACCAGCAATAATCAGATGAGTATCAGAAAAGTTTTGATGTACCTGGGCAAAAGCCGGGGCTAATAAGTCTAATCCTTTTTTGGGATCAATACGGCCTAGAAATAAAATTAATATCTTATTTTGAGTCTCTGGAAATTGATGATAAAGAATTTTGGGGTCAGGAAGGGAGGCAAAATCTTCCCAATGAATCCCATTTGGGACAAAAATTGGTTTAGTGTTTAGCCTAAGTTTGTGAATTTGCTTAACTTCACTAGATGCTGTCATTTGAATAGCACTGGCTTTTTGTAAAGAGGGTTTTTCTAGAAAAGAAAAATAAGCTTCCTTTTTCCAGCTCTTATAGGCTAAAGCCCAAGGTTCTAACATACCATGTGGTGTAGCAATATAAGGGATTTTATAGACTTGACATATCCAATAAGCAGCTAGAATTGGATATGAAAAAATCGCATGAGTATGAACTAAACTATAATTAGGGACGTTGACGAACAACCATTGAGTCAATGCCCATGTAAGTTTATAATCTAGGAAGTCGCAATAAGAAAAATATTGTACTCTATAATGGTTTTGTGTGATCCACTGATTAAGAGGAAAGTCCACAGTGGTAGAGCCATTGGCATTAGTAGCCACAATATCAACATCAATATCTAACTTCCCCAAGGATTCTGCTAATTCAAGAACGATTTTAGATGGGCCACCATACACACTTCCTAATGCAGGAATAACCATTAAAATTCTCATCAGATTAATACCTATGCTCTGCACGATCTATTCCTACGGATAAAATGCCCAATATTTTGGGCAAATCTCCTAAATAATACTCTGTTAAATCAAGGAAAACTTGATTCTCGGATAATTTAAGAAATTTCCAAACCGTTCCAGAGGTTACAACGCCATAAATTTCAGTAATTTCATTGCCTTCTTGTTGATTAAATCTCTGAGCTGCAATCATTTCTGCAATACATTGCCCTAAACCTCCATTTAAATCCTCTTTTTTTGCTTCCACTAAGGTGATAATTGGTGCAGTTACCAATAATAATTCCTCCGAGTAACTAATTAAAAAATCACAGTTACCGTTTAACCCTTGAGCAGGATCAACTGTAAAATTAATACCTGAAAAAATACCAATACGATTAGTAAATTGCCTTCGTAGATCAATTAAAATTGGGGTAATGAGCATTTCTGATCGTGATTTTTCGGTGTTACTCGCTAAGGCTAGAGGAAGATTCTCCTTTATAGTTTCATTTAGTAAGTGGCTGGGACTTAAATCTGATGTCTCCTTAAATAAATCAATTTTTTCAATGAGTTGAAGCTGAAATGCTTTTTTAACAGAGCCAAGGCTAAAGTCACTGTAGGACATGGTTTTTGATTTTGGTTACTGGATTATTTGAAGTATTAGTTAATAATTTGTTGAACTTCTATTAAGATTTTGGGAAAAGAAAGAGAGGTAATTATTCCTGCCTTTAGGGTCAATTCTGAAGTATATTGCTGGTTTAACAAATCTCGAAAAATTCTTAATTGGTGATTTTTGAGATCGACAACCCAATATTCTATAATTCCAGCTTCAGCATAAATATCCTTTTTTCTTCCTAAATCCTTACTAAGGGTTGCTTGAGAAAACTCAATAAGCCAAAAAATATTTTCTGGAAAAGGATGATGTTCTAAATATTCTCTTCCTAAAGGCCGAACAATAGCAATATCAGGTTCAGGCTCAGAATTATTAGGAAGGGTAATCGGTTTAGCATCTCTAATTTTTGCTTGATTACCGAGTAAGTCTCTCAGATAATCAGCTACTTCGCTATTGTAATAGGCATGGGGTTCTCTTTCTGGTGACATAATCACGATTTCGCCTTGCAGTAATTCTACTGATTCATCTTCAAAGAGTCCCTCTTCAATGGCTTGGTGATAGTGTTGAGTTGTCCACTGATAATAAGTAGTTAAAGTCATATGAAAAAGTCTAAATCACAGAGAAAGTTCGTTTTTAGTAGTTGGTTTCGTTAAGATTAGTTTGTGCTTAGTAGGCACTCAACTTTAATCTTGTCAAATTTATGTGATTGAATAGACCAGCATCATTGTTGTTTATTTATAGCAAACTCAATTGCGCCTTTTAATCCCTGAGCAAAAGAATCAGGGGAATATTTTTGAATATGTTTTAATGATGCTTGTCCCATTAACTCTAAATTTACCTCTCCTGAAGACATTTTGATCATTAAATTGGTTAATTCCTGTTGATTTTCAGGATTAAAACCAAAACCATTAACTCCTTCTATCACTAAATCTTCAAAGCAACCACAGCGATTAGAGACAATCACAGGTAAACCTGCGGCCATTGCTTCATTCACGACTAAACCCCACTGCTCAGTCGTACTGGCATGGATAAAACATTTGGCATGGGCAAAATAGGGTAACAGTTCATCTTGTTGTAAAAAGCCGGGTAAGTGAACAGAATCTTGTAAATTATATTGACTGATTAAATTTTCTAAGGGAGATCGCAGTTCTCCATCCCCACATAAAACTAAATCCAAAGCATTATCACCAAATTTTTGGTGATAAGAAGCATAAGCCGAGATTAATAAGGGTAGATTCTTTTTCTCAACAAAACGATTAATAGCTAAGAAGAAAGGCTTATCCAGAGGATTAGATAAATGTTTAATGGTGTCGGGATGAAACACCTGATTATCAACTACGTCATAGCCTACAAAAATAGCATCTTCAGGAAACCCTAGTTTAATTAAGTATCTTTTATGAATATCTCCAGCGACTAAAGCACTAGAATATTTTTTAATTAGCCAACTTTTGATAGCTTCTTTCCACCAGATGCGAGGTTCATCGTCTTCTTTTGAATCAGATAAAAGAATAGCGGGTTTTTGATGCCAAAGACTCCAAAATAACGCTGACAGCATGGATGAACGACTATATCCTGCGATTACGAGAATATCAGGATTGATTTTAGATAAAGCATCCCATATATTTTGGCATACTTTCAATTTAGGCTGTAATTCTTCAGGCTGATCAGACAAGACAATCCTGTGATAAGGGGGATTTTTTTCAGGATGTTGCCATGGATAAGTTACCGATATATTGCCTATTTCAATTAAAGTTAGTGTGTCATCAGACAATGAAGAGGCAACGGCAGAATAGCGGGCAAAAATATATGGCCCAGAAACAGAGGTTAAAGCAACAATTTTCATGGATTATACTTTTAATCTGCAAACTACTCCTATTCCTTCAGCTAATTGAGGAAATAACTTTAAGAGAAAATTAGCAATACTTGCCGCTAATCCTTGACCTCCATTAACATAGCTAAAACTACTTTCTACTATAAAACCATGCCTTTCCAATAAAGACTTTAATGTATAAGGAGAATGATGCAAGGTGTGATCTGGATGGATAAGCTCGTGTTTTCCCAATGCTCGAATAAAGCCTTTTAAGGAATAAGCATTGGGAACTGTAATAACTAGTTTAGTAATTGGTTTTGCATTAACTCTTATAGCATCAAGAGCTTTTCCTGGATTACTCAAATGTTCAAAAATTTCCCCCGCTACAATAACATCAAAATCGTCGTGAGGATAATCTTCTGAATTTTCTATATTGCCATGTAAGATATTATGAATTTGTTGACTTTTTGACAACCATTTAATCATTGCCGTACTAATATCCAAGCCGACTAAAGAGTTGCTGACTTCTTTAATTTTCAGGTGCAATAATCTATTATTTTTAACAGCTTCAATAGTTTCAGGCGCATCGGTTGCCCCAAGGTGAAGAACATTTTTGCTTCGGCATATATCTTGAAGATAAGTTACTCTATCCACCAAAACTGTATTATTAAGTTTGTATTTAATCATTGTTTTATTTTAAAAATGCATTTTATTCTAAGAGTAGTACTTTTTTTGTTTTACAATCACATTGGCATTGGCTTAAATTAACATTGGTCTTCTTATTTTTGGAGAAAATTTACAAAAGTAGTAGACCAAGAATAGAACCCCACATTTAAAGATAAATTCATTGACAAATCTACCTATACCATGAGTTATGCCGATCATTGCTGAATCTATCAAACTGATATAAAGCAAAGTGCTAATAATACTTTTTTCTTGAACAGTGGATACCCACAAAGTTTTAAAGAAGTAAGCCATTAAGGCAAAAAATAGGCATCCCAAAAAACCAAAATCGATAAACGAATCGCCCATACCTGTTATGGTAGAGCCAAAATTAGGCTGGTAACCATAAAAACTCATTAAGTCAATGTTGTTGTTAAATTGAAGAGATTGTTTGAACTCTGTTCCAAGTAATTGAGCAGGTACATACTGAAAGATAAAGGTATTCCATAGTTGTCTGCCATAAGCATATTGATCAAATTGAGTGACATAATCCATAACCAGAGTGGCATTGCGTAGTTCTAGTATTTTGCCTTCGACTACTCCTTCTAAGCCTTGTTTAGAAACCGATTGAATAGCATCCCAGTTTCCTGCAATAGCTAATTCCCAGAATTTGCCCCTTAAATTTCCTATAGTAGGAATAATATAGGCGGCAATAGGAATAAGAGTTAATAATAAAATTCGAGGGGGAATATAATTTTTAACAATAAACAGACATAAACCAACTGTTACGATAAAAGCAATAGTAGGTTGACGACGACCATATATGATTATTACTTGCAGTTTAGGTAATATAATAATGGAAGTTAAAGCTATATTTGTCAAAGAGGGATTTTTTAGGGTACGGAGCAGAAAAAGTGGCAAAGCAATATTGAGAACTCCTGCAAAAAATATTAGTATGGTAGCTGGACCTGTCCACATACCTTGATCAGTTTTTTGTACTCCTATATAAGAAATAATCCACAAACAAAGAGAACCAATTATCAACAAAACAATACCCATTTTAAATAGTTTATCTTCATCAACGGGAATTCTTAACTTTGCTAACCATTTATGATTAGGGGGAAATTGATAGCCAATCCAACACATAGCAACGCAGAGACAAACGTAGAATAACATTCTGTCTAGGGATGTGGAGCTAACAAAAGTTCCAGGGTTTTTAATTATCGCAATTGCCTGTGGCAAGACAAATGAGAGAAAAACCGACACCATGAAAAAAGGAAATTGGTAAATTCTTTCTAGACGAATAATCGACCAATAAATGATTACAATGCAGATACTAATAAAAATAAACAGATAAAAGTCAGCCATTGATTGCTTCTTTATTAAAGTTAACTTCTGCGTTGATATTTATAGATAAAAAGGCATAAATTTTAGTCTACTTGGTGATAAAAATGTTGTTGGTATTCGTCTAACAAAATTTAAAACCTTTCAAAGCAATAAGGGAGTATAATTAGGTTGTTCTTTAGATTAGATTTCTTGGTATTTAATTTATCACAATTAAGGCATCAACCGCAACAACTAAAATTAATAACCTGTTTTAATCTTAAAGCCCAAGCATCTTCGGTATATAATTTTGCTAATTCTTTGCATTCAGCGCTCATCTGTAAAAGACGAGGCCGATCAAGCAATAAAGACTCAATGGATCTTGATAAACTGTCAGGAGAAACAGAATCAATGATTAATCCCGCCTTCCCATCTTCGAGCGCATCAACACCCGCTCCTCTAGTTGTAATGACTGGGCATCCACTGGTGATCGCCTCTATCACGACACTAGCCATACCTTCTGTTAGGGTTGGAAAAACAAACATATCAGCCGTGCTAAATTCTGCCTTCATTTGAATACCATCAAGTTTGCCCAAAAAGTTTAAATTCTTAAATATAGGCATTTTTTGAATATTAGCATCTGTTATTCCTGCAATACGAAAATCGAGTTGAGGATATTTAGGCTTTAAAATATCAGCCGCCGCCGCTAAATGATGAAGTCCTTTGCGAAACCAGTCACCTCCGGCCCAAAATATTCGCCCCTCAATCGACTTACGATTATCACCTGTGAATTGAAGGCTTGAACCATAAGGACAAATACAAATTTTTCTCTCAAATTGATTATCTAAAGCAATTACGCCATCTGCTACCCATTGAGATGGACAAAGAAGAATATCTGCACTTTTATAGACTTCCTTATAGTAAGACTCAAAATCACTGAATGCGACTTCAGATAAATTAGCAGATATCCCCAAACTAGACTTTTCTTGGTAAATTTGACGTAATGCAAGGGGGCTTATAAAAACATCTATAACATTTTTTACACCAAAATATTTGGCCTTTTTAAGCAAAGACAAATTCTGGGCATTCATGCTGTAACAAATATCAAATTCTTTAAGATTAAAGGATTTAGTCTCTGAGAAGCAAAACTTGTCTAACTCATAGAGCCATTTAACTGGATTATCATCTCTTAATTTCTCTAAAAAAAATTCTTGCCATAGCCACCAGATATCTAAGCTGTGTATTTTTGACAAAGGTATTTCTTCAATTTTTCGATTCAAAAGACTTTTAATTTTAGGAGATTTTTCCATTCCAAATATGGATAATTGATACGCAATTTTACCTAGGCTACTTTGAGAATGCGGCCCCGTAATCAATTTGGAAAGAAAACCCATTCTCTGCATTAGACGAGGGATGGCATATCTATGTCTTGCGTCATACTGAACCACTAGAACTCTTGGAAAAGAATTCATAAATTTATCTCCTGAAAGTTTCTACTTAACCTCTAAAACACCAACTCTCTTGCCAAAAGAGAGACTGGAAGAAAAGCGACTATCATGAGATACTTCATTCCAGCATTCCGACATATTTTGAGAAAAGTTTATATCGTCCATTATGATTAAAGTACCAGACTTACTTCTTGATAAACAGATCTCTAGCTGTGGAATAACAAATTCTCTTGTGTGAATGGCATCAATAAACGCAATGTCTAAAACTTGTTTCTTCTCGAGAACAAGGTCAATGCTTGATTCAAAACAATCATTTATTAATTGAAATCTATTACTTATTCTTGATAGATTTTTTTCTGCAATTTTAGACCAAGCAAGATTTGGTTCAAAGGTTAATAATGTTCCTTTTTGGTTTTGTTCAATGCCTGCAAGAAAAAACATTCCAGATACTCCAAATGCAGTGCCGAATTCTACAATGATTTCTGGTTTTTTAGCTACAACGATATAGGTATAAAGATTACCAATAGAACCTGAAGTTCTAACATTATTAGGTATACGAGTAGCTTTCTTGCTAAAATCATCTTCCCCGTATCCCTTCCAGAGAGATTGTTCCCCCAATTTATTTGTTTGAGCGGCAATAAACTCAATATCTTTGCTATGCTTACTAGCGGATGTAAAATAATAGGGATAAATAAAGTTCGTAGATAACCAAGAACTTTTATCTTTTTTCACCCAGCTTATCGGAATCAGACGATTAATAGAAAAATAGGATTTAAGATAGTAAAACATTCGATAACACGCTTTTGGCTAAAGTTATTGACCAACCCATAATAATTCATCGCAATCAATTTCGCCATGAAGATATTTCTCTATTCAATTCTCTCTGGTATTCAGAGAAGTGATGCGCTAAGTTCACACAACCTTCCCATTGTGTACTAGCAGCAGATAATTCTTCAGAATTAGCTCGATTAATCAATTCAAGACAATTTGTTGCCAGATTGGAGTCAGCAACAAGTAGCATCTTTTCTGAGTCAATAGAAGACATAAAATCTAGCAACTTAGGTTGATACTGAATTCCGATTGATGGAACACCACTGGCGATTGAAAGGATTAAAGGATGAAGTTTCATACTAACAACAAGGCTGCATTTGCCAGCCTCCTTCATAAAACGTAATGCAGAGAAATATTCTTCCACAATGTCTGGCGAACTAATCTCTAATTCTGTTGCTAAGGCCTTTATAATAGGTAAATCACGAGGCCAAACACAGAAGAACTTGAACTGCCAGTCATCCTTTTTTAGTACCTTACATATTCTCAACATTTGTTGAAAAAAATCATCAAAGCTGGCTCCATCAAACTTACCAGTCACTCCTATATTAATGCCAATTACTTTATGCTTTCTATCATAGTTTTTCTTTTGTAGAGCACAACTTACTGCTGGATCTCCAACTATCTTGCCATGTACTATTCCCATGCCACTAAGTATTTCTAATGATTTTGGTCCACGAACACCTAATAGCTTAATAGAATTGATTACTTTTGCCCATCGATCTAAGGTATCTTGCTGCAAATTCCAAAATTTTGGATCTTGGACTCCAGAACCATAAGTTGCAATAGGAATTTTATTTAGAATCAGTTTTTCGAGAAGTTCTAACATTGACTCACTTCCCAGAAGAAGAGTACCACCACCAACTAATACACCGGAAGTTCTTTCAATGGCATTATCTATCAAAAGTTTGTAGATTTTATTATGAGTGCTACTGGATATTAAGTGATATTCGGGAAAAGAAAACTTTGCCTGAGACAAAAGAATTTGATCGCCTAAGTTAGCTTCATCACACACGCCTAGATAAATTATGGTGTTTTTTGAGGCTATATCTAGTTCAATAAAACCACGAACTGCATTAACATATCCAAGAACTCTTGGGTGTATTTTATCTTTGATATATTTGAGAGACATGAAGATTGATGATTTAGGTAGATAATTTGGCAACAGTAACAGACTAAGAAATATGTTAAGTATTAAATAGCATTATCTCTTTAATTTCAAGATAGTTATATTAAATATGAAAATTGATTTTCTCATAAATTTCTCCAAAAGAAACCACCAAAGTTAAGGAGGATAAATTTAAAGATTAGGTGTTGTGACATATCCAATAGCTATAGCGAATCTTTTTTCTATTGATCATAAGAATATTTATTTTAAGTCACTGTTTGAACACACTTGGATAAAAATATCCACATCGTTGTAAGGACTGATTCTCTCTTTAAGATTTTCTATCTGCCTGACTGTTCTTCTTTAACCACTGGCGAAACTGTTTAAGGGTTGCGGTTTCTCCAATCTCTAAACTTTGCTGCATTAAACGCGGAATTAGTTGAATATCAAGAAAAGGAAAAGCTTGACTTTGAAAAACTGTCTGGTATTGGTTATTTTCTTGATCTAAGACAAAAACATTTAAATTTCTTCCATCATATCGCCAGACCTCAGGAACGCCGAGGTTAGCATAAATCGGTAACTTATTTAAAGATGTATTGGTAATATCAATCTCTAAGACTAAATCAGGAGGAGGGTCAATAGCCAAATCAATATTGTGACGATTCCTAACTCTAGGTTCCTGAGCAATGTAATAACAAGAATCGGGTTCAATTCCCTGTTTATATTGGCTTGATTTTAGAGTCAATGAACCAAATTTCTTAAGATTAAGATCTAGTTCATCGGCGATAATTAAAATTAAACTTTCGATAAACCGATTATTATTCTCATGGATTCCGAGGGGAGTCATAATTTCTAAAATACCTTGATCATAAGATAATCGCTGACTACGCTGATTACCTAATTCTGTTAAGAGTTGATTAAAAGTATCCCAACTGACAAATCTTAAAAAGACAGTATGTTGGCTAGGGGATTGGGATAAAGCTATGGTCATTGTTTCTGAATCTTTTATCTAAAGGAAATATCCATACAAATGCACGGTGCATTGGAGTAATCTGGAGGTATGCTTTCAAGTATTGTCGCTTTCATTGTTATTCTTCTTTTATGAAAAAAACATGATCAATTTAGTTGATTACCTCTGATTCCGAATTAGTTTGTGTCTTTCCCTTTGTTTAAGAGGTTCTCAGCTAATGGATTGGACAAGAAAAAGTCTTAGGTCCTTTCTTTTGTCTCTTTTAGTGTTTGTCCGTACAAAAACACTGATCAGGAGAGATTTAGATAATGTCAGGATGCTCAAAGTTTTATTTTCTCGTAGGCACAAACTTATGCAGAACTAGATTCATCTATATAATAGAGTTTTTTGAACTCTTTACGGCGAAAGATGGGATAATAAATAATATATAAGTCAGACAAGAAAATAACATAGCAATTGTTATTCAAATGAGGCATGAAAATGGGATTAAAGCTTTTGCCAGTAAGGCTCGTTGATACCTCACCAAAATGAAAAACGCTATAACATTATTTATTATTACTCCTTAGATGTGATTAAACGAGTATATCTTCTTTTTGCTCCCTCTATGAATTTGCCAATATACCTTGTATAAAAAATATTGTAATCAGAAATTTTAACCAAGTTTTTGTTGATAAACAAAACATCACCATTAGTTGTTATTGAAAAAATTATGCAAACAAATCCTAGGCTTTCTAATCTTTGTTTGACATCTTTTACTTGCGGCTTCAGATCTTTGAACTTGAAATCATGAAACTCAATCGTAATTTGTTTGATTGTCAACAATAAGGAATCATCAATTGAATTTAAAACTTCAAATTCAGCACCTTCAATATCAAGTTTCAGTAAATCTATTTTATTAATATTGTGTTTCTTTAGAAATTCACTAATAGTTATTGAATTTACTTGAACTGTGTTGATGATTTCTTCAGTGTTATTATGATCTTCAACCTTTTTAATATGGTTTCCTTCAGGATTTTCAGTCAAAGCAAATTCAAGAATCCCGCTAGAATCACTAATTACATAGTTGAATTTTTTTAGTTGGGGAATATTAGATGGAATTCGATCATATAAGCTAGGTGATGCCTCTATACAATAACAAACGCAGTTAAAGTAAGAGATTAACATTTGAGAAAATTGTCCTAAATGCCCGCCTAAATCCAGCACAATGGAATTGGAGTCGAGATCACAGGTATAAATATGATGGCCTCTTAATTCTATAAATTGGAATTGATTGCTCAAAAAAGACATAATCACTTGGGTTTAATTGGAAAGTAAATAAGTAAATTCTCGATATACTGGCTTTATTTTGAAGAAGTGGACAGGAAGGTTAAGTCCAAATAGGTGATTTTAGAGAGAGTTTATAATTGTCCTTGAATTGCAACAGGCAAAACATTCGATATTCAAGGATGATGGCTGACGGTTAATTGTTTCTCAATTATAGAACCCATTTGGCATCTCTCTTGTAACCCTTAGCTGATAAGCATTATAGGTATTCTGATTAATTCTCTTTAATCCTTACTGGGCAAAGGTTTTAGCAAAGATACCAAATGGACTCTATAGGCAAAAATGTGCCCTAACCGCAACATAAGTTTCAATTATTTTTTCTTAAAATATTTTAAAAAAAACAGCGTCTAAAAACAGTATTCTTTTGTGCTTTATCCAGTACAAGCTGATAGGCCATAAATAGAAAAACAAGTAAACTTGACAATATAGTTAACACAATGGAAATCCATTGACTATTCCATGAACTTAAAGACAATGACAGGTTAATCAAAAAGCTTATAGTATAATTAAGGATAAAAATGGCGACTATTGGTAATGTGATTTTTTTTACATACTCTCCCAAGGTTATTTTGAGTCTAGCAAGAGGTTCATATAAGGCATACCAATTTTCAGTTAACATCAGACTAATTAAGGTGGCAAGACAGACTCCCAATAATCCCAACGGCTTAATCAAAATTAATGTCAAAGTTATATTCAAAAATCCAGCTATCATTGACATAAATCCATATTTATCTTTGCCAGTGGCTCTAGCACACTCGATTAAACAAGCATTCTGTGTGTCAAAAAAAATCATGATGCAAAAAACAATTAAAATCCCGTAACCAATAAAACTATCTTTTCCTATCCATAATTCAATAAAGCTTCTTCCTGAAACCAACAAAAAACTTGATCCAATACTCACAATTAATAAAGCAGATAGACAAACTTTTTCTACTATTTTATGCACATACTCTATCTCTCCTGACTTCCACATTTGACTAATAAAAGGAATAGAAGATTGGGAAAGGGAAACAGCTAATGTTCGGAGGTTTGAAACTAATTGATAAGTAGCATTATAGGAAGCAATAGCTGAAACACCTATTAATGTGCTAATAAAATATTGGTCTGATCTGAGTATTGTGTATGTACCTAAACTTTTAAACCAGTAGTCTAGAGATGGCTTAACTAAACTTTTAGCCGTATCAGTATTCCATTGTCCTTTAAATTTCAGCAGATGTGGTTTGTATTTTCTAATAAATATAATTAGTAGAGATCTTTGAATTAAGTTGGTAATGACTAAAACAATAGATAATTCTAATAACCCTCCTCCTAAGATTACTACTACAATATTAATGACTGTTGTACCGAGAGACATGAACGTTAAAATTAAATTATTAAATCCGACATAGCCAAAACCCATCAATAAGCAATTAAGATACTCTACCCAAACACTAATTGAATAACCCAAGCATAATATAATCCACGACAAAATGACAGTTTGTCTTGACACTTCTACTATTACCAACTGACTAATAAAAAAGTATCCTACGATGGAACTAACCAAAAAAGCAAACAAGCCGATTATTTTAAGCAAAGTATTAGCAATGCTTGTTAAGTCTCCGATTTCTTGCTTACTTTCATCGCTTAATTTAACTTCAGCTTCTATGCCACTTTTCCCCTTGGCTAGAGCAATTCTTCTAGAAATAATAGGAGCAATTCCCATTCCCAAAAGACCTAGCATTCCTTGACTACCACTAAGCAAAAACCATAGTCCTAATTCTTCTTTGCCCAAGTAATGAAACATAAGAGGGATCAAAAAAAGACTAGCGGAGATTGTAACGATTCTACTAAACCATGAAACTCCTACTCCAAAAGCTATCCTTTTTGCTAATGACATTTTATTTTTAATAAAGTTAGATATTTCCGTCCAGAAATTTTCTACATTTTGCCGAACGATCACAAATTATCTGGATTAATTCCCATTTTACGCAGCTTTGCTGACAATTTTTTTGTCTTATTTTGAGCCTATTTTTCTCGATCCTTAGCTTGCCTTAACTGCTCTGATCTTGTTAGTAAAAATTTCTACTCTAAAGTGACCCATTTTAACCAAACAGTTTTTACCTCTTCATAATTTTCAGCCCACCTTACAAGAGCCAAATTCAATTTTTTGCTAATTTAACATAGCAATCATTGATTAAGCTTAGGGTTTGCTAAGACCCACCTATCCATTGAAACCTTAGTCAGTCATCAGGCGCCAAGATCTCCCGAAATATTCGGGTAAAGGATGACATCACTAGGTTTTTCTTTATCCCAAACAGTTTAGCTTTTACGCTCTGCTTTAGGAACATCCAAAACAGAAAAAAGAGCGTTGCTGATTTACAGTATGAATCTCTAAAGATGCAGTTTTTAAAGCGTAGGCTCACGCTGGCTTCTAGATGTATGCAAAATTTGACTTCATACCCCGATTAAGCAACGCCTTCTAGTTTTCCATAACAAAGCCTCTAGTCATTCGATTGTTGTTTAAACCATTCAATAATTTTTCCCTCTGGTATTGTCTGAAAAGTTTTTTCTAAAGATGGAGCCTTTGCTATTTCTCGCAATACTGCTGATAGTTCCTGATTATATTCAATTGCTCTTAGAAAAA
>JAYKJI010000365.1:0-5033 GCA_035285405.1 Snowella sp. | reverse complement strand
TCATCATAAGTATAAGTTATCTCTGCTTTTTCAGTTTATACTTCCCTAACCCACATTTCTTTCGTTTTTTGACTTTTTCAGCAAGCCCTAATTAAACTTGCTAATGATCTTAATTCACTTCATGTGTCTCGTACTCATCCAAATCCTTATTTTGAACACTTTGCAAATGCGATGGCAAAAACAATACCTGAACAGGATGTCTTAACAAAAGAGGAAATACAAGAGCAAGCTAATCTAGCTGATGAGATTTTAGCAGAGATTCTTGCTGAAGAAAATGCCTCGCAGGAGGATGATTAAAATGAGATATATTTGTTTAGAACCCCCTGAATCAAGTTCAGAATATCACTCTGATTATTCAACATTTGTTACAGAGGCAAAAACATTGCTCGCTCAGTTAAAAGCAGCTTCAAATACAAATGAACAAAAAGAGATTATAGATAGTAACAGCAAAGTCTGGGGAAATTTGAAAAAATGGTTACTTTCACTTTCTCATCAAAAATGCTGGTTTTCTGAAGCAAAAGATTGCTTTAGCCATTGGGATGTAGAACATTTTCGCCCAAAAAAATCTGTTAAAGATCTAGATGGAACTGAACATGATGGTTATTGGTGGCTTGCATTTGACTGGAATAATTTTCGCATCTGCGGTAATGCTGGCAATAGGAAAAAAGGAACATATTTTCCCTTACGAGATGAATCTCAAAGAGTAATAAGTCCTGATGGTGATTTAAGGTATGAAGACCCTTTCTTATTAGACCCTACTGACAGCCATGATCCAACTCTTTTATTTTTTAATATGGAAGGAAGAGCAATTCCTAGCCCACACATTAATGACGAATGGGAAAAACTTCGTGTTAAATATTCGATTGAAAGATATAATCTTGATTTTCCTCCATTAATGGATAAACGTAAGTTGAAATGGCACAATTGTTGGCAAAATATCCAAGCTTATTTGGATGAGTTGGATAAGTATCACAAAGATAAAAATAATAGCATTGCGAAAGATAAGCTTCGCGAGAAAGCTAATAATATTCGCGATATGCTTAAAGCAGATCAAGAACTTTAATCTGTTGCGCGTGCTTGTTTATTAAGTGCAGGAGATGATAGGTTGAGAAGTTTTCTTCAGAGTTCTTGGTTTTGGCATTAATACTTGATGAATTTATTTTGGTTTATGAAGACAAACAAAGTGACTGTTATAATAGAAATTAAGGACTTATCAAGTTGATTCGAGACTGTGTACTTGGTGTAAATATTTAAGAGCGATCGCCGTCTTCCTATTGATTAAACTTTAAAATTGCGATTTTGTTTGGGACGTTGATTAAACTAAAACCGCGATTGGCTTGTGAAAGTGCGATCGCCCCTGCTTTCTCAACCAGGAAAACAGCGATCGCGGTTAACTCTGCAACGTAAGAAGAGTTACTAAAACAGCATGTTCCCTAATATGAGCGCGTTCATATCATAATAAAATTTCCGATGGAAGCTGCAAAAGATGTTTTGATTTTTTGTAGAGATATTTTCGTCATGGCTATTAAGATAACCTGAATTCAAGATAAAACAAAAAAATAGCCATAAGCTAAAAGAAATAAAATTAGTTAGCAAGCCCTTCCTCTGTTTCGCTTAGAAAATTTACTCTATTCCATTGAGGATTTTTGTCAACAATTTTAGCCTCAATTATTATCGTCTTTTTACTCATTGCTTCAAGTTAGGTCGGGATTTTTACTTTTGACAAAGCGAATCAATTCAATAGCTTTAACTTCAGTGACGGCTAGCGTATAATCCCGATATTCCACCATCCATTGACACCAGAAAATGGCAAGTCGGCATGGTGGCCGATTTAATTCAAACCAGACAGAGTAACGGACAGAAACTCATTGTTCCTTTCAATAAAGATCTGTTAGTCAGAGCCATTGATTATTTTCTCTATAGTTCTCCTCGTGATCTGACCGATTTACAAAAAGCAGTTTACAATATGCGGATAGATCAGCTAGAAATTTATGAAATTTGTAATCTCTGTTTACTGGATAATAATAGTCGTCAATCAGGAGAATTGAGAAGTTGTCAAAGTTCATCAGAGGGCTTTTTACATTAATCTTTTGAGGCTTTGGATATAAGTTTTATCCCCTAATCATGAAACTAATTAGGGTGAGGAATTACTTAAGAACTTACTTCAACTTGGAGTTTACAGTCTTTGACGCTAGATTTTTCCCCTTCCCAAGGACGAAAAAGATGTAAATAAAGATTGGTTTTCCCTGGTTTTAGCGCGAGAAAAGTAAACAGACGATGGCCACCACTACCGACCTGTTGAGGTGTATTTGCTTCGTAACCCGATTGGGTCAATTTGACGATTCCTGTTTGTTCAGGAGAAACTGACCATTGAAAGCCTGTAGAAGGGTTTTCCTGTAAACGGAGATCAAACGTTTCGCCGTTTTTGACATGGATCGTTTTGCTATTGTCTGCTTGGGTCATATTAATCGTTATGCTAGGTTTGGAGGCTTGAGCCATAATTAAAGACGGAGCCATATGGCCAGGATTACCACCAAGAGCGATCGCCGTACTTGCTAGAATGAAGACAGATGAAAAAAGAGACATGAGTTTTCATGATTAAACTGGATGGGACAATTGGGAGGAAATGGTCAATTCCCTAGGTTAATCCTGAGTCATTCATTGGGTCTTCGATCAGGATGCTCCTTCAGATAAATAGTATCCTCGTCCTTACACTACCATCCTAACGAGATTCTTGACTATCTTGTGAATTCTTCCGAAATCTTTGTTATCTTCAGACTTAAGTTCCTTGAAAAACCCCGCAATGCCCTCAACCGTCTCGACTCAACGGATGCAAATCACTGACGACCTTAATCAACTGCTTGATATTCTTCCCCTTGCCATTCGTACTATCCTTCAGCACCATCCCCAACGCGATCGCCTCATCGAAGTGGTTATGGATCTGGGACGCTTACCGGAAGCCCGTTTTCCCCAGGAAGCAATCTATCTAGGCGAAACACCCATTAGTCTGGATGACTTGCAGTATTCCATTGAACGAGTCGGTCTGTTTAGTGGTGACAATCGAGCCGGTATTGAGCGCACTTTACACCGTATTAGTGCCATTCGTAACCGGACGGATAAAATTATTGGTCTCACCTGTCGGGTCGGACGGGCAGTGTTTGGGACGATTGCCATGATTCGGGATTTGGTAGAAACGGGCAATTCTATTTTGTTATTGGGTCGTCCTGGTGTGGGGAAAACAACGGCTTTGCGGGAAATTGCCAGGGTTTTGGCCGATGATCTGAATAAGCGGGTCGTGATTATTGATACCTCTAATGAGATTGCTGGTGATGGTGATATTCCCCACCCGGCGATCGGTCGTGCCCGTCGGATGCAGGTGGCTCGGCCTGAACTGCAACATCAGGTCATGATCGAAGCGGTGGAAAACCATATGCCAGAGGTGATCGTCATTGATGAAATTGGCACAGAGTTAGAAGCCCTGGCCGCCCGTACTATTGCCGAAAGAGGCGTTCAATTAGTCGGTACGGCGCACGGCAATCGCCTAGAGAATTTAATTAAAAATCCGACTCTATCTGATTTGGTGGGCGGTATTCAGGCCGTCACCCTAGGAGATGAAGAAGCCCGTCGTCGTGGTTCTCAAAAAACCGTTTTAGAACGAAAAGCTCCCCCCACCTTTGCGATCGCAGTGGAAATGTTAGAGCGTCAACGCTGGGTAGTTCATCCTGAGGTGGCCCAAACCATTGATATGTTGCTACGAGGTAAGGAACCCAGCCTGCAAGTACGAAGGGTGGATGAACAGGGCCAGGTAGAAATTACTCAGGAAAACCCGCAAACGCCTTCCCCACAAACGGTCATACCAACCCAAACATTGCAAAGTGTTCCTCGACCCACAGGATGGCGAGCCTCTGGGCGAATGGTGCCGCTCTCGCCGCTATCCGATAGCCTTAATCAACCAGAGTTTGAGCAACTTCTAGAACAGTCCTGGCCACAACCGGACTCGGTGAATGAGTTACGACCCATGTCTGCGTTGTCGGGAGAAGATGCGCCCGTTTATGTTTATCCCTATGGTATTAGCCGTTCTCAAATTGAACAGGTGATCGAAGTTCTCAACCTACCGATTATCTTAACCAAGGAACTCCAAAATGCGGATGCTGTCATTGCCCTGCGTTCCCAGGTGAAAACCCATTCTAAATTGCGCCAGGTGGCGAAGGGTCGTCATATTCCAATCTATGGTATTAAGTCCAATACGATTCCCCAAATTAGCCGTATTCTGCAACGGATTTTAGGCATGGATGATACTAATACTTCGGAAAGTACCGATCTGAGGTTATTTTCTCGTAGTGGCAGCGATGATGAGTTGGAAGCGTTGGAAGAGGCTCGGCTGGCTGTGGAACAAATTGTCATTCCCACTGGCCAACCTGTTGAATTATTACCGCGATCGGGCAAGGTGCGAAAAATGCAGCATGAGTTAGTGGAACATTATCGTTTGCATTCCGATAGTTTTGGGGAAGAACCCAATCGGCGATTACGCATTTATCCTGCTTAGTTAAAAAGAATTTACTACCAAAATAATCGCTTTTTTCTGATTTTACAAAGAGCGATCACTTGTTAGGAATAATCTAAAATAACTTTTTGGAAATCCTGGGTATAAGCAGGATGAATGGGCTGATCTTCAATAATAGTTTTAACAGCGTTAGATTGGGCTAGGGCGGTAACTCCTGGGGCCGTAATTTCAATGGGAATGGAGCCTAAGAGATCGGGCTGTTCTGTAAGCGTTTTTCCTTCAAATTTTTGGAGAATGTTAGTGATATTTGCTAAGGCTTGACTGGCACTATTTCGCACGGATTGAATAGTATTTTGACGTTCTGCACGAGTTTGAGGTTTAACTGTTTTATTACTTTCGGTTTTGGGAATTTGGAGGAGGACAATAATGCGAATTTTTTGTCGGGGTTCAAGGGTCATTAACCGAGTGGCAAACTCAGGGCTAATTTTTGGACGATGGGATAGATTTATGTTGACCATAATGCTCACCG
>JAYKJI010000364.1:0-44668 GCA_035285405.1 Snowella sp. | reverse complement strand
GGTTAACTTCATCCTGATAGTCACTCTGACTAGTTTCCAATTCATTTAAATCTTTTAAGGGAATAAACAAATTCGCAATCAGTTCCGACGCTTCGGACAAAGCTTCTTTGGGATGGATACTACCATTTGTCCAAATTTCTAATACCAGTCTGTCTTTCGGCCCCGCTCCATCAGCCCGAATATCTTCCACCGCGTAATTGACCTTGGTAACAGGCATAAACACCGAGTCAATTTGCAGAAAATCTAGAGATGAAGTGTCATCCTTACTACGATCAATGGCTCGATAACCAGTACCACGTTCAACCCGAAATTCCATCTCTAGTTTTGCTCCCTCTACTAAGGTAGCAACGTATTGATTGGGGTCAATCACTTCGATCTCGGACGGAACATCAAAATGGGCCGCCGTAATAGTCGCCGGCCCCATCGCCACTAAACGGCCAATTTGGGGTTGATCTGTATAACTTTTGAGGACAATTTCTTTCATGTTGAGCATGATTTCTAAAACATCCTCTCTAACCCCTGGTATGGTCGCAAATTCATGATTCACCCCCGCAATCCGAATTGCAGTGACAGCGGCTCCAGGAAGATTAGAAAGCAGTACTCGTCGAAGAGCATTGCCCACCGTCGTTCCCTGTCCTCGATCTAGAGGCTCTAGCACGAATCTGTTGTATTGACTTTGATTTTTTTTGGTGGTGGATTCCACACATTCAATCTGAAACTGCGCCACAGCCGTGACCTCCCTTCTCATTCCTTAGCCCTGTTAGTTATCCATTGGGGTTGATGATCCCCGCAAAGTCTCGAAATTTTTAGGCATCTTGTCCCTAAAAAAATTGTTTGAGGCTCTATTTGGATTAAACTCTCCGCCGCTTCGGAGGACGACAGCCGTTATGGGGAATCGGGGTAACATCCCGAATCACGGTAATTTCCAGTCCGGCTCCCTGAAGTGCTCGGATAGCTGTTTCTCGGCCAGCCCCTGGCCCACTGACCATAACTTCGAGTTGTCTCATGCCCTGATCCATTGCCCGTCTGGCGGCATTGTCTGCTGCGGTTTGAGCGGCAAAGGGGGTTCCTTTTTTAGCACCTTTAAAACCACTAGAGCCTGCCGAAGCCCAGGAAACCACATCCCCTCTAATATCGGAGATGGTAACAATTGTGTTGTTGAAGGTGGATTGAATGTGAGCGACACCACTGGGAACATTTTTTTTCTGTTTCTTGGGGCCGCTTTTTTTGGTTGGTCGCGCCATAGCTTTAGCTTGAACTCTCTGCTTAATTCAATTGCAATTGGAAAAAGATTATTTCTTGGCTGGGGCTTTTTTCTTCCCAGCTACCGTTACCCGACGACCTCGACGAGTCCGTGCATTAGTACGAGTCCTCTGTCCTCGAACAGGTAAACCCATACGATGACGACGGCCCCGATAGGTTCCGATATCAGCCAACCGTTTGATGTTCATTGCTTCCCAACGGCGCAAATCCCCTTCAATTTCATAGTTGGCATCAATATAGGCCCGTAAAGCGGCAGCATCTTCGTCGCTTAAGTCTCTGGTTCTAGTGTCAGGATTAACTCCTGTTTCCGCTAGAATTTTTTGAGATCGTGATAGACCGATACCATAGAGATAGGTTAGTGCGATTTCCACACGTTTATCCCTGGGTAGGTCAACACCAGCTATCCTCGCCACGTTGTTTCTCCCTCTAATCTGTTTAATTGGGTGGTTTTGGTTTAGACTTGTTTCATGAAGGTTGGATTGATTGCTAACCCTGACGTTGTTTATGCTTGGGGTTGGAACAGATCACCATCACGCGGCCACGTCGTCGAATGACGCGACACTTTTCACACATTTTCTTAACTGACGCTCTAACTTTCATGCCGATTAGGTTTTGGCAAAACACTGCAAGCTTTTTATTATAGCAATAAGTCAGAACACTGTCAGCATTTTTCTAGGGATTTAAAAAAAAAGTTAGCAAGCTTTATGTTTAAGAACAATAGGGTTTGATTATTTTTTATTTTTGAGACGATAGGTGATCCGTCCTTTGGTGAGGTCGTAGGGGGTGAGTTCTACTTTGACGCGATCGCCGGGTAAAATTTTGATGTAATTACGGCGAATTTTGCCAGAAATGTGGGCCAGGACGTTGAAGCCATTGTCTAAATCTACTCTAAACATGGCATTCGGCAAGGATTCCATAACAGTTCCTTCCATTTCGATGAGATCTTGTTTAGCCAATCGGGGGATAACCTCCTTATAAAATGAACAAGCCAAAACGAGACGGCTAGAAGACCGCCTTAGCACATATTAGCAAACTTTTGGAGAAATTAACTCATAGCTAGGCGTGACAACTTGTTACATCAAGCTCGAACTTGAGTTCCTACCCATTCAACAATTTCCTGAACATCACTAAATAATCTCTCTATTTGTTCACGGGATAGATAGTTCCTTGGTAACATGATTTGTCCATCAGCATTTTCAGTAGGATAAAGAAAGTTATCCCTGACAGGCTTAATACGTAGATTGAGTTGGCGAACTTTAGCTAGGATGGGACTATCGCCAATACTATTCACGCACTCTTGAAAAATGTCAAGTTTTCTCCGATGATTTGGTACGTCTTTGCCGTGAGGTCTAGAACAGTTAATGGCTAAAGCAGATGCGCTAGACTCATAGGCATGGTAACAGCAGAAACCTGCCATCTCGTAAATTTCTCGTTCTAATAGGTATTTTGCCGCGGCTAAAGTCCTTTCTGCTGTTTCCTGATAGGCTGTCTGCATTGATTCTTACTCCCTCAGCTAGCGTACAGTAAGCAACCAGAATTAGCTAGATTACCGCGAATTTCCGCTGAAAGTAATCGGAAATCTTTCGGAACTGGGTGAGGGCAAATCACCGCAAAAATTTTATTCTCACCATAGGCTGTTGCAATAATTTTGGAAAGTCTTTCTATTGCCCCAAAGGAATTACCCTCTTTATAAAAAGTGTGAAATGTAATCTCTTCAGGCTTCCTATAACCTCGTAGCCAAGGGTCTTCTCGTGTTTGTTTACCTGGAGCTACCACTACTACGAGAGAAATATTATCAGGGTGACTTTCCTTCAAGGCCTGAACAGCAGCTAGGAGAAATTTTTCTACGGTACGATTGCCAAACTTAGGTTGTCTTCCTTCTTCTATCAGACTGTAGGGGATAACTTGTTGAACAGAAGCAGGAGCAAGTGTTAAGGTCGTCATGGTCATCCCCTTAGGTGGTGAAGATTGTTTCAGTATAGCCAATCTTAAGCTGTTACCAATGCTTTTAAAGACTCAGCCACTAGTTCAGGAGCGCGATCGCCGTCAATCATTTGTAATTTGCCCTGTTCTTGGTAGTAGGCAATCAGCGGAGCCGTTTTTTCTTGATAAACCACTAAACGATGGCGAATAGTTTCTTCCGTATCATCGGCTCGACCACGCAGTAATAAACGCTGGATAATAGCTTCATTGGCAACATCTAGGTTAATCACCCATTGGGTTCGATGATCAATTTCCACTAATAATTGATCCAAAAATTCTGCCTGGGGAACATTACGAGGAAACCCGTCTAAAATCCAACCATTTTCTGCATCAGTTTGATTTAAACGTTCTTTAATTAGGCCTAAGATTAATTCATCAGGAACCAATTCCCCTTTATCCATATAATTTTTGGCCTTTTCTCCCAATTCTGTCTGATCGGTGATCGCCTGACGTAGCATATCTCCTGTAGAAATGTGGGGAATATTGAGACTGGCTGCTAAAACTTGGGCTTGAGTTCCTTTTCCAGAACCTGGCGCACCTAAAAACAATAAACCGTTGCCCTTAGACATGATTTTAAATCCCTCGATTGAAAATAAATAAAATGTAAAAATCGGCTCCTAGCCTTCTCTCTCTAACCTAAATCCGTTTTAAAAAAAGGACTTATTGCCACATAGCTTATTGTTAAGTAATGAATTTATACTCTAACAAAATTCCCCCCTTTGAAAGGGGGGCTAAGGGTGATTAGAAAGGCATGATAATTCGCCACACCATTAATCCTGCTTAATCATCCCCTCATAGCGTTGAGAGATAACATAGGTTTGGATTTGTTTTGCTGTATCAATGGCAACCCCAACCAAAATAAGTAAAGAGGTCGCTCCTAAACCGCGAAAGGTGGTTACGCCCGTTGCACGTTCTACAAAAATCGGAACGGTAGCCACAATACTTAAAAAAACTGCGCCTAAAAAAGTCAGACGATTGAGAACGCCCCCTAAATATTCTTCTGTCTTTTTCCCTGGTCGAATACCCGGAATACTCGAACCCATTTTCTTTAAATTTTTCGAGACATCCTCTGGATTGACAATCAAGCTGGCGTAAAAATAACTAAAAAAGAAAATCAACACCGAATAAACAATGGTATAGGTCCAAGTTCCTGGCTGAAGAGCATTGGTCATTTGTACGAGGAGCTGAGAGACCACACTTAAATTTTCTTTATTATTAAAAAATCCAGCTAAGGAAGAGGGCAGAATTAAGACAGCAGAAGCGAAAATAATCGGCATCACCCCCCCTTGATTAAGACGAAGCGGTAGGTAGCTGGTTCTTTCTCGATAAAGTCTTTTTCCCACCTGACGACGGGCAGAAATAATTGGGATGCGCCTTGTTCCCTCTTGAACAAAAACAATAGCCACAATCATAACGAGGAACACTAACAGCAGGACAGTAACCTGCATAATCGCCTGTCTTCCGCCGGTTTGAGCATAGTCAATTGTATTGCCCAAAGTTGTAGGCAAGGTAGCGACAATATTGACGAAAATCAATAAAGAAGCTCCATTGCCAATGCCTCTCTCAGTAATAATTTCCGAAAGCCACATGACAAATAGGGAACCTGCCGTTAGGGCTAGACTGGTTTGAAAGACAAAAAAGGGTGAATAATTGACGGCGTAAGGACGTAATAAACCAATGGTTAAACCCACACTTTGAATAACAGCCCAACCGACTGCCACATAGCGGGTATATTGGGAAATTTTTCGTCGTCCTGCTTCCCCTTCGTTTTTTTGCAAATCCTCTAGGGCTGGAACGGCGGATGTGAGCAGTTGAATAATGATTGAGGCATTAATATAAGGTAAAATCCCCAAAGCAAAAATCCCGATGGTAGAGATCCCACCACCCGTAAAGATGTCGAGAAATCCCAGCACGGGACTATTGGCGATCGCCTGGGCAAAAGCAGCGCGATCAATATCGGGAATTGGAATAAAAATGCCTAAACGGACTAAAATCAGAAGCCCGATAGTAATCAGTAGCCGCCCCCGCAGGCCAGCCGCTTGAGCCATTTGCAGAAAAGTTTCCTGGGCTGTTGGCGATTTATCTCGACTAACGACCATAGTTTTTCTTTTTTAACAGTTAATAGTTATCAGTCTATCAGTTGCCAATGGTCTATTCACTGACGATAGTGCCACCAGCCGCTTCAATTTTTGCTTTAGCACCAACAGTACAAATTGCTTTAACGGTTAGGGAAACAGTTAATTCTCCATGACCGAGGATTTTCAAGGGGCCATCATTGGTCGTAACAATACCAGCAGCCATTAAACTTTCGAGGGAAACTTCCGTCTGAGCAGGAAGATCTGCCAATTTGCCAACATTAATCACGGTATATTGCTTAGGATTTACCAGAGGAAAATGTTTTAACTTTGGCAAACGGCGATAGAGGGGCATTTGTCCCCCTTCAAACCCGGCCTTGGTTCCGGTTCCAGAACGGGATTTTTGTCCCCGCATCCCAAAACCACAGCTGGCCCCCTGACCAGCAGAGATTCCCCGCCCAACACGACGACGACGCTTTTTCGACCCCTCCTTAGGAGCCAGTTCATTTAATCGCATAATAGTTATTTTTTGCTAAAGGATTGACCATTGATGTTGCCTATCAGGTCAAAAGAGCGGTTCTTCTACTTTGGGACAATGCCAAAAACCAGAGATGAGCCTTCCCTTTCGGTACTGATAGCGATTAAGTATATAGGTGCTCCAGAGGTAAGCCCCGTTCTTCGGCCACTTCGGAGAAACTTCTCAGCAATTCCAGGGCATTAACAGCAGCTCTGGCATTATTTAGGGGATTGTTAGAACCTAATTGTTTGGCCAAAATATTTTTGACTCCAGCTAGTTCTAAGACAGTACGAACGGCTCCCCCAGCAATTACCCCAGTACCGGGTGCGGCGGGACGAATAATAACGTTGGCTCCTCCCGACTCTCCTTTGGTGAGATGGGTAATGGAGTTGGCTTTGGTCAAAGGCACATCAATGAGTTGTTTTTTGCCATCGGCTACGCCTTTACGAACGGCCCCGATCACATCTCCGGCTTTACCGACTCCGACTCCGACTTGACCGTTTTCATTGCCGACCACGACGATCGCTCTAAAGCTGAGTTTTTTACCGCCCTTAACCACCTTACTAACCCGACGAATTTGGATAACCCGTTCTTGCCAGTTAGTTTCTTTGGCCTTGGTGCGGCTACTCTTACGACGCTTTGCCATAGTTTTTCCCTTGATTTTTTGGATAGTTTCTTAAAAGTTCAAGCCACCGACTCTAGCCGCATCTGCTAGGGCTTTAACCCGACCGTGATACAAATTGCCCCCCCGGTCAAAGACCACCTCGTTAATGCCAGCCGCGATCGCTCGTTTGGCAATGAGTGTCCCGACCGCCGCGGAAGCAGTACAATCGGAGCTAGACTCTAGGGATTCTCTGAGATCCGGATCTAAGGTCGAAGCAGCGGCCAGGGTATGTTGGGCCACATCGTCAATCACCTGAACGTAAATATGGTGATTGGAACGAAAAACTGCTAAACGAGGACGTTGGGCCGTTCCAGCTAGTTTGTGCCGAATGCGTCGATGACGACGTTGTACTAAATCTTTGCGTGAAAGTTTCATGGTTTATTTCTTCCCTGTCTTACCAGCTTTACGTCTGACAAATTCACCCAGATAACGAATGCCTTTGCCCTTGTAGGGTTCAGGAGGACGAACAGAGCGAATTTTAGCCGCAACGTTTCCGACTAATTCCTTGTCAATGCCACTGACAATGACTTGGGTATTGTTTTCGACCGCGACTTGAATCCCCGATGGCATATCCAGTTCTACGGGTTTGCTGTAACCAACATTGAGGATAATTTTATTTCCTTGAGCCTGGGCACGATAACCGACCCCTTGAATATCTAGACGACGTTCAAAGCCATTGGAAACCCCATCCACCATATTGGCAACCAGAGTACGAACTAATCCATGACGTTCTCGTGCGGTACGAGATTCATCTTGACGAACGACAGTAAGTGTTTCGCCTTCTTGAGCAATGATGACTTTATCCGGTAATTGACGTTCTAGGGTTCCTTTCGGCCCTTTAACGGTTAGGTGTAACCCTTGAATATCAACGGTGACTTTTGCCGGAACGGGAATAGGGCGTTTGCCAATACGAGACATAATTTTTCTGAATTAGATGTTCATACTTTCTCTAGTAAATAGTGCTAAGTGAATAGGAAATAGCTTGTTAAAACCATCGACTATTGACTGTCAACTATTCACTACCAGATGTAACAGAGGACTTCTCCCCCAATGCCCTGACGGCGAGCTTCTCTGTCAGTCATAATGCCCTGGGAGGTAGAAACAATGGCAATGCCAATACCGCCTAAGACCCTGGGAATATCTTTACTAGGAGAATAAACTCGTAGTCCAGGCTTACTTACTCTTTGTAAGGTATTGATCAGGGGTTGACGATTCTTGCCCTTATATTTCAAGGTCAGAACCAGGGATTTTTTTACGCCTTCGCCCACCTCGGTAAAGTCTTCAATAAAGCCCTCACTTTTCAGCACCTGGGCAATACTGCGGGTCATTCTGGTGGTTGGAACCTGGGTGGTCGGGTGTCTCACTGCACAGGCGTTACGAATGCGAGTGAGCATATCGGAAATTGTATCGTTAGATGCCATTATTCCTTAGATTGTGTCTCTATCATGGATTATTGTCAGTGGATAGTTAATAGTCAATAGTGGATAGTTAATGATCGGCATTCACTAATAAAGTTAATGATTGTTTCTTTTTAACTGTTCCCTATTTTCTAGACCCTAATCTACTGATTTCGGAAGGGCATCCCCATCGCTTTGAGTAAGGCCCGACCTTCTTCATCGGTCTTGGCGGTGGTGATGATTGAGATATCTAAACCGCGAATTTGATCAATGCTGTCGTAGTCAATTTCAGGAAAAATTAATTGTTCTCTGACCCCTAAACTGTAGTTACCACGACCGTCGAAGCTCTTATCGCTAATGCCACGAAAGTCCCGGATGCGAGGCAGGGCCAGATTAATTAATCGATCTAGAAAGGCATACATTCGCTCAGAACGGAGTGTGACCATCACTCCAACAGGCATCCCTTGACGGATTTTGAAGCCGGCGATCGCTTTTTTAGCACGAGTAACAACGGGTTTTTGTCCAGTGATCTTACCCAGTTCAACGATGGAAGATTCTAGAGCCTTGGCATTTTGAGATGCTTCCCCTAGACCTCGGTTAACAGTGATTTTGATCACCTTGGGAACTTCATGGATATTTTTGTAACTAAACTCTTCTTTGAGCTTAGGAACAATGGTCTCTTGATAAACGGTTTTGAGTCGTTGCGTCATAGTTTTAAATCAAGTTCTCTGGGCTTGGTCAGAGAGTTAATAATTAATAGGTGATAGTTAATAGTTCAATAGTTAATAGTTGGTAGTTAAACGCTATTTTCTACGCACTAAACACTATGTCCCTACTTATCGAGGATTTCTCCTGTCTTTTTCAGCATCCGTACCTTACGACCATCATCGGTAAAGGTATAACAGATGCGACTGGCGATTTTCTCTTTGTTGGAATAGAGCATCACTTTAGAACTATGGATGGGAGCTTCGTAGGTCTTGATTTGACCTGATTCTCCTTCCTGCTGGGGCTTGACGTGCTTGGTACGGATATTGACTCCCTTCACCACGACCGTGCTGTTAGCCGGAACAGTTTCCAGAACTTCTCCAATTTTGCCTTTATCTTTGCCAGAGATGATCTGTACTGTATCCCCTTTTTTGACGTGCATTCTGTAGCGTTTGGGTGCAACAGTCCGCTTGGTAGCGTTGGCTCTCATTAGAGTACCTCCGGAGCAAGGGAAACGATTTTGGTATAGTTTTTGTCCCGTAATTCGCGAGCCACTGGGCCAAAAACCCGTGTTCCTTTGGGATTACCATCATTGTTAATAATGACAGCCGCGTTATCGTCAAAGCGAATGGCCATACCACTGTCCCGATGAACAGCTTGTTTGGTACGAACGATGACCGCTTTAACCACGTCGGATTTTTTAACGGGCATATTGGGAATGGCATCTTTGACAACGGCGATGATTTGATCCCCGATGCCCCCGTAGGTGCAGTTTCCGGTTCCCAAAACCCGTAGGCACATTAGCTTACGAGCACCGCTATTATCAGCGACATTCAGGTAGGTTTGTTGTTGAATCACGGTGATTACCCAAAAATAACTAGGATTGATGACTCAGAATTTCCTTAACGGCCCAACGTTTAGTTTTGCTTAAAGGCCGCGTTTCCTGAATACGGACGCGATCACCTTCTTGGCATTGATTTTCTTCGTCGTGGGCTTTAAACCTGGTGGTTTTGACGACGATTTTGCCGTACTTGGGGTGGGGCGATCGGTTTTCGACAGCAACCACAACGGTTTTATCCATTTTGTTACTGACAACGACTCCCACTCTTTCTTTAACTGCCATAGGGAATTATGCCTCGCTATTAGCTGAAAGTTGACGTTCCCGCTCTACAGTTAACAACTGGGCCAAACGGTGACGGGTGTGTTTGAACTCATGAGACTTTTCCAAACGGCGGGTTGCCTGTTGAAAACGCAGCTCAAATAATTTACGTTTAGCGGCTAGAATTTCCTCGGCCAATTCTTCGGCATTGAGATCTCTAGCCTCTTGGATTTTAGGGAGAGCCATAGCTTAAATGTACTCCTCGTCGCGGGAAATAAACTTGGTTTTAATCGGTAATTTTTGAGCAGCTAGGCGCATAGCTTCTCTGGCAATTTCCTCAGTTACCCCTGCCAGTTCAAACATGACGCGACCAGGCTTGACTACCGCAACCCAATATTCAGGGGAACCTTTCCCAGAACCCATCCGTGTTTCGGCGGGGCGCATGGTGACAGGTTTATCAGGAAAAATCCGAATCCAGATCTTCCCACCCCGTTTGATATAGCGGGTCATGGCCCGACGGGCGGCTTCAATTTGACGAGAGGTAATCCAACAGGGTTCGGTCGCTTGTAAGGCGTAATCACCAAAATTAATGTTGCTGCCTCGTTCAGCCAAGCCGCGCATCCGTCCACGCTGCTGCTTACGAAACTTTGTTCTTCTAGGACTTAACATGATTAATTCAGTTAATAGAGTTTATTCAGAACGATCTTCAAAGTTTTGACGGCGAGATTTCCGACGGGGCTGGGCAACGGGAGCCGGAACAGGTTTTTCTTCTTGTCCTGGAATAATTTCTCCTTTGAAAATCCAAACCTTAATGCCCAAAATACCGTAGGTGGTTTTAGCAGTGCGGTAGGAATAGTCAATATCGGCTCGCAGGGTATGGAGGGGAACTCGTCCTTCCCGAACCCATTCTGTCCGCGCAATTTCGGCTCCGTTGAGGCGGCCACTCACTTGAATTTTAATGCCTTTGACTTCAGCACGTTGGGCTCGTTGAATGGCTTGACGGACAACTCGACGAAAGGAAACCCGACGTTCTAACTGCTGGGCAATATATTCCGCAATTAAAGCGGCATCGGCATCCACACGGGCAACTTCAATCACGTTGATCCGAATCTGACGGTTGCCCCCCAGCATGGTCTGAAGTCCAACCCGGAGTTGTTCAATGCCCGACCCCCCACGACCGACGACTACGCCAGGTCTAGCCGTATGAATTGCCAATTCGATTTGATCGGCTTTGCGCTCAATGCGAATATCCGCGATGCCCGCATTACTCAGATTTTTTTCGACATATTGTCGAATGCGGTGATCTTCTTGGAGAAGTTCAGGATAACGCTTTGCATCGGCATACCAACAGGATTTATGTTCTTTGGTGATACCGAGGCGAAAGCCCACTGGATGTATTTTTTGTCCCATTGTTTTTAGCTTTGCTTTGCAGGTAATCGATTCTGAGTTATCTGTCTGTCTGGGGCGCGACTGCAACCGTAATGTGACAGGTCGGTTTGCGAATTTGGAAAGCTCTACCCTGGGCACGAGGCCGAAACCGTCTTAGGCTAGGGCCGCCATCCGCAAAGGCTTGACTGACCATCAAACTGGCCGGATCGAGTCCCTCATTATGCTCTGCATTGGCAACGGCGGAACGCAGGGTTTTGAGGACAGGTTCACAAGCTTTGTAGGGCATGAACTCTAGAACAATGAGAGCTTCACGGTAGGAACGCCCCCGAATCTGATCGAGAACGCGACGCACTTTGTAGGGAGACATCCGCACGTAACGAGCGATCGCTTTTACTTCGGCTGTCGTATCTATCGCCATAGTGTTTTACCTCTTGACTTTATTTGCGACCGGCTTTTTTATCGCTCTTGGAATGGCTGCGGAAGGTACGAGTTGGAGCGAATTCTCCTAACTTGTGGCCGACCATCTGTTCCGAAACGAAGACGGGAACGTGTTGTTTGCCATTATGAACGGCGATTGTGTGACCTACCATATCCGGCAGGATAGTCGAAGCCCGCGACCAGGTTTTAATGACTTGTTTTTCGCCTTTGACATTCAGCTTCTCAATTTTTTTGAGGAGGCTAACTGCCACAAATGGCCCTTTTTTGAGAGAACGACCCATAGGAAAGTACGAGTAGTGATATTAGATGGACAGAATCTATTTGGTACGACGGCGCACAATTAACGCACTGCTGCGCTTTTTCTTATTACGAGTCTTAGCACCCAGAGCTGGTTTACCCCAAGGTGTAACAGGGCCAGAACGTCCAATGGGAGCCCGGCCTTCTCCACCACCATGTGGGTGATCGACCGGGTTCATCACACTACCACGAACGTGGGGACGACGACCTAGATGACGGGTTCGACCCGCTTTACCGAGGGAGAGGTTTCGCACCTCTGCATTACCAACCCGACCAATGGTGGCGTAACATTCTTTTCTGACCATCCGCACTTCTTTAGATGGCAGTTTAAGCGTTACATAATCTCCGTCCTTGGCAACGACTTGAGCAAAACCACCGGCCGCGCGTACCATCTGACCACCTTTACCGGCGACAAGTTCAATATTGTGAACTTCAGTACCCAGAGGAATTCGGCTTAAAGGCAAGGCATTTCCGATTTCAAAGGGGGCATTTTCGCCAGCAATGATGACCGTACCAACAGCTAAGTTAGCAGGGGCGAGAATATAACGTTTTTCACCATCCTCATAGAAGAGCAGGGCGATGCGAGCATTGCGGTTGGGATCGTATTCGATCGCCGCGACCTTGGCAGGAATATTATGTTTATCCCGACGAAAATCAACAATCCGATAAAGACGTTTATGACCACCACCACGATGGCGACTGGTGACAACACCGCGATTATTCCGACCTTTTTTATTATGCTTGTAGGTCGTAAGTGACTTTTCCGGCTCACTTTTCGTAACTTCTGAGAAGTCGGAGACACTGGCCTGCCGAGTTCCAGGAGTTAAGGGCCGATAGGAACGGATACCCATAGTTTTTGTTAATCAGTGATCAAGGGTCTGTTGATTAGGGAGAGGATTTCAACTTGGCTCAGTCAACTATTGACGGTTGCTGGAGTTGCCGCCGAAGCCAAAATCCTAAACTTCTGGGAAGAGACTAATCGAGTCGCCTTCTTGAAGGGTGACAATCGCGCGTTTAAATTGGGGTTTATAACCCAGAAAACGACCTACCCGCTTGGTTTTACGGGGTAAACGGGCCGTATTCACTTTGGTCACTTTTACCTCGAACAACAATTCGATCGCCGCCTTAATTTCCGGCTTAGTGGCTTTCGGTAATACATCAAAAACGTATTTGTTGTCTTCTAATAAAAGCGTTGCTTTTTCAGTAACGATGGGTTTAACGATCAGATCAGCTAAACTACGAGGATTAAATTTAGTCACTATAAACCTCCTGGAGTTTTTCTAGGGCATCGGAGGTGGCCACAATTTTATTCGCAACCATAATGTCGTAGATATTTAAGCTGTCGGCTCTCAGTACTTTTAAGAAACAAAGATTACGAGCAGATAAATACAAATTATCGGGAATTTCCGCCACAATCAGTAGGGCTTGTTTTTCCCCAGTAATACCCCAACGTTGTAAGGCCGCCGCCAAATCTTTGGTTTTGGGTTGGGTTAATTGGTCAGCAAAGGACTCTACTACAATTAAATCGTCCGCCCGACCAGCGATCGCGGTTCTGAGAGCCAAACGACGTTCCTTGCGGTTCATCTTGACCTCATAATCCTTGGGTTTAGGGCCAAAACTGACACCACCACCACGCCAGAGAGGAGAACGAATCGAACCAGCCCTGGCCCGACCAGTCCCTTTTTGCCGCCAGGGTTTACGACCCCCACCCCGCACCTCAGAACGGGTTTTCGTCGAAGCATTACCTTGACGCGCATTGGTTTGTTGACGAATGACAGCCCGATGGACAATGTGGGCCGCATTTTCTTCTTTGGCTACTTTGAGAGTGAGGGACGCTTCGCCAACCTCTTCCCCTTGCCAATTTTTAACGACACAGTTAACCATAGTAATTACGTTGATCGGTGATCCGTTTCAGGGATTATTTTCTGCCAACTTTTTTGGCGGGAGTAATATTCAAAAGTGTGCCAGGCTTGCCTGGTAAAGCACCCTTGATTAGCAAGAGATTGCGCTCTGCATCAACTCTAACTACGGTTAAGCGGCGAATGGTGACTTGGGTAGCCCCATATTGCCCAGCCATCCGTTTCCCAGGATAGACACGCCCAGGCGTTGTTCCTGCTCCTGTCGAACCAGGTAAGCGGTGGTTTTTAGAACCGTGAGTCATGTTACCGCGTTTGAAGTTATGGCGTTTTTGATAACCCGAAAAACCTCGCCCAATCGTTTGACCCGCCACATCGACTAAATCTCCCACATTAAAGAGATCAGCTTTCAGGGTTTGACCTAAGCTATAACTAGCCGTGTCTTCCGTGCGATATTCAGTTAAGTGACGCAGGGGAGGAGCTTCTGCTTTGCTTAGATGGCCCCGTTCGGGTTTGCTCAGAGCTTTTTCTTTAACTTCTAAATACCCAATTTGGATGGAACTATAGCCATCGGTTTCAGGGGTTTTAACTTGCGTAATAGGACAGGGGCCAACTTGCACGACAGTGACTGGGATGGCTGTCCCGTTTTCTGGATCAAAGATCTGGGTCATCCCCAACTTTGTCCCTAAGAGACCGATAGACACGGTTTAACCCTCTACTCCTAAATTTAAAGTGTATGGTGCTGCTCACCAGGACGAACTTTCCTAAATCTCCTTAAAAAAGAAGAGGTTGCTAAGATTGCATAGGCGTTGTTTGTCCTAGAATGAACTATTGATCAAGTCTTTGCCTGATCGGCTGTTAAGACCACTAGTGGTAGGGAGAGTTAGTCCTACATGGCGGTTAAACAGTTTGCCATTGCTCCTGAAAGACTTAAGGAATAATTTCCTCAGTTTCCCCAGGTGGCTTGCGTCCAGTGGTTTTTATGTCGAGTCACCTTGAATAACGCCATTTTGTCCGCGATCTCCAACTATAGAGGCAAGGGTTACATAATGTCAACTATTTTTTAGATGTTTGAGGAAGGGCCGTTCTCTCTGTGAAAAGATAGATTACAATGAGTGTATTAGTCTAAACGACAAAATGAGTGATGCCAACACCGACTATCATCGAAACTGATTTGCGCGAAGTTCTAGCCGAAATGAATAAGAAGCTAGATACCCTGTCTGCTGACATGAACAGGAAATTAGAGACTATTTCTAAAGATGTCAATCAAGTACAGATTCGACTGGCTACGGTAGAAACCAAAGTTGATAACATAGAGAAACGGTTGGACTCTATGGATAAACGATTTGACAAGATGGAACTTCAGATCGAAAAGGTAGAAAATAATCAAGGTAAACAGGTTTGGGCTTTGATTGGGATTTTGTTTACGGCGGTAGTGGCAACGTCTATTCGTTTTGTTTTAACGGCTTTACCTCAGAGTTAAAAAGGAAGACTAATTGCTGTAATCTAAAATCATTGTATTCAAAGTATGAATCATAGGTTATGTGACTTCATTAAAGAGAAGGGATAGGCGATCGCACTTATTTTTGGTGACTGGCACTAGGTTTGAATCCTAATAATAAAATAATTTGTAATTATGGTTAACACCAATGAATTGTTACAATCATACTAATGTGGTGGCAGTTGGATTATGCAAATCCTGTTATAAGGCTGTCTGTAAGGATTGTGCTATCGTAACTCAGCAAGGGCTGGCGTGTTCAAAAGAGTGTGCCGCAATCCTCAATGAAAGTTATAGGATTAGTGTATATAAATCAAAGTATCTACAAGCTCTCTTTTTTATAAGTTTTTTTCTTTGTATATGGGGATTGGTCTTTATACCTTACTTTTTCGGAGGAGTAATTGTCTATAAAAATCTACCTTTAGCTATCTTAACTTCATTATTTACAATAACGAGTATATATCATTTATTTAAAAAAGATCGCAGGTCTGGATAACGAATGACCTCCAACATTTCCGACCAACAAACTGGCCTAACGAATCGTTCCAGTAAAACTTTTTCAGGTAGTGTGATCGCCGATTTTGTAACTTTAGGTTGCATTTCTTTGATAGTTTTGGACACGGCAAAAACTTATTTGAAGCCTTTGAGCTACATTTACAATAGAATTCAACAGTAGTTGGAGGTAGATCATATTAGAGTTGAGGCTGCATTACGAGGGAGAAGATATGGGGAGATTTGATGTAAAAGTAAAGTAAGCATAAAGATTCTTCTTATCCTTGCCAATGGTTAGCAACTCTAGATTACAGTTTAGGATGTTCTCCTTATCCTCAATTTAGTTTAATTATGAGTGACCCTGGTTTAACACCAAGTTTTATTTCACCAGTAATTTCCCTAGAGAATTTACCACTTGCCAAGACCTTAAAGTTGGGAGTGATGGCTTCGGGTCGCGGCAGTAATTTTGAGGCTCTGATGTCAGTGATCAATCAGGGTAAACTCAATGCTCAGGTACAAGTTGTGATTTACAATAATCCAACCGCTAAGGTGAAGGAAAGGGCTGAACGGTGGCAAGTTCCGTCAGTACTGTTAGATCATCGTCTGTTTAATAGTCGAGAATTGCTCGATCGGGCGATTGTCACGACGTTAAAGGATTACGGGGTAGATTGGGTGATTATGGCCGGTTGGATGCGGATTGTTACCCCTGTTTTGTTAACCGCTTTTCCTCAACGAGTTATCAACATTCATCCCAGCTTGTTGCCCAGCTTTCGTGGGGTTCGGGCGGTGGAACAGGCTTTGGCGGCGGGTGTAAAGGTGACGGGGTGTACGGTACATTATGCTAGTGCGGAAGTCGATAGTGGCCCCATTATTGCCCAGGCGGTAGTTCCCATTTTGCCGGATGATACATCCGACAGTCTGCATAATCGTATTCAGGTACAGGAACATCAAATCTTTCCCAGGGCGATCGCCTTAGCCGCCTATTTAGCAGAACAAAATATTTAGCATGATTGATCCACCGTTGCGTCTCTCTCAGGGTCATTTACAGTTACTAGCAACCTGTCCCCCCCAGTTTCAGCGTCTTTATCTAGAACAGTTAACTACGCCTATTCCGCCAGAACAGCAGGAAAAATTGGATTGGGGCGATCGTTTTCACCGTCTAATGCAGCAACGAGAATTAGGTTTGCCGGTCGAGATCTTACTAGACCAGTACCCCGATCTAGCCGCCGCTTTTTCTGCTCTCATTCAAGCTGTGCCTGCTCTCCAAAATCCGCCCTCCCATCTAGGGCGCAGTCCAGAACATTATCTCATCCTTCCCTGGCAAAACTACTTACTAACCGTGATCTATGATTTGTTAGTAATGGAACCAGACCGAGCTGAAATTTTAGACTGGAAAACCTACTTATTACCCCAAAATCCTGAAAAGATTATTTTGTCTTGGCAAACGAAGCTCTATCTCTATGTTTTAGCGGAAACGAGCGTCTATGAACCTGAACAGTTGTCGATGACCTACTGGTTTGTGAAATTGCCCCAAACCCCTCAATCCCTAACCATTGCCTATAGTCAAAAACAGCATCAGGAAACTCGTCAGGAACTGGATCGTTTGCTAACCCAGTTAAATCAATGGTTATCTCCCTTTGATCGTTCTGTTCCTGTTTTTCCTCACCAAACAGATTGCCAGTCCCGTTGTCCCTATCGTCAACACTTTCCCCTAATTTCCCCAGAAGTCAATTTACTCAAACGTTTAGCCGCTATCCCCCCTCTCTTTCCTTAAAATATTACAAAATGTAAATTTTCTAGCCCTAAGTTGTTTGAGAGACCAAAAGCAATGTTATCCTGAATTCAGGTACAAAGAAGTCAACACAATCTTCTTCAACCCCAGAGTTTAGAGCCTGTACCGAGTCTGCTCTACTCCCCGTAGTATCTATCCTCAGCATCACCCCAGCACGATAGTTTTGCCCTTGCGTTTTGGCTACTGAGCCAGTTATTTTAGGGGCATAGGCTGTACCGATATTTGAGTTAGCTTAGTGATGTTTTGTTATTGGGTTGTAGGTATTGCGTTAACAGTAAACCTTTATTTGTAGTTCTTTTTTGTCTTTTTTAGGAGTCCAAAATCGTTTGCATATTCGTATCTACCCGTCTCCTTAGGCGGGTATCATTGTTTTTAGCTGATTTTTCGAGCAATAGGTGCTAGGAATTAATTTCTAAACGCATTAATCGCTGTTTTAAGATTTGGGGATCGCCTTGGGCAACAACTTTGCCTGATTCCAATAAAAATGCCCCATCACAGTAATTTAATTCCTCTAGACGGTGTGTTACCCAAAGGGCTGTCATTCCTCTAACTTTAACTAAACGCTGCACTTCGATCACTAATTCGCGTTGAGTATTAGCATCCAATAGGGCTGTCGGTTCATCTAATAGCAATACCTCACAATGACGGGCGATCGCCCCTGCAATCGCAATACGTTGTTTTTGACCCCCACTGAGCGCATAGATAGGACGACGTTCCATTTCCAAGAGATTAACGGCGGTTAGGGCTTCAGCGACTCGTTGACGGGTTTCTTGTACTGTCAGATTTTCCTTGACTAAACCAAAGGCGATATCGGCTCCGACGGTGGGCATGACCAATTGGTGATCTGGATTTTGAAAGACAAAGCCCAAGGGTTGTTTTAGACTAATTTGTCCTGATTGGGGAGTCAACAAGCCAGCTAATAAACGCAAGAGGGTCGATTTTCCACTGCCATTGGTTCCTAATAGCATCCAAAATTCCCCCTTCGGTACTTTCAGAGAACAATTTTGGAGCATGGGGCGATCGCTGTGCCAATAAAAGGAAATCTGGTCGGCGATAATACTATGGGCTTCGTCGTTCATTGGATAGGGTAGCTCTCCAAAATTGATACTCGCTTTCGACCCATCATAAATGAGCGTTGTCTCGTCTCGTGAGGTCACAACAAATCCTATTTGCTGAAACCTCTGCTGAGTAAGCATTTTTTCTGGATCAGAAAAATATTAAGCTTGATCTGGGCGTGCCCTAGATCATTAACCTAGTCTCTTGTCATTGATCTCGCTTTCAGGTTATAGTGAGGTTAAAATCCTCTGTTTGGCGTGCTTCACTATTGTAGTACTAGCCTTAATCGGAAGCTCCTTGAGAATATTGATTAGCTCTTAATAAAGCTTTGAGTTACGTTACCTGTTCTGGAGGTTTCTATCCTCGTTGTTTTGACAGGATGACTCTAACTGCTAATAACTTCTCTATGATCATGAAAACTGTTCTAGCGAAAAGATGCAGCAACAGCGCGCAATAATTTCATCTGTCAGGAATCCATTCCTTGCTAATCCTCTCTGAATTTAGATCGATTTATCTTTCTGAAGAATATGCTCCCAGACTTTTCTCAGGCTATTTTTCTGACGACTATCTCCGAACTTGATCAACTGCCAACTGTGAAGTTGACTTTCATGGAATCTCTCCCAATATCACATTGACTGCGATCGCGAGGCCAGGGTTTTTCTGCACAGCGATCGCAGCTTAAAAACATGATCGGGGTTCGCAAGTTGAGCAATAACAGATAGAAAGATAGTCTGATCCTCCGTGGAGTGATCTGGCAGTGACTAACAGATGTGAGAATTTTGCCTTTATCTAGATTTTCACCGTATATGACAGAAAAGAAACCTCCATCACCCGATGAGCGTGAGTAGTAGGGGGTTTTCTTCGGATAACCAACCATTGAGGAACATTCATGCCAAAACAAATTATTATTGCCGAGCAGTACCAGGTTGCGGCAGTCTATTGGGAAGATCAAATTCAAGAATTAGTCGTCGCGACAGGGAATCAACAAGTTAGCGATATTTATCTAGGACTTGTTGAGAATGTCATCCCAGGGATAGATGCAGCCTTTGTTAATATTGGAGACTCAGAACGAAACGGTTTCATTCACGTTACCGATCTGGGCCCCTTAAGACTCAAGAAAACCGCCGGTGCCATTACTGAATTGCTTGCGCCTCAACAAAAAGTCCTCGTTCAGGTGATGAAAGAACCTACGGGCAATAAAGGGCCTAGATTAACCGGCAATATCAGCCTCCCTGGTCGTTACCTAGTTCTAATTCCCAATGGCACTGGGGTTAACCTTTCAAGGCGAATCAAAAACGATGAGGAACGAAGCCGTCTTCGCGCTCTAGCGATTCTAACCAAGCCACCTGGTATGGGTATATTAGTGCGAACTGAAGCAGAAGGGAAAGGGGAAGATGCAATCCTAGAAGACTTAGAATTTCTACAGAAACAATGGGAAATGGTTCAACAGCAGGCTAGCTCGACCCGTGCCCCAGCCCTCCTAAATCGAGATGACGATTTTATTCAACGGGTATTGCGAGATATGTACAGTAGCGATGTTAATCGCATTGTGACGGATACTCAAGCGGGGGTGAAACGAGTTAAGCAGCATTTGATGAGTTGGAGTGGGGGACGAGCACCAGAAGGGGTCGTGATCGACAATCACCGTGAACCCCAAAATATTTTGGATTATTTTCGGGTCAATGCAGCGATTCGGGAAGCCCTAAAACCCAGGGTCGATTTACCATCGGGGGGATACGTTATTATTGAACCCACAGAAGCCCTGACGGTTATTGACGTTAACTCTGGCTCCTTTACCCGTTCTGCCACGGCCAGGGAGACTGTTCTCTGGACAAATAGCGAAGCGGCCACCGAAATTGCCCGACAGTTAAGGCTTCGTAATATTGGCGGCGTGATCATTGTGGATTTCATTGACATGGATTCTCGACGCGATCAGCTCAAACTCTTAGAACATTTCAACCGTTCCTTGAAATTTGATAAGGCCCGTCCCCAAATTGCCCAGCTATCAGAATTGGGATTAGTCGAACTGACTCGTAAACGTCAAGGGCAGAATATCTATGAATTATTTGGCCGTCCCTGTCCTACCTGTGGGGGGCTAGGACATTTAGCCGAATTGCCTGGGGAAGTAGAATCAATTTGCTTAGAAAGTCCGGTTCTGAGTCTGCCATCCACTGCCCCGCGTATTATTGAAAAGCCGTCTGTCGAAACGACTGATTCCACTTTTGAATCCTCCTTTGACTACGAAGGAACGGAAAGTGCTTCTGCTTTTGATCTGTTATACCATCCTAACTACCAAGAGCAGGGAGGCAATCAGGCTAATCGCCGTCGTCGTCGTCGTCCTCGTCCCGATGGGAAGGAAGAATCCCCAGGGAAAGTATTACCTAATTTGATTCCTAAAATTGTTGATCTAGATATTGAACCAGAAATTGAGGGCCGCAAGGAACGGCGAGAAACAGCCGGGACAACTCGTGAGATCGGCGGGGTAGGTTCTAGCAGCCGGATATCCCGTCGTGAAGAAATACCTCAAGAAAGGGTTTCTGTGGAATTAACGCCTTTAGAACAGGATGTTTACGCACTAATGGGCGTTTCTCCTCTCATTCGGCTGGATCAAGAATTTAAAGATCCCAAAGCCGTCATTGTTGCTGTTAAAACCAAAGGGGATTCCAGTGTGCCAGATGCTGAGTCCAAGGTGATATCAGACCAGACCCTAGAAATGTCTCTGCCCAAGGCCGATAACGACATTATTAAACTAAAACCAGAGATCTTAAGCGTAGGCCGTCGCCAAAGAACCACTCCGATCGCTTCTGAGCCTGATTTTTCTTCTAGTCTCAGTGTGATGGCAGATTCCAAGACGGAAACTGAAGAGCCAGGGATGCCGTTCAAAGAACCGATGTTTAAAGAGGAGATAGAACCTCCCATTGTGCGGCGGCGGCGGCGGCGTTCTTCGGCCAAGGAAGATTGGTAAGGAGAAAGATTCATTCCCGTGACCGTGGCAACTTTACTGGCCGGTGTAGATGAAGTGGGTCGAGGCTCGATCTTCGGCCCCGTTGTGGCAGCAGCCGTGTGTGTTGCGATCGCCGATTTGCCAAAATTAATAGATTTGGGGGCCAAGGATAGTAAACAGTTATCTGCGGCCCGTCGTCAGCAATTAGTCCCGCTCATTAAAAACGGAGTTATAGCTTGGCATATTAGTTACGCCGATGTGCTAGAAATTGAGTCACTCAATATCCGTCGGGCTTCTTTATTGGCAATGCAAAGATGTTTGCTCAAATTGCCCCAGGCTCCAACACTCTGTTTAATTGATGGCCGCGATACCATTCCCGATCTCCCTTTTCCCCAGGAAGCCATCATTAGAGGCGATCAGCAATCACCGGCGATCGCGGCAGCGAGTATCTTAGCAAAAGTTTGGCGAGATGATTTAATCATCCGTTTGGCCAAAACCTATCCCCAATATGATCTCGCTGCTAACAAAGGCTATGGTACTAAAAAACATCAACTAGCGTTACAAGCTTATGGTCTGACCCCCTTACATCGCCAAAAATTTTGTCAAACGTTGCTAGGAAAATTAGGAAACTAAACTGTATAATCCGAAGAAAGATAGTGTTATGAAACCCAAAATTGCGATCGCTTGCCAGGGGGGAGGAAGCCAAACTGCTTTCACGGCTGGTGTTCTTAAGACCTTATTTGAGAATAACATTCAGGAAAAGTTTAATATTGTTAGTCTGAGTGGAACCTCTGGAGGGGCTATTTGTGCTTTTCTGATCTGGTATGCCCTCAAAAAAGAGGATGATATCCTTTGGAAGCGGATGATCGATTTTTGGGAAGATAATAGTGCCCAAACTTATCAAGAAAGGTTTTTCAATAATTGGATTATTAAGTCTCTAGAATCCGTGAGTAAGGGATTAATCCCCCAGTATAATTTCACCCCTTATTCTCCCCTGGCTCAAGCTTATTTTTCGATGATGACCGCCGGATTACGTAGTCGATTTACAAATTTAAAAGAATTATTAGAAACCCATGTTGATTTTTCTGAAATAGAGGCTTGGGGATTACGGCCCGAACCCCCAATTTTGCTACTAGGAGCCTGTGAAATCCTCTCTGGTAAATTAGATAAATTTAACTCTCGTCACCAAATTATCAAAGTTGAACATCTTTTGGCCTCAGCCTGTGTCCCAAATATTTTTCCTTCCGTTACGATCGCAGACAAGACCTATTGGGATGGACTTTTTTCCGATAACCCTCCTATCCGTTCTTTAATTCGCCGGGCCTTTGTGGGAAAAGAGAATATTCCCCAGGAAATTTGGGTAATTAAAATTAATCCCACCTCGACAGATAAAATACCAAAGGCAGCAGATGATATTGTGGATCGCCGGAATGAACTCGAAGGTAATGTTTCTCTGTTTCAAGGTCTTGATCAAGTGGAATTTCTCAATGATCTCTTTTTAAAAGGTGCTTTTAACGAAATATTTTTAGCAGAAGTTGATATTAAAGAACCGATCAAAATTCCTAAATCCTTTGCAGATGATCCGGATCGTCCTTATCATATCCCGATGATTGAAATGTCTGAGGATTTGGCTAAATCGCTGAATTATGAAAGCAAATTGGATCGCTGTCCAGAAAATATCAAACGCCTAATTGAAGAGGGTGAAAATCAGGGGAAACGCTTTTTAGAGAATCGACTGAAGCAGATGGAGGGTCAATAATCTCAAGGGTTTCCTTGCAAACGAGAAACTTAACTTTTAAGGTTGCCAACTATTTAGAAATCAATAACGATCAAAAAGCAATGAACACTGAAACCCATGACCATCTCCCGGCGGCGGGTGGCGGACTGCCCGTACTAAAATATTGGGCGGAGAAAACCCTTTCCCCTCAAGGGGTGCAACTGTGGCAGACCCTCAATCATAAAAGTGCCTGTCTCGCCTGTGCCTGGGGAACCGGGGGGCAAAATGGAGGTTTTGTGAATGAAGCGGGAGAAACCCTACAACGTTGTATGAAAAGTGTGGAAGCCATTACTTCCGAGTTAATGCCCGCCATTAAACCCGACTTTTTTCAACAGTATTGCATCGAACAATTACAATCCTTAACCTCTCTAGAATGCGATCGCCTGGGTCGCCTGAGTTATCCCCTTATTTATCGAGCCGGCAGTTCCCATTACGAACGCATTAGCTGGCCAGAGGTCTATCAAATTGCAGCCACGGCCTTTAGTCGAGAACCGGCAAGCCTGGCTTCCTATAGTTCGGGTCGATCTTCCAATGAAGCAGCCTACCTTTTGCAACTGATGATGCGGGCCTTGGGCAGCAATAATTTGGCCGATTGTTCCGATCTTTGTCATGCCGCTTCCACCGTAGGACTCAAGCAGGTGTTTGGTTCTGGCACTTCAATGGTCAGTTTGGAAAGTTTGCAACAGTCCGATTGTGTGGTTTTGATTGGTTCCAATGCGCCGGCTAATCATCCCCGTTTGATGAATGAATTAATTAAGTTACGCGATCGCGGTGGCAAGGTCATTGTTATTAATCCCCAAATTGAAATTGGTCTCGTTAAATTTGCCTCCCCAGCCTTTCCGATTAAGTCCCTATTAAGGGGCGGATCTGACATTTCTACCCTTTATTTACAACCGATTCCTGGCAGTGATGTGGCCCTTTTTGTGGGCTTACAAAAATCTTTAATCGAACAAAATTTAATTAAATTAGATTACTTATCCGCCCATACCGACAACTGGCAAGGGATCTTAGACTATGCCCAAGGTCAAGATTGGTCAGACATTACTGCCACCTGTGGTTTATCCCAGGAAGAAATTGAAGCCACCGCTTATTTGTTAGGCACTGCTGAACGAGTTGTTTTTGCCTGGGCCATGGGAGTCACGCAACAGGCCAATGGTGTCGATAATATTCTGAGTATTGCCAATACTGCCCTCTTAACCGGAAATGCTGGCAAGTTAGGAGCCGGAACCATGCCGATTCGAGGTCATTCTAATGTCCAGGGTTTTGGTTCGATGGGTGTTACGATTCGTTTGCGCCAGGAAATCCGAGACGCTCTGAGCCAACTATTAGGAAAACCGTTAAATATAACAGGTGGTTATGATACCCGCGCTCTGATTAATGCCGCAGAACAGGGAAAAATCGAGACGCTTTTTTGTTTAGGAGGCAATCTCTATGCAGCCAACCCCGATCTTAATCAAGCAAAACAGGCTCTTGGTCAAATAGATACTATTTTTTATGTAGCAACTAAGCCCAATTTAGGCCATTTTCATGGGTTAGCAAAACAGCATACTTTGATTTTGCCAGTTTTTACTCGTTTTGAAAATCCCCATTGCACCACAACAGAATCGGGCAATAATTTTGTGCGCTTTAATGATTCAGGAAAAAGTCATCTTCAGCCCCCTGATGCGGATCTCATTTCTGAGGTTGAATTGTTAACAGAAATTGCCTGTCGTTTATTGGGAGAGGAGCCGATTAATTGGCGAAAGTTACAGGATACTCAATACATTCGTCAGTTAATTAGCCAAACGATTCCAGGCTATGAAAAAATTGGTGAAATTGATCATTCTCGTCAGGAATTTACCATTACAGGCAGAGTGTTTACAGAACCTAATTTTGCTACGCCTAATGGCAAGGCTCAAATGCAGGTGACACCGCTTCCCTCTTTATTGACACCGCAAAAACAGGATTTTGCTCTCCCTGAAAATTGTGGCGGTATGGCTTTGATTTTGGGGACGGGTCGCAGCTATGGGCAGCATAATACGGTAGTCTATCAGCCAGCAGATAAGTATCGGGGGATGCCCCATCGTCACTGTTTATTGATCAATCGTGGTGATGCTAAAAAAGCTGGTTTTCAAGAGCATCAACGGGTGACGGTGCGAGGTGAGGCGGGTCAATTGGAGAATATTGAGCTTATTTTTGGGGATATTCGGGAAGGGGTTGGTTTTATGTTTTATCCTGAAGCTAATGTGTTATTTAAGGCAAATATTGATCCGCACTGTGGGACTCCAGCTTATAAACGGGTTCCGGTTTGGATTTATGGGGGTGATTTATGACGGAAGAGGCGGGGAAACAGGAAGAATCTAAGTCTGAGGAGAAAAAAGAATCAGATTTAGCCCAACTTCAAGAGCAAGTTAGCCAGGTGGCTCCATTGCTTAAACCGTTGGCCGCTAATGGACTAGACTGGATTAATGCGATTCCGATTGCGGGAGGCGCGATCGCAGGGGCGGCCAATTTTTGGGCTCAACAATCCATTGTTCGTGCGTTGGTCTATTTTCTGCTTGTCTCTTTGATTTTTGACTTTATTTTGCCCTTCAGAAATAGTTTTCGTAAGCAGTTACAACCGCATTTAGAAGCTTTAGCAAAATGGTTAGTAGATAGTTTTATTGCCTGGATTAAACACGATATTAACGAAATTCGCTGGCGTTATGCAGGTAAAGAGCGGAAATTTTTAAAAATTCAAGGTTTCGATTATGCTAACGATGACCCTGAAGGTCTAAATTTGGGTTTATCTCCCTTGCTTAAGGATATTTTTGTTCCTTTAGAGTTATCTACCACAACCGCCATTCAAGTTCCCGAATTATTAACAGAAAGTTTTGATCCGTCAGGACATCCCTCATCACCAAAGGCAAAAACTTCGAGAGATGGGTTACAAATTTGGAAACTATTAGAGTTAGGAAAAACTGATTCCACCTATCGCCGTTTATTAATTAAAGCCAAAGGCGGACTGGGTAAAACGACCCTATTACGTCATATTGTTTATACCTATTCTCAAACTAAATTGCGACGGGGTATTCCTAAGTTATTACCCGTTTTAATTCGCTTACGAGAGTGGGATCATCGTTTAATTTCCAATTCTAATCATACAGAACTTAAGGATTTACCGATTCCTGATTTAGCTAATTTAATTCAGTGTTATATCGAAGCAAATAATAATCTGAATAATCTGAAATTTTCTGATACCTGGGCAAAGGAGCAACTAGAAAATGGCAAAATGTTAATTTTGTGGGATGGCTTTGATGAAGTAACTAAAGAATGGCAAGGAGCCGTGAGCGAATGGTTAGGAAAACAAATGCAAGATTATCCCCAGAGTTATTTCATTTTAACCAGTCGTCCCCATTGGTACAATGAAAGTTATAGTGAAAAAGCAGTAAAACCTAATGCCGAGCTTTATATCAAGGAATTTAATCTTGAGCAGATCGAGAAATTTATTGAAAAGTGGTATCTGGTTCATTTCCGACATGAGGATAAAATTCGCGGAACCGATCATCCTCAAGATTATTTGCAAGGAATCTCAGCCCAAAAAACGCAAAATTTAATAGCGCAGTTGCAGGAACGACCAGAGCTAAAAAAGTTGGCAGAAATTCCGCTCAATTTGAATATGATTGTCAATTTACATCGTTCTAGTAAGAATGATACTTTGCCACGCCGACGGGCTGAACTTTATCAAGAAATTATGAATTTACAGCTTATTGAACGTCCATGCAGACGGGATATTGATATGGTTTTGCAAAAATCGGATCGCCAAAAGGTTTTGCAACATTTAGCTCTGTGGATGGGAAAACAGGGAAATAAACAAGTTGAAAAAACAGAAATAGATAATATTTGTCGTCAATTCATTACTGAGAATCTTAAATATTCTGCTCGAACAAAAATTTTAGATTTTATTGAAAAGGTCGTCAGGGTAAGTGAAATTTTGGTTAAGAAAGATCAAGATTATGAGTTTGCTCATCTCAGTTTTCAATCCTATTTAATGGCCGTTGAAATTAAGGAACAGCAACAGGAAGAGTTATTGATTAATAGTTGGCAACAATCGGATTGGTGGCGAGATACGGCTAAACTTTATGCTGCGTCTCAGCGTAATCCTTCTATATTTCTTCGTCGTTTAGTCGCCTTAAATAACGAGGATGCAACGGCTTTAGCAAAGGAATGTTTGTCAGAAATTCCCCAGGATAATCTTGAACCTGAGTTATTAGCCGAGTTAAAAGCGGTTGAAAAAACAGTTCAAAATTCTCTTTATCAACAATTGGAAACTTTTCTGCAAAATGGTCAGTGGAAAGAGGCTGACAAAGAAACAGACCGCCTAATGCTACAAATCGTCGGCAAGGAGGCTGATCAATGGTTAAGCGTGGAAGATATTGAAAACTTTCCCTGTGAGGATTTAAGGGCGATTGATAAGCTCTGGGTAGATTACAGCAAGGGCAAATTTGGCTTTTCTGTGCAGAAAAAAGTCTGGATGGAATGCGGCGGTGTCCCTGGGGAGTATGATTGGGATGTCTATAAAAAATTTGCTGACCAAGTGGGTTGGCGACGGAGCGGAGACTGGTTGGGCTATGATGAGCTAACTTTTTTATTGGAGGGTAGTAAACACGCACACCTACCGATAGTAAGGGTTGTAGTGAGAAGTACTTTAGCAAAGTTTTCTTTTCTCGCGCAGCGACTTGTAACCTGTAATATATCACAGATTTAGCAAATTTTTTTCCTTATTTTTTGGGCTTTTTTTCACGAGATCATAGGATTTTCCTCAATCCGAAAAAAGCCCCCCTTATCAAGGGGGGTTGGGGGGATCAAACCTCAACACTCCCCACCAAAATTCCCCTGCTAACTGCAAAATTTATCAACAATAACACCTTATTAAGTGTGATCCCCCCGCCTACGGCTCCTCCCTTGATAAGGGGGGCAAAGAAAAAAGGCGATCGCGTTGAGTTTGATCCCCCCGCCTACGGCTTCCCCCCTTGATAAGGGGGGCAAAGAAAAAATGGCGATCGCGTTAAGTTTGATCCTGCCAACTACGACTTTCCCCCTTGATAAAATAGGAAAATATGCTAAACTTACTAGTCAAAAAGTAAGCTAATGCAACTAACCAATCATCATCATCTACCCTACAACCCCAAACTAGTAGAACGCGCCAAAGAACTCCGCAAAAATATGACCAAAGCCGAAAGAAAACTTTGGTATGAATATTTAAAAACCTTCAAATATAGAGTCCATCAGCAAAGACCGATTGATCAATTTATTGTTGACTTTTATTGCTTTGAATTAAAATTAGTGATTGAAATTGACGGTGATAGCCATAATAGTAAAAATGCTCAAGTCTATGACTTAGAAAGAACCAAAATTTTAGAAAATTATGGATTAAAAATAATTAGATTTACTAATCAAGAAGTTTTGACTAATTTTGAAGGTGTTTGTGATGTGATTGGAGGTTTGATCCCCCCCCCTTGATAAGGGGGGCTAAGAAAAAAGGTGATTACCCTCTCTCAGAAGGGGAACTAGGACAGAAAAAAGCGATCGCTTCTGTAATCCTGCCTTGGCTTTTTCAAACTTCACCTTCGTCAAATTGGCCCGACTAAAATTGGCCCCGCGAAGATCACAGCCACTAAAATCCGCCGCGCTCAAATCCTGATTTTTAAAATTACAACCCCGCAAAGATTGCGATCGGAAATCCCGCCGCCCATTTTTGTACTGTTCAATAACGTCGGCTGCTTTCATTGCTCACCCCTAGCCAATATCTGCTATTAGGATAAAGGCAAAAAACCTTGTTGATCCAAAATTTCCGTTAAACTTAAATCTTTTTCCAACAAACAAGCATGGCCACTATGGGGTAAAACTTGAAGCTTGGCACGGGGAAAGAGAGACTGTAAACGTTGACCTTCGGTGACTGACGGTAATAAACGATCATTCCGACTGGCTAAAATTAGGGTTGGTGACTGAAAGTTTTGTATGGCTTGAGGGGCTAGGGCAAAATTTTGGAGTAACTCTAAACGCCAACTGATCACATCTGGGGGAACCGATCGCATGGACTGTAACAACTGACGACGATCGCCGACTTAAATGCGATCCAAAGCGGCTAAAAAGGGTAAAAAAACGAGGGTAGTAGTAGAATGCCAGCCCATCGGTAGCGATCGCGTTAAACTAACTCCCCAACTTAACCAGGGATAACGATAAAAAGAAGAAGCCGGATTAATTAAAATTAATTGTTTGACACTTTGACTCGCATTAAACGCTAACTGGAGAGCCAGACAACCGCCAAAAGATTCTCCACAGAGATGAATAGGGCGATCGCCAATAACTTTATGAGATAGATCCCAAATAGTTTGGCTTAAGGATTGCCATGTACTTTTATCTTTAGTTGGTAAGGACAAACAATAAATATTAAAAAATTTTGCCAAAGTCGAAGATTGACGGTGAAAAAGCTGACCTGTCCCATCCATGCCAGGTAAATAAATTAAGGCCGGTAAATCAGGATTTAAGGGTTCGGGACACAAAAATTGCATAGTATAGAAAATCCTAGAAAGTCAGAACCGTCCAGAGTTTTTAGTGTGTTAGTCCTATCAGTTTAACGGATTTCAGGCAAAATTGTTATTATAAAAACAAAGACTGTCTTTAGAATGACTTTCTGGTAATTGGGGTGATAAGTTTATCTCATATTGTTCAAGGGTGATCGCAATTAAGGGCGAACGCAATTCGCCCCTACCGAGGGTTTTTAGGGGATCGTAGGGGCGCAAGGCTTAGGCCGAAAAGTAGTGAATTTAACTTTTTTCGCATCAATTGTCCGTAACAGGCTAGAAGTCTATTCCCCAAGAGTTCATGACTGCTTTAGATTGGCTATCAAGAGTTTATGAGACTGCTAAAAGGAGGGAATCATGTCAAATTATCAACGATTTCCCAATCGGGTTATTGCGGGTCAACAGTTAGCCAAAAAACTACAAACCTATCAAAATTGCCCTAATGGCCTAGTTCTCGCCTTGCCGAGAGGCGGTGTTCCCGTTGCCTTTCCCCTTGCCCAATCTTTGGATGTCCCCTTAGATCTCTGTTTAGTCCGTAAACTAGGCGCACCAGAACGTCCGGAATTAGCGATGGGCGCGATCGCCGGTGGTAATATTCAAGTGATGAACCCTGATATTGTTAATTGGTTAGGCATCACGGCGGCTCAAATTGCCAGTATTGTCGAGCAAGAACAGCAAGAACTGGAACGCCGTACCCATTGTTACCGAGGCCAGAAACCCTTTCCGAACCTCTCAGATCGCACTATTATTTTGGTAGATGATGGCATTGCGACTGGAGCCACCATGCAAGCGGCGATCGCGGCCATTCAATCCCAAAATCCGCGTACTTTAATTGTTGCCGTTCCCGTTGTTGCTCCTGCTATTTATCACTTGTTGCAAACCCTAGTGGATGAAGTGGTTTGTTTAATTCAACCCGACCCCCTCCATTCCATTAGTCTTTGGTACGAAAATTTTCAACAGGTAGAGGACAAAGAAGTGCAAAGCTACCTTGCCCAAGCTGCTTCCTTACCGCTTCATTTTGCTTGCTGTTAATGCTTCCTTAAAAAACTCAAGGCCAAGGAGTAAATTGGGTGTTCAAAAGCCTTATTTTAACCATTCTCAGTTTAATTTTTATGATCTCTATCTGGCGGTCAATGCCGGTACTGGGGACGACCAAAACAGAAATTCTTTGGGATACTTGGGGAGTTCCCCATATCTATGGTCAAAATCAGCGATCGCTTTTTGAAGCCTTTGGTTGGGCGCAAACCCATAGTCACGGTAATTTACTCCTCAAGCTTTACGGAGAATCGCGGGGCAAAGCGTCTGAGTATTGGGGCATTAACTATTTGGCCAATGATCAATATATCCGCATGATGGGTATTCCTGAGCGGGCCAAGCAATGGTATCAACTCCAAAGCAAAACCATGCAGGAAAATTTAGAGGCTTTTGCCCAGGGAATTAATCGTTATGTGGCCCAGCATCCCCAGGAAATTCCTGCCGCATTGCAAGCCGTGTTACCGATTACCGGAGTCGATGTGGTTGCTCACGGACAACGGGTACTCTATTTTGAGTTTTTAACCAATGCTGAACAGCTAGAGACCATTAAAGCTCAGACCTTGGCCGCCTCATCCAAAAATGGCTCCAACGCCTGGGCGATCGCTCCATCCAAATCCCAAGCCAATCAAGCTCTGCTGTTAGCCAATCCTCACTTACCCTGGTCAGGGGTTTACCGTTGGTACGAAGCCCAATTAACGGCCCCTGGTATCAATGTCTATGGCGCGACGTTAGTGGGAATGCCAGTGCCAGCGATCGCCTTTAATGACGACTTAGGCTGGAGTTTAACCCTCAATGATCCTCACAATACCAATATTTATGAATTAACGCTTCAGGGCGACGGTTATCTGTGGAATGGCGAAGTGCGTCCCTTCGAGAGTCAGACCGAGCATCTCAAAATTCGTCAAAGGAATGGCGGTTATCAGGAGTTGGAATGGGAAGTACGTCACAGTGTGCAGGGAGTGGTAATTGCTCAACAGCAGGATCATGCCTATGCGTTGCGGGTGGCCGGTTTAGATCGCCCCTACGGTATTGAACAATTTTGGCAGATGGCCCAGGCCCAGAATCTGGCTAGTTTTGAAGCGGCTTGGCAAAAGTTACAGATTCCCCTCTTTAATGTGCTTTACAGCGATCGCCTGGGCAATATTTTTTATCTCTACAACGCGATCGCGCCCAAACGAGCAGACGGTACTTGGCAAAGTTGGCACAAAATTCAAGCAGGAGATACAGACAAAACCCTTTGGACAGAATACCTTCCCTATGAAGCTTTACCTAAATTGCTCAACCCGAAAAGTGGTTGGCTACAAAATACCAATGATCCGCCCTGGACAAGCACCTTACCCTCGCTCTTAGATCCCCATAACTATCCGCCCGATCTCGCTCCTCCCACCCTAGAAGCGGCCCCAGAGATTTTTCGGACACAGCGATCGCTCAAAATACGATCAGAATCAGGAAAATCCAGTTTAGCTGACTTGATTAAAGAGAAATTTTCGACCCGTTTGGAAATGGCGGATCGAATTTTGCACCTCCTCATTCCCGCAGCCAATCTGTTGGCCAATCCCATCGGCATCGAAGCGGCGGCGGTTTTGAAAAAATGGGATCATCAGGCCAATGCTGACAGTAAGGGAGCCGTCCTATTTATGCTCTGGGCCATGACCTTAAGTCCCCAGCAAATTTTTTCCAAACCCTGGCAAGCCGATAATCCCCTACAAACGCCTTCAGGTTTGACGAATATTAATATTGCCCTGGCGGTGTTAGAAGGAGTGGCAGCCCAAACCCAGTTACTCTATGGCAAGCTCGACGTTACCTGGGGAGAAGTGGTGACAATGGAGCAAGGAAAATATCATCAACCAGCGATCGGTGCGCCTGGGGAACTGGGCAGTTTACGGGTGCTAAACTTTAAAACTAATCCAGAACAAAAATACGAAGTCAATTTTGGGGATAGCTATATTGCGGCGATCGCCTTTTCTGACCCAATCCAGGCCCAAACCCTGCTGGTCTATGGCAATGCCAGCCAACCCCAATCTCCCCACCTTGGCGATCAGCTATCCCTCTACGGAAAAAATCAATTGCGTCCTGTGTGGCGACAACGAGAAGAAATTTTGGCCCATTTGGAATTGCAGGAAGTTTTGGGCCATCTTTAAGCACCTTGACTTTGCCATTGTTGGCCACCATCCTGGGGTAGAACCGTCACTTTTACCCTGTTTGTCATCTGAGAAGCGGGTAATTTTTCCTTTTTTAGAGCCGGATGAGGCGGGGTAATATCTCCTGAAACCGGCGCACAATAGGCCGGAACCGCACTAGCTACCAAGGCAATATGGCGATCGCTGACGGCCAAACCATGAGTGGGATCATAACCGCGCCATCCCCCCCCCGGCAAATAAACTTCCGCCCAGGCGTGTAATTCCCAGTCGGCAATGTCCTGATCGCCCTCTTGATAACCACTGACAAAGCGGGATGCTAACCCGACGGAGCGACAAACTTCCATAAACAACACGGTCAGATCGCGGCAGGAACCAAGTTTATTTTGCCAGGTCACACCAGCTTCCCAGGGTTGGCCCTGTTCTCGCACCGTATAGTTACAGTTTTCATACAGTCGTTGGGTCAAGGTAGAGAGGAATAATAAAGGGTTACGCTGGCTGTCGTGGGCAATTTCCTGGCCCAAGGCGATCGCGGTGGGATCGGGGTGAATACCATAGGATTGCCAATAGGGTTGTAATTGCCGATAGAGCGAGGTGGGATAGTCAAAGGGTAGCTGTAAAGCCCAGGGTTCCAGCAGAAAATTAAAAGGATTATCAATATGGGTTTCCACCAGAGAATCCACCGTTAAACTCAACTGTTCTGTCGGCTCAGAAAACCAAAGACGTTGAAGACAATTGCCATCTAAATCATTGACCGCACTGATCCCCAGGGGTTTGGGACTGACAGTTAAGGCAAAATTTTGTAGAGATTGCCAGCCATCAGAACGGGGACGCAAGCGGAGGATTTGAGGCTTTAATAATACGGACTGATGATAGTGATACTGGGTATGATGGTGGATCTGATAAAGCACGTTTTCAACCTCGCAGGAGCATTCTGAAATCAGGACTAGATTTTAAAACCCAGGCTTTTTGGTAAACTAAAACTCTATTCATTTCACAATGGCAAAAATTGACAATGAATCCTGCCCAGCTTGCGGTTACTGGTCTTGGTATTTTCCTGGCCTTGATGACGGTTTTGTTTATTTTTCGGATCATTCTAACCTGGTATCCTCAGGTCGAGTTAACAAAAATGCCCTGGCGATTGGTTGCCTTGCCAACGGAACCGCTATTAATTCCGGTTCGTAAGCTTATTCCTCCCTTAGGGGGCGTGGATATTGCCCCGATCATTTGGGTGGGCATTTTTACCCTCTTGCGGGAAATTTTGATCGGACAACAGGGGATTTTAACCCTCGGTTTATCTTTTCAGGCAACACCTTAAGCACCATGATTTTGAATAAACCTTAGGGGGAATCCAGACTGTGTATTGCATTGGCTTAATGAGTGGTACTTCTGTCGATGGTATTGATGCTTGTCTCGTGGAAATTAAGGGATCAGGGTTAGATCTGACCGTTAGTTTGCTCAAGGGGGCCACCTATCCCTATCCTCCCCATTTACGCACGGAAATTTTGGAACTCTGTGACGGATCTTTAGTGAGCCTGGAAAATCTGGCTTCTCTAGATGATGCGATCGCCGTTCAATTTGCCCTGGCAGCCCAAACCATTCAAGCCGAAATGCCCCCAGCCGTCCTAATCGGTTCCCATGGCCAAACCGTGTTTCATCGTCCACCGAACCCGTCTGCTTTCCAAACCCTGGGTTATAGCTGGCAATTGGGACGAGGAGAGGTCATTGCCCATTTGACAGGATTGCCCACCATTAGCAACTTTCGGGGAGCAGATATTGCAGCAGAAGGTCAAGGCGCGCCCTTGGTTTCTAAAATTGATGCTTGTCTGTTGAGTCATCCTACAGAACACCGTTGCATTCAGAACCTGGGCGGTATTGGTAACGTTACCTATCTACCAGCCAGATCCCAGACAAATTGGCAAGAGGGCATTACGGGATGGGATACGGGGCCAGGCAATGTTCTGATCGATTTAGCGGTACAAAAATTTACCCAGGGCCAACAAACCTACGATGCGGGGGGCCAATGGGCCGCCCAGGGCCAACCCTGTGATACGCTCGTTCATCAATGGTTACAACAGGACTTTTTTAAACAACCTCCTCCCAAATCCACGGGACGCGAATTGTTTGGCGAACTTTACCTGACCCATTGTTGGGCAGAAGCTCAATCCTATCCTCTCAGTGAGTCGGATTTTCTGGCAACTTTAACGGAATTAACAGCCCTATCGGTGGTGGAAAATTATCGACACTTTTTACCTCGCTTACCCGATACCGTTCTTCTTTGCGGTGGTGGCAGTCATAATTTTTATCTGAGAGAACGATTAAAGACCCATCTCGGTTCTCAAACCACTCTGCTCACCACGGATGACCAGGGACTTAATAGCGACTTCAAAGAGGCGATCGCTTTTGCGGTGTTGGCTTACTGGCGGTTTCAGGATCAGTTTCCGGGTAATCTGCCCCAGGTGACAGGTGCAAAACAGCCTCAATTACTGGGGAATATTCACTTGCCCTGTGGCTAAGGTAGTGGTTAAAGCCCTGAATCCATCTTTTTCGTAAAGTCTGATAACCTTGAGAAAAACAAAATGCTACTTTCTAGAATGCTCAGGGAATACTAAATTAGAAGAAGTGTAAATTGATTTCTATAATACAGTTTTAAGGAGTGGTGCTTTGACACACACCTTTTTGATGGCAGCAGGACGCTGGAACATTGAAGGTTCTTGGCTCGAACGCAATCAAATGCCGATTCCGGTCAAGGGACGTACCATTGTTGCATGGAATCAGGAAGATTGGTTTACGATGGTAACAAAGCTCGTTTTCCCCGAAAGTGAGTTACCTGAGATCTCCTTTCAGTATCGAGGTCGTCTCAATGGAGAAGAACGTCAATATAGCTACGTTCTTCAGCAAAGTGTGTTAGGCCGAGTTGAAGGAGAAGGTTGGATTGCACCCGATTCCATTATTCAACGCTATTGGGTTCTCGGCGATCGCCAACGTCGCAGTGGCTTTGAGACGTTTCACCGTCTTAACGATAATCGCTACCATCTAGCCAGTGGTATTTTGGCCGGCCATTATTTAACAAGTACAATGGAAGCTATTTTAGAACGACAAGCCTAAAATTATTTCACCATTCCAACTCTGCTTTTTTCGTTGCTCTCTTTTGAACCCAGGCCTCTTCAATTATGCCACCAGAGTCTAGACACCGCCGTTTACTTGCCAATCGCTATCAACTGATTGACCTGGTTGGTAGTGGTGCGATGGGTCAGGTTTATCGGGCCGAGGACAAACTATTAGGGGGCGTAACCGTTGCAGTCAAATTTCTATCCCAAGCCTTGCTCAACCATCGAATGAAGGAACGTTTTGAGCGGGAAGCTACTATTTCAGCCCTGTTAGGTGAAAGAAGTATCCACATTGTTCGGGTACGGGATTATGGTCTAGATGAAAAGGAAATTCCCTTTTATGTCATGGAGTTTTTACAGGGAGACAGTATTGGCGACATTATTAAATATCGTCCCCTACCCGTAGAGCGTTTTTTAAAAATTTGTCGTCAGATTTGCTTTGGATTGGAATGCGCCCATAAGGGAATTTTATTTCAGGGAGAAATCTGTCCGATTGTGCATCGGGATATCAAACCCAGTAACATTCTGCTGGTACAGGATGCCGCGTTGGGAGAACTGGTTAAAATTTTGGATTTTGGTATTGCCAAGCTCGTACAAGCCGAGGAGTCTCAAACCCAAGCTTTTATGGGAACTTTAGCCTACTGTTCCCCCGAACAAATGGAAGGGAAGGAACTAGATAATCGTTCTGATATCTATAGTTTGGGCATTATGATGTACGAGATGCTCACCGGAGAAATGCCTCTTTTTCCAACCAATTCTTCCTTCGGCGGTTGGTATGAGGTGCATCACCATACGAAACCTCAATCGATTCATCCTAGTCATCGTGTACCACCTAACTTGGAAGCCTTGATTATGGGCTGTTTGGCTAAATCCCCGAAAGATCGTCCCCAAACGGTTGATGACGTGTTAAAAGCATTGGAAGCGATCGAGTCTTCCCTAGTCACACCCGCCATTCCCCTCAGTAAAATTAGCTTTGGTGATCCTGCCGATTCTCAACCGACAATTATTGCCTCATCTCAACCGGTGGCCCAGAAGAAACTGCTTCCCATTCAAGAACTCTGCAAACAAATGGGCTGGCCAACCGATAAGCCCCATCAAAAAATTGTTTTTCCCCATGTTTTAAGAGCAGCAGAAGGCACCTTTGCTAGCCTCTGGGTGATGTTAGATCAAGAAGATATTTTAACCCGAATGACGAGTATTCGCTATAACCAATTTCTGATGGTGACCAATCCTCATCCGATGATTCTCTGGATTACAGTATTATACCACAAAGAATATGGCCCCCGTTGGCTTCCCTGCTATCTAGATTTAAAAACCTCCTCTGGTCAGCGTTTTGCCAATCTTTTGGGCCAATCAGGAAATTATTGGTTACTCTTTTTTGCCTTTGAAAATCCCCAACGTTGTCAGGAAGTTTTACCGGCAACGATCGCCCCTAATCAGTGCAAGCTGTTAACGGAATGGGCAATGACAAGTCAAACCATTGAAGGTGGTAAACCTCAGATTACGAAACGATTACTTAAACAGGAGTTTGAAAAGCTTAAACCTAAAATTATCGCCAAACTTTCGACGGTTAATCCTTCCTTTAATAAAGAAGTCTCAGGACTCTAGTGGTCTAATAGCTTGCTTTGTCGCTTTGTCGCGCTCGCCAATGGCTTTGGTGAAGATTTGTAAAAAGTTGGGTAAAACAGGGCCGTCGATGAATCCTTCTTGATTCACATTAAGAGTTGAATAGGTAAGCAATGTAGCTGAGAATTGATATTAACGCATTACTCAGCAAGTTCATACAGGCTTTAAAAAATGGTATTTTTAAAGAAAAAATTAATCAAAAACAATTGGTTCTTTTTTTCTACTCTGCTACAATATAGCTGGAAAGTGAAGACATATAGTAGCTTTCTGTTTAAAAAGTGGTGATTCCTGCGTGGAAAAACGTTAAAGCTTGTTTATCCTTCGTTTTCCTGAATACCACGAGAGTAATCCCCTTAACATTTGGTTACACAAAGCACGTAAAAAAATATTATGGCTAAGACTTCCCTCTTATCGGTGTCTTTGCTGCTGGGACTAGGAGCAGCCCCCGCTTCTGTTGTCTTGTTGTCTTTGGGGAATGTAAACTCTTTAATAACGCCCGATGCCGACCTATCTGAGCTTTATTTAGTCTTAGCCCAACCGAGTCATCAACAGTTAGCAATCCAACTGTCAACGGTGGGTTTAGCGAATCAACAACCAGAACCAACTCAATTTTCCCTGATTCAATTGTCGGGTCAGGAACATCCGGGATTTTTTAAGAGCGATAATCTTTCCCGCGAGTTATCCTCTAACACTTTGGCAAGAACATTTGTAGATTTTAGTTTTTCTACATTGTTTTCTGCTTCTGCTCTATCGGATGTTAACCCCCCATCATTCTTCAATAATAATAATTTTGACCTTTTAGTGGAGTGGAGAAATTCCGAACCTAATAGTAATCTTCAAAAGACTTTTCGGAGACATACCCAGAATAGTATTCAGGGGAATGATCAACAATCCCATGATATATTAACAACTCTCAAGGTTGATGCTTCTGAGCAAATTGTTGCTAATATATTAGCAATTGGTGATTATAATAATTTCTTATTTAATACAGTCTCAGTTCTATTTCAAAAAGCTCTCAGTCCTTTAGAGCAAAATAGTGCCACTCTGCCATCTGAAAACAATGATTCAAACAGTCCCCCATCCTCTCCTCGCAAAAATATTACCAGTGATGGGGATGGTGGTAATTTAGATACAATAATTAGCGAGGCAGTCCCTGAGCCAAGGGAAATAGGAGGAATGATCACCTCCGTTTTAATGTTAGGCGGTTTCACATGGAAATATCGCTTTATGCGGGCGAATCAACACCGTTCTAAGTAATAGAAACAAGAGATAGAAACGCTTTGCTGAGATTCTCCTATCTGTCTTATTAGACCATAAGCTGGTATTTTTCCTGAGCTAAACGATAAAGAGGATGCCAGACTAGGCGATTGGTTAAAACGACCAAAAAAGACATGACCGCCGTTGCAGCTAATAACACCGGATAATTCGCACTAGCAGTTGATTGAGAAATGGTTTCTCCTAGGCCGGAAGTGGTTAACAGTTTTCCTTTAAATTCTACATATTCACTGACAATACTGGCATTCCAAGCACCACCCACGGCTGTAATCACACCGGTCATTAAATAGGGAAAAATACCGGGTAAAATTAAGTTCTGCCACCGTTGAATGAGAGATAATTTATAAACCTTAGCCGCCTCAAAAAGTTCTGACGGAATCGCTTGAGCACCGGCAATCACATTAAAGAGAATATACCACATGGTTCCTAACATCATTAAAGCGACAGAACCGATCTGTAAGCCACCGCCAAAATTGATCAGAGCCAGTAGTAAAACCGGAAATAAGGCCGTGGCTGGAACCGAAGCTGCAATTTGTACCAATGGCTGTAAGAATTGAGCTATGCGAGGATTACGCCCGATCGCCACCCCAATCGGGACTGTCCAAAGAAGTGAGAGAATCAAGGCGGTGATGACCCGGAGAGCCGTTAAGATCGCACCTTTAATAATAATTTTCCATTCAGCAAAATCCACCATTTTTAAGAGTAATGTTCCTTCCCATATTCCCCAGAGGATGATAACAGTACAGCCACTTAAGAATAGCCAATTTAACCAACGGGTAATGGTGAAGGTTCCTGATGCTTGCTGCGGAAAACTAATAGGATAGAATCTGACGGCGATCGCCTGATCAGCAACGGACTGAATTTCTTGTACCTGTTGGCCAATGGCTCTGAGGGTAGGTGAAGCCTGTAAAAAATCTAAAATGAGGGATTGAGGAGCCTCTTGAGTATTTTGGGTTTGATATTTAAACTTTTCTGCCCAGGCAATGAGGGGTTGCCAGATAAAAAAGTCAATAGCAATAATAATGGAAATCAAGACTCCTAAACCGGCAAAAATAGAACGCCAATTGCCATGACTCGCTGCGGTGGAAAGATAGGAACCGAGACCTGGTAATTTAAAATTTTCTCCCCCTAAATTAAAGGATTCAATTGCCATCAAAAAAAACCAGCCTCCCGCCATCGACATCACACTATTCCAGACTAAGCCAATCGCCCCTGCGGGTAATTCTAATGTCCAAAAACGTTGCCAAGCATTTAGCCTAAATACCTTTGCCGCTTCTTTTAATTCGGTCGGAATACTGCACAGAGATTGATAAAAGCTAAAGACCATATTCCAGGTCATACCAGTAAAAATTAATAAGATCGCAGCAATTTCAATGCCAATCCTTTGACCAGGAAAAAGAGAGATTAGGGCTAAAACCACACCAGGTAAAAAAGAAAGAACGGGAATCGATTGTAAAATATCAAGTAAAGGAATCAGAACACTAGCAGCAAAGCGAAAACGATAGGCTGTATAGGCATAAATAAGGGTAAACGTTAAAGAAATAAAATAGGCGATCGCCATTCTGAGCAGGGTTTGCAGTGTATAGCCAGGCAAAGCGGAAAGCCTCGTGCTAATAACCACATGGGGATCATAGCTCGTATTAAATTGGGTCGCTGTTTTAATAATTAGAATCATGACGGCAAAAATGACCATCATCATCAGACCATCTTGCCAATTCCAAAGACGACGATCAGGGATTTGATTATCGGGTGTAAGGGGACGGGGCATTTTTAGTGAATAGTGAATAATTGATAATTGAAAGTGGATAATTGATAATCTGACTGAATTTAGATGAGGCAATCAAATTGGCTGAGGGATACATCGTCTATCCCTAAAATATCATGATTGACAGACAGATCTTCTATAAATAAAGCCAAGGAAAGCATACTCTAAAGCTTAAATCTAAGCCTAGGCGATCGCGGCTGGTTCGGGAGCTTGTTCTAAATAAATCGCCCCTGCGGGTTCATCATAGCCAAATAACTCAGTATAACGCCCCCAATCGATCGCCATTTTTAATTGTTTTTTAGATTCTTCAGGACTAAAGTTAACTTCAAGAATTTCTAGAATTAAATCTTCCGAAATACGTTGACTCGGATTGGCATCTAATAAGCGTTTAATTTGTTGGACAAGGCGGATATTATCTAAAATAGATTGCCGAATTAAATGTTTGCGTTCGTCAATATCCCCTTCAATAAATTGCTTACCCATCGCCGTTAGATAGATATCCCCTTCTTTGAGGGTTAATAATTTCATCATTTTAGCTGCTTCGACAATGGGAACAATATCATCTAATTCTAGTAGTAGTTCCTGGGCTAAACGGTATAGATCGCCTTGACGATCTTCTAACAGTTCAATAAAACCCGCTACCGCACCAATTCTTACCAGGGGCAAGGATTGGGATTTTTCTACCGTTTTCGGTTTGACTTGATTGGGGCTAAGAATGGGCTGAATATCTTCTTGGTCAGGATTGGTAATAATGCGATAAACTTGATCTACTAAGGCTTCAAAGGCTGGACTTTTGCGATCGCGGTAATGGGCCAGTTTAATGGGAAAATCAGCCCTAACTCGACCAGGGTTTCTGCCTAGGATTAAAATGCGATCAGCTAACATCACCGCTTCCTCAATCCCATGCGTGACAATCAAAATAGTTTTAGTCGGAATTCGTTTTTCTAACCAGAGATCCAGTAATTCAATCCGTAGGTTTTCAGCCGTCAGTACATCTAAAGCCGAAAAAGGTTCATCCATACAAAGCAATTCTGGCTCCACTGCCAAAGCCCTAGCAAACCCGACCCGTTGCCGCATTCCTCCCGACAATTCCTTGGGATAAGCATTCTCAAAACCATCTAGGCCAATTACGTCAATCATGTGGAGAGCTTTCTTTTGTCGAGTAGCCAAGGGTTCTCCCTTTGCCTTCAGTCCCAACTCTACATTTTCGAGCACCGTTAGCCAGGGATAGAGAGCAAAATTTTGAAAAATAATCGCCGCCCCTGGATTTAAGCCCACTAAAGGACGTTGATGATACTTAATTTGTCCTGTACTCGGTGGAATCAGACCGGCAATCATTCTCATCAAGGTAGATTTGCCTGAACCAGACGGCCCCAACAGTGCCACAATTTCTCCCGTGGGAATCTCTAAACTAATGGCATCCAAAATCGAGATGGTTTGTCCGTTGGGCTGAAGATAGGACTTGGTAACATTTTCTAGAGAAATAAGTATTTCTTTCATCGTTGAGGCAAATCTCTATTCTCGAAGGGGTTACAATTACCTGTGATAAAAAGGCAATTTTTTGCTAATCTAAGCCAGCTTTAGGCTCTCGTCAGATCGAAACAGCATGACAGGACAAGAACTCCATCAACTATTGTTTGCTAAATGGGGCCGTTCCTATGATATCCAGTTGCGTCAAGTTAAAGGCAAAATTTTTGTCCAGATCATGTGGAAATATCTAGAACAGGTCTCCTTTCCACTTTCTGAACAGGAATATTTTGAACATTTGAATGCGATCGCTTTCTACCTAGAGGCTTGGGACAGTAGTGAACAAGTGAGAGTTTTCTTGGCAAAGACAAAAGAGCAGCCTCGCTTGGGTAAAGCAGTCAGTATCCCTCTTGATCTGGGACAACGCGCATCGGAGTGGATTTTAAAAGAAATTTAACCTGAATTTAATTTGAGATTTACTTTAATTTTAATTTTGATTCTATTTCAAGTTCTATTTTGATGGAGATAAACACCAAGGATGAGTAAAATAAAAATTGTCTTAATTGAAGATGACGATTTAATTTGTTTAGGGTTGCGAACTGCCTTAACCCAGGAAGCAGAAATTATCTGGTTAGGAGAGGCCCATAGTGGACAAGCTGGTTTAGCCCTATTACAGTCTGTTCAGCCGGACATTGCTATTATCGATCTGGGACTGCCCGATATGGATGGGATCGAGTTAACACGACAAATCAAGCATTTGCCCAATGGCAGTGACATCAAGGTCTTGATTTTAACCCTTAATCACCAAGAAGAGTCCGTATTAGCGGCCTTTAGTGCCGGAGCCGATTCCTATTGTATGAAGAATATTCGTCTAGATTTGCTATTAGAAGCTTTGAAGGCAACCCAGGCGGGAAATGCTTGGCTGGATCCGGCGATCGCTCGTATCGTTCTCTCCCATTGGCGGGCCCCCCAATCTCCCCCCACAACCCCACTCGATCTCCCCAAGGATAGTCCCCCAACCTATCCCTTAACCGAAAGGGAACTAGAAGTCTTACAACTGATTGTCAATGGTCATAGTAATGCCGAAATTGCCGAGCAATTATTTATTACCGTGGGAACCGTTAAAACTCATGTTCGGAACATTTTAAATAAACTTTGCGCCGATGATCGCACCCAGGCAGCGGTTTATGCTCTTCGTTCTGGCCTGATTGGTTAATCTCATGTTGGGCATGGGTTTTTGGGAATGAATTTTTTGGATAAATCTGGGGTTCAATTTGTATGCAATCCGTTGCTTCCACTCTCTCTTTTACTACTTTGATTGCCGAGCAGCGAGCCTATTTTCAATCGGGTGTGACCTTACCCTTAGCATTTCGACTGGCTCAATTACGCAAACTCAAGGCACTTATTCTTGAGCACAGAGCCGAGATTGAACTTGCCTTAAAAACCGATCTCAACAAACCTCGACTAGAAGCCCATATTGGTGAAATTCGTCCTGTCCTGCAAGAAATTGATCACGCCCTTAAACATCTCAAGCAATGGCTGAAACCTCAAACGGTGGGGACGGATCTGGCCCTTTTTCCTGCCCAAGCGCAACGCCATGTGGAACCCCTAGGGGTGGTTTTAATTATTAGTCCCTGGAATTATCCCTTTGCCTTAGTTTTAACCCCTCTCATTGGCGCGATCGCCGCCGGTAACTGTGTAGTCATTAAACCGTCGGAAATGAGTGAGGCCACTTCTGCATTGTTAGCGCGTTTGATTAATAAAAATTTTTCTCCTCAGCACATTCGAGTGATTCCTGGAGCCGTGGAAACGAGTCAGGGCCTATTAGCCCAGAAATTTGACCATATTTTCTTTACTGGCAGTACCCATGTTGGCAAAATAGTCATGGAAGCGGCTGCTAAACAGCTGATTCCCGTTACCTTAGAATTAGGCGGTAAAAGTCCCTGTATTGTGGAACCAGATATTGATATTCAAGAAACGGCTAAGCGGATCATCTGGGGAAAATTTTTAAATGCCGGCCAAACCTGTATCGCCCCAGATTATTTACTGGTTCATCAAGCCATTCAAGAGCCGCTTCTGGCCGCCCTGACGACTTGTATTCGGGAATTTTATGGTCAAGATCCCGCCCAAAGTCCTGATTATTGTCGTCTGATTAATACTCAGCATTTAGAGCGTTTAAGGCAGTTTTTAGCGGACGGTGACATTCTTTGCGGTGGTGAGTGGGATTCCCAAAGCCGTTATTTGGCCCCCACGCTGCTGATCAATGTGGATCCGGCAGCTCCCATCATGCAAACTGAAATTTTTGGGCCGATCCTCCCCATTTTTGACTATGACAATCTCGAAACAGCGATCGCTTTCATCAATGAACGCCCCAAACCCCTAGCTCTCTACCTCTTCTCCCAGAATCCACACCAACAAGCAAAAGTTTTAACCAGAACCTCTTCCGGGGGCATCTGTTTTAACGA
>JAYKJI010000363.1:0-4214 GCA_035285405.1 Snowella sp. | reverse complement strand
TTCTCTCCTCTTAATGCAAGGGTTTTGAGCCATTTTAACCTATTTTCCTGCATTCTAGCTGTTCTTAATTTGGCTACTATCTTTTCTCCGTAAGGGTTTCAGCTTTTTTCAGCAAGCCCTAATTATTCAGGAAAGCACTGGATTGAATGGCTAGAAGGAGATGACCTAATCAAAGCTTGCCCAGGATGCAAAACGGTGATTTTACGACGAAGGCAGAAAAAGAGGAAGGTTAAGGATCTGCCTGATGGTTGGGAACAATTGAGTTTATTTTAAGACGGTCTAGTGAGATCGTCTTTTTTTTGGGCTAAGGGGCGATCTCTATAGATGGCCCCTTTTTTTGCTTACTGGTAAAAAAAACAGACAATGACTGGGGAGTTCCCCAGACCCCCAGAAACGGTTTTTTCCCCGCAGAACAAAACGCTAGGGTAGGCAACAAAACTCAAGGGGCGGGGAAACCGCTACGCTAAACCGTTTTTAAAATAAAATAGGTAAGATTAAAGTTTCTTATACCTATAATCTTTATAGGTTTAATTTAACGACATTGGCAAAATAGGCGTAGTTGGCGGTTCTTGATTACCCGCATTACAAGTTGGAATAGTGGTGGGTTGAAGAGGTCGTTGACGATTGAGCGTTCCAGCATTAATACCATAGCGATTCAGACTAGCCTGCAACCAGAGAAGATCAAAGGAAAGAGTCGCCACCGCATTAGCTCCCCAACGCCAACCTAAAAAAGTTGTCTGATTAGTGCTCACAATAGCAGCCGGTTTTCCCTGAGACACCCAGGTCGCGACTGTTTTTGCACCTAACTTGGGCAATAATACGCCACCACTGACCGGAGTGGCCAAGCCCTCAACCCTGAGATTCACAAAATCGGTGTTATCGCTTAACTTAAGACTGATAGCCTGAGAATTGGGAAATTGCCAACTAGCTCCCAATAGACCTTGCAATTGTTTTTTGACATCAGGGGTCGATAATTCACCCGTTGGCCCTGTGGCAATGATTTTACCGCCTTGAGCCAGCCAATTGACTAAACTTTCAGATTGATAACCTTGAATTTGGGAGACGTTCGGCAATAATAGTACTTGAATATTTCCAAGGTCATTAACTGTCTGCCAGCGATCGCTGTCAATGAGGCAATAATCTAATCCGGTCGCCGTTAAACGACCGATGATACTTTCCCAAATTCCGGCATTATCACTACTTTTAACAACGCCCAACCGTGCAACTTGAGCAGCGGCCCATGGGGTGTGATAGGGTAGCAGGAATAAAAAGAAAAAAGAAAAAATCAATTTCTTCGGCATAATTAGCATTATGGTTCTTTCAGAAATAAATTATAGTTGTCTGGGTTTAAAAGCTTCAGCTAGATAATTAATAATTAGTAATCAACAATTCTGAGATAGCTCCTCGCCGATTGGCCTTAGAATTAATCATACGATTAGCCTGAATTTTATTGATTTTAAAATCCGCATAAAGTTTTTCAAAAAAATTGTCTTCTGGATCAATATTTTGAGGATCGGAATTACTGAGCATTAATTTCGCCCCTTGCTGGTTAAGTTGATGATAGAATTTTGCCAATCTTTCCTGTTCTTGGTCATTAAAATTAAAACGAGCATAGGCTTTAAAATTAGCTGTTTTACTGAGAGGGCGATAGGGAGGATCAAAATAGACAAAACTTTGAGAATCAACTTTATCATGGTAAGCAGTAAAGTCCTGATGTTTAATAATAGCTTTTTGAAGTAGCTGCGAAACAGCTAAAAGATTTTCTTCATGACAGATTCTAGGATTTTTATAGTCTCCAAAGGGTACATTAAACTCTCCTTTTTGATTTACCCGAAAAAGTCCATTAAAACAGGTACGATTCAGAAAAATAATGTAAGCAGAACGCTCAATCCAATCGCGATTAAAGTCTTCATAGTTAATTTGATGCTGCTGTTTATTATAGTGAATTCGTTTTTCTAGAAAATAACTTTCTCGCTGTTCAATTAACAAAGAAAAATATTCTATTTCTATTTCTTTTAATGCTTCAATTAACGAATAAATATCATTTTGAATGGTTCTATAGAGTAGAATTAACTCTCGATTAACATCTGACAAATAGAATTCTGATACATTGCAATTTTGGACAACCCAAAAGAAAACAGCACCACCGCCCACAAATGGTTCTACATAACGGTGAATTTTGCCCTGATAAATTTCTGGTGGTAATGCCTGAATAATTTGCTTCAATAATTGACCTTTCCCTCCCGCCCATTTCAAAACAGGTTTAGCCATTAAATTCGTAGAAGATTGGCACACACTAGAGGATTGAGAAGACATCCAATTATCCCATTTTAATCAAAGCTAAATAACTGATTATCATATCAATTTTTCTGTCAACTTTAACCTGAATACTAAACCACATGGTTAATCTTAGGATACTTAGCGTTATTAAAAGATGTGGGAGGGATGTAAAGATCCGTTAAAATGTAGCGTAAGATACCGTTTTTACGGAAAGGAAGAGCGAACATTGGTTTTAAGTCGCTATTGTTTTTCGGTTGGGCTGTTGTTTGACCTAAGATTTGAGAGCGGCGCATCGTACTGTTTTTCTGGAACATGATCTGAGTTTAGCCTGATTGATAATGATAACGAGCTTGTAAAAAATAAACCTTATTTTCTGTGACTTTATAAACTAAACGATGTTCTAAATCAATCCGTCGTGACCAAGTATCTGCTTCAATATACTTAAGAGGTTCTGGTTTACCTACTCCTGTGAACGGATCGCCATCCAAAATATCTGCTATTAAGTCTAGAATTTTATCGCCTTTTTTCGGTTCGTTCCGATACCACCAAGCTAAATCTGCTTTGAAATCAGGGCTAAAAACTGGCAAATAGCTATGAATAGGATTATTTTTAGATTGATCTGGCTTGTTTTTTCGTTTAGGACTCAATTCCTAGTTCCTCTTTCAATTCAGCCAAGGTTTGAGGGGTTGAATCTTCTGTCTCTGCCCATTCTAAAGCTCGAAATAGGCGTTTGGCATTTTCTGGCGATCGCAATAAATAAACACTTTCTAATAAACTGGAAAGCTCATCTTCAGCGATTAACGCTACATTTTTCTGATTACGACGCTTAATTACGATAATTTGAGACTCGTCACATACCTGATCCAAGATACTCGCTAAATTCATCCTCGCTTGAGAGTAGGTGGTTTCTTTGCTTAACATTATTTTTGCGGGAGACTTGTACAACTTTATTGTACACTTTCCTTGCCATTGAGATATCCAAAAACCGATAATCGATTTAGTCTTCAGAGGGTCACACTTCCAAATAAATTGCCGTTGGAAGGAGGAATATAAATATTTATTAAAATGTAGCGTAAAATACCATTTTTTTTGGGGGGAGAACTACTGTTAGAGCCAAGTCGCAATTCTGTTTTGGGTTGGGCTGTTTTTTGACCTGAAACATGAGAGCGGCGATCGCAGCAAAATTTAATTAAGATGCTGAACAGCTTAATGGCTAGAAAACGGAGAACCCAACTTATGCTCAAGCATAGACTTACGCCTCAATCACTTTCTTTGGCAATAGGATTTTCTTTGACTTCACTAATACTTTCTAATTCTGCGGATGCTTTCACTGCAAGACAAACTTGGAAGTGGACTGCTCCTCCAGCCGGAGTCATTTGGAATGATTTTCATGTGCAGATAAAAACTGATACTGAAATATTGAGCGTACCTATTATAGACTCAGATCCTACTCTAGGAGGAATTATCAATCTTCCTGCAAGATGTCCAGGCCCTGTTATTAATCCTCCTCCTCCTCCTCCGAATTTCCCTAATGGAAGAGACACGCTTTATCTCGCTAATTGCAATACTACCGGACTTGCAGGGCAAACGTTGGTTTTAAGTGTGGAGTATAATCTTAAAACAAAAAATCGTTTAAAACCCGTTGATCCTTATTATACCAATGATGGTATGAGGATTACTTTGGGCCCGTCATTAGGTGGAAACCCTGTATTAGTTGGATTTGACGTATCTGAAAGGCACTCTCCTTCAGTTGAGCTAACTCTATTCAATAGTTCTACTGAAGAAGCACTTAATATTAGTAATTTATCATGGTCTTATAAACAAGAAAAAACCCCACAAGATGAATTAGTCCCTTTTACTTTGCCTGATTTTATATCAATATTTGGGAGTGTTGAAATACCCATTAACAGCAGTATAAGCTTTACACTTAATAA
>JAYKJI010000362.1:0-10024 GCA_035285405.1 Snowella sp. | reverse complement strand
ATGACCGCTTGATGTTGAATTCTACTGGTTTATGGAACTTCTATTTGAATGCTGCCTAATTGGTAAGAGATGATGAAATCCTTACTGTGCAAACTTTCTGTTTCTCTTTTATTTCCCAACAGGTCTTCTCATCATCATCCTTGTTTCATCGGTCAAGCCATGGTAGAAACAGAAGCCAAACCCATCCCGATCTTAAATGTTGATGCGGTATTTCAAGCATTGCAGGGAAATACTCTCAAGCCATCATCCTTCGTCCCCTTAACTTAAGCTCCCTTAGCATAACTATGACTGCGATTCACTCTCTTCCGTCTGAACAGGCTTTTCCAGCAGAAATCTTGGAATTACAAGCCAATGTGACCCAAAATCCTGAAGATTTGGTGGCTAGAATTACTCTGGCTAGTGCTTTAGAAGAGGCTGGTTTTTTATCCGAAGCGGCTCTACAGTATCAAGCGATTCAATCCTTAGATACCGATCAGATTTTTACTGCAACGGCAGAGAAGGCGATCGCGGGCATTAATGCCAAATTGGGAGAAGCACCCTCAGCCAGTCCTAGACGCTCTTATCGTCAGGGCAATGTGGGGAATAAAGCCCATCCCTTTCAAGCCAATGAAACGGATGTCGTGTTCACGGCACCCAACACAGAAGTAGAACGATTTTATCCTGACGAAATTCTCGCGTTGCAAACGGCCGCGGCAGAAAATCCTACAGACTTGGTAGCTAAAATCACCTTGGCCAATGCTCTAGAGCAGGCTGGCTTTTTATCCGATGCAGTGCTTCTCTATCAGCAAATCAAAGCTCTGGATGATGAAGGTGTCTTTAGTGGCACAGCCGATAAGGCCCTAGCCGATCTTCAAATCAAATTAGATCGACTCGCCGAAGAAAAACAAGTTCGACGTTCCTATCGTCAGGGTCGCATTGATTCGGGGTCAGAAGAAGAGTTAGCTGCCCTAGAAAGCCAATACGATGAGATGATCGCGAAGGGGCAACAATCAACGCCGCTTAACTTAGTTCAAAGTATCAAAAATTTACCGATCGCCTCGAAACAATTTGTTGCCTTTTTAAGTTGTAGTACTATTTCCGTTGTTGCCGTTGTGGGTGCGGGGATGGCGATCGCGCTATTAGCAGGACGAACTCAATTACGGAGTCAGGCTGGGGCAGAATTAGCCGTTACCCAGGGCAACTATGCCATTAAAATTAACCAAATGGGTTTCGGTTTTCGCGGCCAATCCGATAACCCCGCGATTATTGCGGCGGCTCAACTCTACAGTCAGGGCAAACCGGTTCCAGACTATCTTCAGAAACAAATCAAGACCATTCTGAAGAATGAAGTAACCTCGCGGGTGATTGAATACGCCACCCTGGTTGGGCCAGATAAAAAGATTATTGTTAATGCCAATACGGATCGTCAGGGACAAACTTTTGATCCCGATAATCTGGTTAGTTCAGTCTTCAAAAATCCATTTAGTCGGCAGCTAAAGGCCAGTACTATCGTCGATGCAAAAGAGGTGGAAAAGGAATCGCCACCTATGCTGCCAGAATTTACCAAGCAAAATAACCTGATTCGCTACACCATTACCCCCGTGCGTGATCCCGATACGCGGCAAATGCTGGCTGTTCTGGTTTCAGGAGACATTGTTAATGGTAAAGATCCCATTGTTAAGGGAACGATTGAGGCTTTTGATGGTGGATATAGTGCTGTCTATTTTGCTCGTCCCAATGGTCAACTAGCCCTGGCAACCTCAATGCTCAGTGAGCCAGCCCATAAAGCCAATGATTCACCTCAATTATTCAAAAATATTCCTCTACCCGATCTCTCCCTGGTCAAGCAGGCTCAAAAAGGCATCGGTAACAATATCACTGGACGGCTCAAAATTCATAATCAATATATGACCGTCGCGGTCAAGGCAATTCCCGATGCGGATGGCAAACCGATCGCATTTCTGGTCAGAGGAACACCAGAGACCAATTTAGACACGCTCTTAAAAGAAACCTTTCTATTGCAATTGGGAGTAGGGGCCTTAACCTTAATCTTTTCAGCTTTAGTGGCCTTGGTTTTGAGCCGCGCCTTAACCAAACCCTTAAAACAGCTTCAGGTCATTGCTCAACGTTTAGGGTCTGGAGAAGTAGGCATTCGTGCCAATATTCAATCGGAAGATGAAGTCGGACAGTTGGCCTCTGCTTTTAATGACATGGCCGATCGGGTTGAAACCTATACCCAATCGATTCAAGAAACCGCTCGACAACGTCAGCAAGAGGCAGAATCCCAACGGCAACAAAAAGAAGAACTTCAGCAGGGGGTCATTCGGCTACTTCTGGATATTGAAGAAGCTTCTAAAGGGGATTTAACCGTTAAATCCCAGGTGGAAACGGGAGCAGTGGGTTCTATTGCCGATGCTTTTAACGCCACGATTGCCGGCCTACGTCATCTAGTGGAAGAGGTATCCCGATCTGCGGGTCAGGTAAATAAGCGAGCACAACGGAACAGTAAATCAGTTATCGCCCTTTCCTATAAAGCGATTGCCCAAGCCAAAGCCATTGAATCGGCCACCCAATCCGTAGCAGAAATGGCTCAGTCCATTGAATCAGTTTCCGATACGGCTCAGAACGCCGCCGCGATCGCCAGACAGGGTAACGAAGCGGCTCAACAGGGGCAGGAAACAATGGATCAAACGGTAAACAGTATCTATAAAATTCGCGGTCGGGTTGCCGAAATTTCCAAAAAATCAAAACGCTTGGCAGAATCTTCCCAGGAAATCTCCAAAATTGTTAACATCATCGCTGGCATTTCGGAAAAAACTAATTTACTGGCCTTTAACGCTTCCATTGAGGCAGCCAGGGCCGGTGAAAATGGTCAAGGTTTTCGGATCGTAGCTGATGAAGTACGACGATTAGCAGAAATGGTGACAGTGTCGGCCCAGGAAATTGAACAGGTTATTCTGCGGATTCAAGAAGAGACGGCTGAAATGACCAAGATGATGGAAGAAAGTACCTCAGAGGTCGTCACGGGGACTCAACTGGTTCAAAACACTAAAGAAACCCTACAAAATCTGACGCAAATTAGCCAAGAAATCGACTCTCTCCTGGCATTAATTTCTAGTAATACTGAAAGCCAACGCTTAACATCAAAAACGGTCACTGAAACCATGCAGAAGATTGCCAAGGTCTCTAAAGATTCTTCTAATCGCTCTCAATCCGTATCTGAATCTCTGCAAGACCTCGTTAATATCGCCCTAGAATTACAGAATTCTGCCTCCCGTTTTAAGGTGGAATAAGGGGGATAAATTAACTTTCTGCTCTCTACACCCTGACCTTTAAACCCTAAACCCAAAATGCTAGATGCCGCAACCTTAGAAGCCATCACCCAGGAAGCTCGACAGGCCTTTTTAGATGAGGATGCACCGGAATGTTTAAGTTTACTGACAACGGGGCTTCAGCAATTAGAAGGAGCTTTATTAAATGCCAGTGCAGCAACACTTAAGCCCATTTATAAAGATTTAGGTCGGGCGGCCCATTCTTTGAAAGGGGGGGCCGGAATGGCGGCCTTGCCAACGTTGCAGCAGCTTTGTCATAGCATGGAGGATCTTTTTGATACCTTGGAAAAGGGGCAAGGGTCGGATACCGCCACGGCTTTAGGACTATTAAGTTTAGCCACCGAAGAGGTACAGAATCTTATTGATTTAGCCATGACGGGACAGAGCGATCCTGGAGATGGCCCACCCCCCGAAATCGCTGTCGCCCTAGCCGAATTTTTGACGACCTGCACTTCCCAAGAAGAAGAGGTCATGAATGTAGGGGAAGTCAGTGATTTTATTAAAACGGCATTAAGCCTTGAATTGGAAGCCTGTTTAGAGAAAGTTGAACAGGTTTTAGTCCCCAGTGCTAATCCCAATTTGTTGGTAGAACGGTTTAAGGTGTTGGCGGAGGAATGTACGTTACTAGGTCAGGCCTTGAGTTGTCCCTGGTTAGAGCAAGTTATTACCCATAGCCATCAGGTACAATCCCAAGGCATTTTATCCTTAGCAGAATTAACCCCTTTGACGATCGCCGAACTGCGTCGATTACGTTCCCAATTCCTAGCGGGTCAAGAACCGATTCTCTCAGAGGAGTTTCAAAATCTTTTGCCCAGTCCTGAGAAGTTGCCAGAGCCAGAGGGGGAGATACCGACCATAGCCGAGAGTCCCACCGCAGTGCCGTCAACCGTTATTCCCGTCCTCTCCAAACCTGTCTCCCCTCCCTCGGAGATTGCCGCGACTCCCTCTCCTTTTCCCAGACCCACAGAACCCGCAACCGCACGCCAGAATTTACGCATTCCCCTGGAACGAGTGACGCGCATGAGTAATACTGTCAGTGAGTTACTCATTAACCATGAGCGTCTTTTGATCTACGATAAACAGCTTCGTCAGGCTAGTCGTAATCTTAAACAACGCAGTCAACAGTTGGTTCCCATGCGAGAGCAAGTGGAATCCTTGTACGATGAATTAACCTTTTCAGAGCAGACCAATAACAGCAATAGTCCTAAACCCCATGGGTTGAGTGAACTAGCGGAATTTGATGCCCTAGAATTCGATAGTTATACTAGCGTTCATACTATCTTGCAACGCTTTCAAGAATTGATGGTGCAGGTACAAGAAATCCAAGAGGATATTGATCTCGTAGAGCGGGATCTTCAGGAAACCCTGATTCATGTCCGTCAATCTCTAGATAGTTTAGATGAGGATTTAACCCAATCTCGTCTCGTTCCCTTTGGAGCTTTAGCAAAATCCTTTATCCAACCCCTTGAAAAACTTAGCCAGCGTCACCAAAAGTCTGTCCGTTTGGAAATTGTAGGTGAGAGTATTCTGGTCGAATTGGTCATTCTAGAACAATTGCGGACTCCTCTAACTCATTTGATCCGTAATGCTTTTGATCATGGTTTAGAATTTCCGAAGGAACGGCAAGCGTTAGGTAAGAATAAAGAGGGAACTATTACCCTAGCCGCTTCGATCGCCAGTAATCAAGTGATGCTCACCATTACCGATGATGGTCGAGGGGTTAATCTCGCTAAAATCCGTCAACGAGCGATCGCCCTAGGTTTAATTTCAGAGAAGGATACGGTAGAGAATAGTCGAGAAAAGCTGCTAGATTGTCTCTTCTCACCGGGTTTTTCTACCGCCACCAATGTCAGTGAATTATCTGGTCGAGGCTTAGGCTTAGACATCGTTAAGCATCTGGTGGAAAGTTTGCGTGGAACAATCCGTTTGGAAACCCAGGAAGGGAAAGGTAGCCGCTTTATCATTCGTATCCCTTTAACCCTCAATATTTTGCCCGTTCTTCTAGTGCGATCGCAGCAAAAAGTGCTGGCCCTGCCCTCTCAAAGTGTCTTGCGGATGTTGCCCCTGGCAGACTTTCCCCTAACGGATGGCTTCATTGAATGGGAAAATCAACGTCTATCCGTCCGTTCCCTTCATGAACTTTTAAGCTATTCACCATTACATCGTCTAGAAAGCAAGCAAGTCAAACCCAATAATGTGGGTTTAATGGTGGTTGTTAATGGTCAGAACGTCATTATTGCCATTGAGGAAGTGATCGATGAACGTCCTCTGGTTGTCAAAGCCCTAGATCCCATTACTCCCTTACCTAGCTTCCTAACGGGTTGTGCTGTCCTAGGAACAGGGGAAGTCGTCCCTATCCTAATTCCCGAAAACTTTGATAGTATCTGGCAACAGCAACGCAGTCATGAGACTCGCAGCCCCCTTCATCTCGGCCCGGCTTCCCGCAATCATCAACGTTCGATTTTGGTTATTGACGATTCGATTACGGTACGGCGAACACTGCAACGTATTCTGACCCGCTCTGGTTATGAAATTATCCAATGTCGAGACGGCAAAGAAGCCTGGGAATTATTAAACCGACAAAATGAGGGCATTGATCTGGCCATCTGCGATCTGGAAATGCCGAATATGGATGGTTTCTCCCTGTTGCAACTGATTCGGCATCATGCCGTTTGGAAATCCTTACCAGTGGTCGTGTTAACTTCGCGGGAAAATGAGTTACACCGTCAACGGGCGATGGGTTTGGGAGCAAATAATTATCTAACCAAACCCTTTCAACCCAATAAGTTACTAGAATTGGTGGGGACTTTCATTGAGGATTAATCCGTAACCCCTAACATCATTCTGGTAAGGCACCGACGGGTTTCGGACTCGTCATCGGTTGGCCAAGACTAGAACTGTAGTGTTGTAGTACCGCGATCGCCTTAATATATTGGGGATCGGCGTTGGTTCCTATCAAAGTTGGATCATTGCGGAGGCGTAACTGCTCATCCACTGATAAATCCAGATAGACATCGGGACTAATACCTTTGTGATTGATATCAGTGCCACTGGGAGGATAATAACGGGCGATCGTTACCGCTAACCCAGAGCCATCGGATAAAGAATGAACCGATTGGACTAATCCCTTGCCGTAGGTAGTAGTGCCGACAATGGTGGCTCGTCCATTTTCCTTGAGGGCCCCTGTCAAAATTTCGCTGGCACTGGCCGATCCCTGATTCACTAAAATCACTAGGGGCAAATTGGTGATCTCTGTGCCATTGGCCGAAAAATGGCGATCGCCGCCCTTGCGATCAATAGTGCTAACAATCTCACCTTTTTTGAGCCACATCCGGGCAATATCCACACTCGCAAACAGCAGTCCCCCTGGATTGCCTCGCAGATCAAGCACATAGCCTGAAATTTTCTTTTTGTTGAGGTCTTCAATGGCCAACTTCATCTGTTCTGCCGAATGGGAACTGAACTCATCTAGGCGAATATAGCCAACCCGTAAAGAGCCTTCCTGATTAACGGTATAACTGACCGAATCTAATTCAATTTGGGCCCGTTTGAGGACAACATTAAAGACACCTTTTCCCTGACGCGCAATTTGGAGATTCACCTCCGTGCCCACTTCCCCTTGAATTTCCTGACTGGCCTGCTCCAGATTCATCAGGGCTGCGGGCTTACCATTAATCCGCACAATGCGATCGCCTGGTTGAATGCCCGCCTTCATGGCCGGCGAATTTTTGATCGGTTCCAATACTGTTAAATCACTAGTGCGTTTATCCAGCACCAAGCGCAATCCGACCCCAGACATCTCTCCAGACGTTTGATTCGTCAGCATGGCAAAATTATCAGGGTCAAGAAAACGGGTATAGGGATCATCTAACTCCTTCAATGCCTGGGCGATCGCCTTGTAGGCCTGTTGCCGATTCTCATAATGTTGACTGAGTAAATCCTGACGTTTCGCCAACCAATCTGTATGATTAAACCCCTTATCAACAAATTCATTATTGACAATTTGCCAGACCTCATCCACCACCGCCTTCGGACTATCCTCTAGGACATCCACATCATGGGTGGGGTGAGCTTGTTGTTTAACAATGGGCTGACCAGAACGCTCTGTTTTGGGTGTAGTACTCAAAGCGGGAGCCAGAAATGCTCCTAGACTCAAGGCTACCAAAGTCGCTTGAACACAAACTTGAGCAAAAGAAAAAGGGGATTTAATAGACTGGCTCATGGATAGATGAGGGGGAGAACCGATAAAAAATTAGCGTGACTAGAAAAGGGGCAAGGGAAAAACACTAGTCTGCTTGAATCATAGCAAAACTAAACTGAAATTAGCAGAGGATTTGTTAAGTTTTGTCTAAGAAAAAATATTTCATCGTCTGCCCTTCTATGACTGCCATGTCGCGGCTAAAAAATCGAGTAAAATTCTCTGATGTGTGGGCCCCAGGGGACGAGTTTGTTGAGCCTGAGCAGAATAAACCTGACCGGCCATAATGGCTTCTTTCGGCACTAAGGCAAAATCCCAACCTTCCTGTAAATTTAATTGCGTGAGAGGAACCGTTAAAGGCGCAGAGAAAACGTGACGAATCGCTACCTCATCCTGATAACAGCTAAAATATTGAGGTTGAGTTAACTGGAAAGCAATTTCTTCCCAGATTTCCCGTTTAACAGCAATTTCAGGACTTTCATTTGGCTCCAGATGGCCACCAAACAAAGTCCAATAACCTGGATAAAGGATGGTCGGAATATTATCTCGTAACTGTAATAAAAATTCTCCTTCCCGATAGAGAATTGCTAGAGCAACTTCAGGAATGGATTTATTTGCTAAGTTCTTTGTGGGGCAGGAAACGTTCATCGGGATTAAATTTGACCTTCGATGAGGGTTTGGGAGTACTTTGAACCGATAGTTGGGGAGAAGACTTCGGTGACGGTTTAACCCCAGGGCTAGGAGTAGGAACGGGAATCGTGACAGGTGAAGGATTGGGAGAAGGGGCGGGACTGGGGAGCGAACTGGCAGACGGAACAGGGGCGGGACTGGGGGCCAGTTCAATGCTAGAAGAGGGAGCCGTTCCAGGATTGGATATCTGAGCTTGTACGCCTGGATTGTGAGTCTGATGGGTAGCCGTTGGCGGCAGAATCACACTTGCGGTTTCCGGTTGCTGTTCAATTTCCAACACATAGGACTCACCCAATTTATCCTGACCGACAAAAATGGCTTGATAGGCCAATTCTCCTTTGACAGTGAGGGCTGTTCCTTTTTTGGGCAAGGGTTTATCGGTTTTGATCCAAACTGCTCCAGTGGCATCTTGCAGTTGATAAGCTCCTCCTTCTAAAAACGGTGCGAGGTTGACCACAATGCCTTTCAGATAGACAACCCGTTGATTACTCAATTGGCTTAAGGTGTTGATGCTAACGTATTCCTGGGAAGCTAGGCCAAAGGGGTTTAAAGGGCTGCAACTTAACATTAAACCACTGAGCAATAAAGATAAGCTAATTCTGCGCCAAGGCTGATTGAGAAAAACGGTCATGATTCAGTTAAAAATACACCTCAATTAAGCTATCTTAGCGATAGACTGTCCACTCGATTAGATCTAGAAGATTTTGTCATAATTCTTGGGGTCTCTCAAGGGACTGTTTTTTGCTGTTCAATTTTAGTGTCCCTTTCTCTGTCCTAGGTAGCCATGAGTCAAATTTTAGATGGTAAAGCCCTTGCCCACAAACGTCAGCAAGCACTACAGGCTGAAATTCAGGGTTTATTGCCACGCTTAGGTCGTCCACCAGGGTTAGCGGTTTTGATGGTGGGGGATAATCCGGCCAGTGCTGTCTATGTTCGCAATAAGGAAAAAGCCTGCGAAAAAATTGGGATGCGTTCCTTTGGTCAACATTTTCCGGCGACAATTACTCAGGCAGAATTAGAGGCCGCTATTCAAGCGTTAAATCAAGATCCTTTAGTGGATGGTATTTTGGTGCAGTTACCTTTGCCGCCTCATTTAGATGCGGTTAAGTTGTTACTGACCATTGACCCAGATAAAGATGCCGATGGCTTGCATCCTGTCAATTTAGGACGATTGGTGCGGGGGGAACCAGGGCTACGCAGTTGTACACCGGCGGGGGTGATGGAGTTACTGGCAGAGTATGAGATTGAGATTGCTGGTAAACGAGCGGTGGTGATGGGTCGCAGTATTCTGGTGGGTAAACCCTTGGCTTTAATGTTGTTGGAAAAAAATGCAACGGTCACGATCGCCCATTCCCGAACCCAAAATTTAGCGGAACTTACCCGTCAGGCGGATATTTTAGTCGGCGCGATCGGCAAACCGGCTTTGATCACGGTAGATATGGTCAAACCAGGAGCAATTGTTGTCGATGTGGGCATTAATCGGGTGGAGCAGCCTGATGGTAAGGGTAAAATTGTTGGGGATGTGGATTTTGAAGCAGTAGCGGTGATCGCGAGTTATATTACCCCCGTGCCAGGTGGAATTGGCCCGATGACAGTAGCGATGTTATTACAGAATACTGTGGCCAGTTATCGAGCCAAAGTAGACAGACTCAAGGTGTAGGGGTGGATAATTTTGCAAACCTGCTGTCAAGAAATTTCTTAGAATCTGTTCGTAAACTTATGTTAAGCAGGCTTGTTGGCATTTTTTTCCCTCTTTCGTTGATTATCTGTTAAGCGGCGGAGCATTAAACGAATCATTACAATATAAACATTGCCCTCATGGTTC
>JAYKJI010000361.1:0-10910 GCA_035285405.1 Snowella sp. | reverse complement strand
TGTATGAAAAAATTATTCAAGAGCTAATGCAAATTAGCCGCCATCGGTTGAAGGATTACATTCGAGGTAAAAGGGCTAAGTTGCTTGCTATGTCTGTCTTCTAGCTCTCTTGTCGCCCCACCAGATTTTTGCATAACCATTTGAGCTGTAATTTCTGCTTGCCAATGACTTCATCTAAGGACAACTACCAAACTGTCAAGTTCAAGTTTTCCTCTATCTTAGGGAATAGTAATCTTAAAAGATAAATAGTCAGAGTTTTTCCGCCTGATCGTTATCATTTTTCGCTTTCACACCAGACCTATGCTTCTTTCTGCGACAACTTTTGAGCCTAGCGAGATTGGGAAATTTCGTATTTCCCCTTGGTTGATGTTTTTGGTTTACCCTGTTTGTCGGTTACTATTACTGATTCATTTCCGCCAGATTGAAATCTCTGGTCAGGAAAATATTCCGAAACAAGGGCCGGTAATTATTGCGCCTACCCACCGATCGCGTTGGGATGCTCTGCTGGTTTCTTTGGCGGTTGGTCGGGGGGTCAGTGGTCGTGATCTACGTTTTATGGTGACAGCAACGGAGATGACTGGTATTCAAGGTTGGTTTATTAGACATCTGGGTGGCTTTCCCATTGATCTAAAACATCCAGAGTTCACCATTCTGGCCCATAGTGTGGCCTTGCTTAAGGAAGGAGAATGGTTAGTCATTTTTCCTGAAGGCGGTATTTTTCGAGACTATAAGGTGCATCCTTTGAAACGAGGAGTGGGACGTATTGCCCTAGAAGTCTTGGCTCAGCAACCTGATAGTTCTATTCAAATTTTGCCCATTGATCTTCGGTATGATCGTCCTTGTCCAACCTGGGGAAGTCGGGCTAAGATTGAAATCGGTAAACCCCTAGCTGTATCTGACTATGAACCAACTTCCATGAAATCTAGTTCAGAAGCTTTAACCTTAACCTTGCAGCAATGTCTTCAAGCCTTGATTGACAAGTCATTATAAACTGTCTTGGCAGGAGAGATTTACCCCTTAGCTTAATTGTTTTCGAGAGGCTCGGATGCAATATCCTCCCAACCATCCTACTCTCCTAATCCTCAGAGCTTCCTCTAGAGGGTTTACTCTCCTGGAATTACTGATTGTTGTCATTATTATTGGCATTTTAGCCGCGATCGCTATTCCTAATTTGATTAATCAAGTTGGTAAAGCCAGAGAAAGTGAAGCCCGAACCCTATTAGGGGCAATGAACCGTGCCCAGCAAAGCTATTTTAGTGAAAAAGGATTATTTGCCAGCAATGGCAGTCAACTGGAAGTCCCGGTCACGGGATTAAAATATTATCAAACCGATGATGCCAGTCTTTTTCCCCAACCAGGTGTGACGAGGGCACGCTCTGTCTCTAACCGTCATGAACTTGCTATCCACAGTTATATTGGAGGCGTTTCCTATGACACCACGAATCGCACCTTTGCTACAGTTATCTGTCGATCCTTGGATATGACGGGTTTGGGTGGCAGTTCCACTAACGTTTCTAGTTATATTAGTAACTATGGGGTGGTGGCCGGGAACCAGGTTACTTGCGACTCCAGTACTACTGAAGAAGTTCATTAGTCTTTAATGTCAAAATAATGCTCCCAATCTCCCAATCCCAACGTGTCTTAGCAGCGTTTCAGTCCTTTTTTCAAATCCCTCTGGCGACAAAACTCCAATCCGCCGTGACTTCGGATGCCAAAGCGATCGCCATTAACCTGTTCCAAACGATGGTCGATCGAGTGCCAGCCTATCAAGCTTTTTTACAAGAGCAGGGAATCGAACCTCAATCCATACAAAGCTTTGACGATTTTCAGACTCTTCCTCTGATCACCAAGAATAATTATCTACAACGCTATCCTCTAAAAGACCGTTGCTGGGATGGAGTTTTAGAATCCTGTGATTTAATAGCTGTTTCCTCTGGCTCCACTGGAAAACCAACATTCTGGCCCCGATTTATTACGGATGAATTGCAAATCGCAAGCCGTTTTGAACAGATATTTCTCGATAGTTTCCAAGTCGATCAGCAACGCACCTTAGCCGTTGTTTGTTTTCCCATGGGAACTTGGGTCGGTGGACTCTTTACCACCAATTGTTGTCGTCATCTTGCTGCGAAGGGCTATCCCCTGACTATTATCGCCCCTGGCAATCATAAAACCGAGATTTTGCGAGTGATTAAAGATCTCGGCAGCGATTTTGAGCAGGTTGTTTTATTGGGTTATCCCCCCTTTATCAAAGATGTTATTGATACAGGTATTATAGAAAATATCTCTTGGAAAAATTACCGAGTGAAAGGCGTTTTTGCGGGTGAAGTTTTTAGTGAAGAATGGCGGAGTTTAGTCGGAAAACGACTAGGTTCAACTAATTTTGTTTATGATTTTGCCTCTCTTTATGGAACCGCTGATGCGGGAGTGTTGGGAAATGAAACACCTTTAAGTATTACTATTCGTCGTTTTTTAGCACAACAACCGGATATTGCCCGTGAACTCTTTGAAGAATCTCGTTTACCAACCCTAGTTCAATACGATCCGACCCATCGTTTTTTTGAAGTGGAAGATGGAACTCTTTTATTTTCAGGAGATAATGGTATTCCCTTAATTCGCTATCATATTGCCGATAATGGAGGTATTATTCCTTACATGGAAATGTTGGCGTTTTTAGGTAAGCATGGTTTTGATCCGCTTGCCCACTTACAAAATCAACGCGGAATTTATCCGTTACCCTTTGTCTATGTTTTTGGGCGATCGCAGTTTACCCTATCCTATTTTGGTGCTAATATCTATCCTGAAAATATTGCTGTTGGGCTAGAACAAACCGATATTCAAGATTGGGTGACAGGGAAATTTGTGATGGAAATTCTCGAAGATACTGACCATAATCCTCATTTGGCGATCGCGGTAGAATTAGCACCAAATATCAAGGCAGATAACGAAAAAGTTGCCAAAATTACCCATTCTATCCAGACGCAATTAATTCGTCTCAATAGTGAATTCGCTCATTATGTTCCAGCCATAGCTCAATCTCCTCAGATTAGTCTCTGGCCTCTTGGTGATCCTAACTATTTTCCCCTCGGTGTTAAGCATCGTTATACCCGTTAAGGAGGCTAGGACAAAAGCTTGCTTAATAGTACTCAATCTATAGATTTGAAATCCTGGGAATTGATAGATTAGCCCTTATTTCAGATCGGCTAACTTAATGCGAGGATCAACAAACTTTAATAATAAATCAGCCAGCAAATTCCCAATAATTAACATCGCGGCTCCCATCATCAAGCTACCCATGACTAAATAGAGATCTTGGGCAGTGACAGCTTGCAAAATTAATCGTCCCAAACCGGGCCAATTAAAGAAAAATTCCGCAATAAAGGCCCCACTGAGTAAACTAGCAAACTCGAAGCCTAATAAAGTAATGAGGGGATTAATCGCATTACGTAGAGCATGAACGTAAATAACTCTATTTTCTGGCAATCCCTTCGCTCGTGCCGTTTGAATATAATCCTGGCGCATGACATCCAAAAGTTGTCCTCTGGTTAGACGTTGCAAGCCGGCAAAACTGGTGATACTCAGGGCAATAGTGGGCAGAATCATATGCCATAAAATATCCCCCACCTTTCTTAAGGGAGAAAATTCAGCATAATCAATACTGGTCATATTGCCGACGGGTAAAAGGGGAGAGACATTTTGAGCTAGGATTAATAACACGAGAGCGGTGATAAAACTGGGGAAACCCTGACCAAAATAACTCACGACTCGTAAAACTCGATCTAAGACTGTATTCTGTTTAACCGCACTGATAATGCCGAGGGGTAAGGCGATCGCCCAGGTAATAATAATAGAAGAAATAGCCAATAAGAGGGTGGCGGGAACCCGTTCTAAAAGCAGGGAAGAAACAGAGCGACTATAGACAAAACTTTGTCCAAAATTAAAACGACTAACAACTTGCCATAACCAGCGGCCATATTGAATATACCAGGGCTGATCTAAACCAAATTGAATCTTGAGTTCTTTGAGGGTTTCAGGAGAGATTTTCGGATTTTGCTGGAGTGTATCCAGATAACTCCCCGGAGCCAATTGAATAATTACAAAACTAAGCAAGGAGGCTAATAGCAGAGTTAATAGGCCTTGTAAGAGTCGCTTGCTAATATATAAAAAAGTTTCACTGGTTAAGCCGCTCAGTAATCGATTAAACCAGTGATTGAGTTTTGCTGTAGGGGAATGGGTCATCCGCGATCGCTTAATATTCAACGAGAGTAATAATTGGGATCTCTGGCAACTTTTCTCGTCCTCCTAAGGCTTTGAGTTCGATGATAAAAGCAAATCCCAATACTTCACAGCCAATGCGAGATAATAAATCGGCTGTGGCCTTAGCGGTTCCTCCCGTGGCCATTAAATCATCCACAATCAAAACGCGATGGTGGGCTTCGAGGGCATCTTGATGAATTTCTAAGATATCTGTCCCATACTCTAGATCGTATTCCACTTGATGAACGGCGGCGGGAAGTTTACCTGGTTTGCGAACGGGAATAAAACCAGCACCTAATTGATAGGCGAGGGGAACCCCAAACAAAAATCCTCTAGATTCCATTCCGACCACATAGTCAGGGATCAGATCCGCTTCACGACATTTTTGGGTTAAGGTATCGAGGGTATAGCGGAGTCCAGCCGCATCACTGAGTAGGGTAGTAATATCCCGAAAGATAATGCCAGGTTTGGGAAAATCGGGAATATCTCGTATTAATGACTTCAGATCCATGAAATGATACTTAGTAATTGATAGGATTAATCGCGTGGTTCAGGCTTAGTTATAGCAAACTTTGTATCCTAATTCTTAAACCGTGTTGGGACGAGAAATGATAAGATGGGAAGTCGGTTCTACTCCTCATCCTCTATAATCCCATAGGCAGCTAAAAATGGTTGCACCTAAATGAAGCTGGTTTCAGGATGAGTTCAGCCCTAGCCCTAATGTCCGATTCTTCTATTTCCCTTGACAATCACCCCGTTATTTTAAAAACGTTGCCAGATTTTCCGGTTTCAGGCCAACGTTGTGCTGCCCAAATTCAACAGCAAATTGATCTCCTACTACTGGCGATCGAGGCTTTGGAGTTGGGGGCTTCTGAACAGATGTTGGAAACGATTGAGCAACTAGAATTACAAGCTATTATCAGAAATCGCCTTGATCTCTGGCGGTTACGTTCTACCAATCCTTGGCGGCGTTCCTATAATCGCCATTCCCTAACCCTAGTACAGGCAAAGACTTTAGTTATTATTGCTAATTATCGGGCCAAGCAATTAACCGTGACCATTCGTCAACTGTTGTTGGCAGAACAGCAAATGCGGGAAAAACGACTACCCGTTGGGACTCATTTCTTGTTATCGGAATATCTAGACCAATTTCGCTCTCATTTTACGAGTCGTATGAATCCCCGTCGTGCTAAGGTTTCTGTTTATCTTGCCTCGGAAGAAGATTTAAATGATTTTGCCCTATCGTTGCTGAAACAATTACTCTTTATTACTGGTACAACAGGAATACAGCGATTTTGGGTCAGTTTGTTTGATGGAGAAGTTGCGTGAATATTCGTCGTCAGTATAGTTTACCCAATTGCACTCTCATTTTAGAAGGGCTGAGTGATGGCAGTAATCCCCAGGATCTGAGACCCCCGCTTACTATTTTGGTCAATGCTCAATGCCAATTTATGGGCGTGAATCAACGCTTAGAAGGGGGACGGGCTTTCCTTGAAAGTTTGGCTAAGACGGTTAATCGCTATGCCCAGGAATGTCTGAGTGGAGTTCACTATCCCCTAGAAAATGAGAGCAATGATGGTGATCGCCTGGAATTAGTTGCATTGGCAGATCCTTCCCTACACCGTCTTATTTGGTATCCTGCTCCCGAACTGCATCAAGCTCCTGTTTCTATCGAATTATCAACGGTACAGCTTTTTGATTTGGTGGAGGCGGTGGATCAATTCATTGCGGATAGCCAAACCCTGCCCGATTTTTCGGTTAAATTACAACCAGTTCCTCGCCGTTATCGTCAACCGGATGAACCTTTAGCTCAACGGGCTGTTCCGGCTGCGTTTGGACTTCTTAGTTTGGCGATCGCCGGCTTTGCTATCTACTTTCTGCCCATTCCTAACGTTCGTAAACCCGCTAATAAACCAGTGGCTCCTCCGACCCAAACCCTACCGCCAGGGAACACCAGTCCTCCGCCAACGGCCACACCGACACCCGTAAATCCACGATAGAATAATCGGCAGTTAGGTAAAATAAACCCTTTCGTGACAGAGCCTTGACGAAAACGGGTGAATCTAAACTGGCAATCTGCTCAAACTATACTCTACAAATAAAATTAGATACTACAGTGCCTAAACGTAATTGGTTATTGTTTCTATTGATGGGAATGGGATTCTGGACTTGGGCAACACCGAGCCAGGGACAAGCACTTTTACCCTATAACCCTAATCTGAATACTGAGCAAATCGAGCAACAAGGATTGTCACTGACAGAGGATGTGATTCAGCTAGTTCGTTTCCAACAGTATGATCTGGCTCTGGCTAGGGCTAAGTTAGCCGTTCAATTAGCTCCCCAACGTTTTCAAACCTGGTTTATTCTGGGAACTCTTTATTTACAACAGGACAAAGTGGATCTGGGCATTCAAAGTTTATTAAAAGCCCAGTCGATGGCCCCTGAGGAAGCCGGAATTAAATTTACCCTGGGCAATGCCTATTTTCAGAAAGGAGACTATACAACTGCGATCGCTGCTTTACAGGCCGGTCTGAAGATTAAACCGGAAACCACTGCTGCCCTTTTTGATCTGGGCAATTCCTATCTCAAACTGGGTCAGTATGGAGATGCCATTCTGAGTTACGAAAAAGCTGTCTCTATCGATAAGAATTTTTGGCCAGCTATTAATAATATGGGGTTAGTTAAATTTGAGCAGGGAGATCTAGAAGGAGCCTTAAAAAAATGGGATCAGGCTATTAGCATTGACAAAGAGCAGGCAGAACCCCAATTAGCGAGAGCCGTTGCCCTCTATAGTCAGGGAAAACAAGAAGTCGGGTTAAAAGCTGGAGAAACTGCCTTAAAGTTGGATAGTCGCTATGCTGATCTTAAGTTTTTGAAGGAAAATCTCTGGGGCGATCGCTTACTTCAGGAAACGAAGACCTTTTTGAGTAATCCCCAAATTAAAACATTTTTAGCCACCTTACCTCCTCCGTCCGAAAGTATCGATAAAAAAGCCGCAGAATAGTTTTTTACTATCTCTACTCTCATTATTGTTTTTTAATGCTCAATACCAATCCTACCTGGCTTTATAAAGTTGGCGGTAGTTTGGCTTTTAATCATCCCACCTATGTGGCCCGTCAGGCTGATCATGAACTTTTGGCCGCATTACAGGCGGGTAAATTTTGTTATGTCTTTAACTGTCGGCAGATGGGGAAATCTAGTTTGCGGGTTCGGGCTATGCACCAACTCCAAGCGGAGGGTAAAGACTGTGCTTCCATTGATATTACCAGTTTGGGGAGTGATATCGATCAACAACAATGGTATAACGGCATTATCACCCAATTATTCTTAAGTTTTAATTTTGTTGGCAAGGTTAATCTGAAAGTCTGGCTAAGAGAGCGATCGCATTTATCGCCAGTGCAGAAATTAAGCCAATTTATTGAAGAGATTGTGTTAAGCCAGGCGAAGGGAGAACAGGTTTTTATTTTTATTGATGAAATTGATAAGGTTCTTAGTTTAAAATTTTCTCTAGATGACTTTTTTTCCCTAATTCGTTTTTGCTATAATCAACGGTCTGAAAATGCGGCCTATAACCGCCTGAGTTTTGCCCTATTTGGCGTAGCCACTCCTTCGGATTTAATTCGAGATAAGACCCAAACTCCTTTTAATATTGGTCAAGCGATCGCCTTAACCGGATTTACAGAAACCGAGGTAGAACCGTTAGCCTTGGGATTAGCCCATCTGGCCAAAAATCCCCAAAAATTATTAAACGTTATTTTAAATTGGACAGGCGGTCAACCCTTTCTAACCCAAAAAGTCTGCGCCTTGCTCTGTGAAAAAGGAGAAATCATTGTCGAAGGGCAAGAAGTCATTACCGTAGAAACCTTGATTGATCAACAACTAATTCACCATTGGGAATCCCAAGATGAACCCGTTCACCTCAAAACCATCCGTGATCGCCTGCTTCGCAACGAACAAAAAACGGGCCGATTATTAGGACTTTATCAACAGATCTTAGAAAAAGGTTTTATTCAAGCCGACGATAGCCCAGAACAAAGTGAATTAAGACTATCAGGAATCGTCGTTAAAAATGACGGCCAATTAGTCCCTTATAATCGCATCTATCAGGCGGTTTTTAGTTTAGATTGGGTGCATCGAGAATTAGCCAAAATTCGTCCCTATTCCGAAGCCATTCTCGCTTGGCAAGCGAGTAACGATGAAGATCAATCCCGTTTATTGCGTGGTCAAGCTCTTAAAGACGCTCTACGCTGGTCAGCCAATAAAAATCTCAGTAATCTAGACTATAAATTTCTCAATGCAAGTCAAAATTTAGAACAAGCAGAAGCCGAACAAACCAATTTAATTCTGCAAAAAGCCAATCAAAAAGCTCAACGCATGATCCAGTTTGGTGTAGGCATTTTAACCCTTTCTCTGCTCGGTTCCGTTATTGCCATTTTTCAAGCTAACCTTGCTTCTCAAAAACAACAGAAAGCTCAAATTGGTACAGAATTACAGCGCATTGGAGAAAGTGCAGAACGTCAATTTAACTTTGAACAAATTAATGGATTATTATCGGCAATGCAAACGGGTCAGAATTTAAAAAAATTAGTAAATTCTAATGAAGTTTTGTCCCATTATCCCGCCACCAGTCCTCTACTTTCGTTGCAAAAAATTCTAGATCACATTCAGGAACATAATATTCTCCAAGGTCATCAAGAGTCCGTTAGTAGTGTGGCCTTTAGCCCCAATAATCAAATCCTTGCCTCTGCTTCTGGTGATAAAATTGTCCGTCTCTGGCATCTTAACGGAAAACTGCAAAAGTCATTCCTTGGCCATCAAGGTGCAGTTTATCGCGTTAGTTTTAGCCCCGATGGTCAAACCCTAGCCACTGCCTCTCAGGATGAAACCATTAAACTTTGGAATTTAGCCGGAAAGGAACTTAAAACCCTGCGGGGCCATCAAGGTTCAGTGTATTCTGTGACGTTTAGTCCTGATGGTCGTTATCTAGCCTCTTCCTCTAGAGATAAAACGGCTCGTCTTTGGAATCGAGAGGGTCAAACCTTAGCCGTGTTAAGGAATCATGGGCGTTCCGTTGATGATGTTAAATTTAGCCCCGATAGTCAACGTCTTGTCACAGTTTCACGGGATGGTTTTATTCGCCTTTGGGATTTACAGGGTCATTTACTTAAACGCTTTGGATTACCGAATATCGCTTTTTTTAGTGTTAATTTTAGCCCCGATGGTCAAACCTTAGTCGTCGCTGGTGATGATGGTAATAGCTATCTTTGGAATTTAGAAGGTCAGTTATTAGCCACTTTTAAAGGCAATCAAGAGTCAGTCTTAAGTGTTATGTTTAGTCCTGATGGCCAAAGATTAATTTCTGCTGGTAGTGATGGTACTACTAAAATTTGGAGTCGTTCTGGCTTGGAATTAGCAACTCTGCGAGGGCATCAGGAAGCGGTTTTTAGTGTGGCAATGACAGGCAATGGGAAAACCCTAGCCACGGCTTCTGAGGATGGAACGGTTAAACTTTGGGATCTAACCCCCAAAACGACCGTAGGTTCTAGATTAGCGACAGCTAGGTTAACGGGTTTTGCTTTTAATCCAGTTCAATCAGAAATTGCCATTACCACCATAGAAGAACCACCGAAACTATTTAATTTGCAAGGACAACTTCAGCGTACTTTTCCCGCCCAAGTGCAGGATTTTTCCAGTCTAGGTTTAGCTCAACTCAATTTTAGTGCAGATGGTCAATATCTAATGGGTAATGCTGGGGGAGGTCACATTCAAATTTGGAATCGTCAGGGTAAATTAATCAGTCATTTTCAGGCCGCAATGGGCAGAATTTATGATCTGCAAATGAATCCTAGCAATACTCTGATAGCTATTTCTAATCGTCAGGGAGAGATTTGGTTATGGGAGTGGCAAAATCACCAACAACCGCCTCGATTACTACGCACAATTAAGGCCGATAGCGATCTCCTACGGAGTTTAAGTTTTAATCCCCAGGCTCCTCAGTTAGCCAGTGCCTCTGATACGGGAATCGTTAAGATCTGGACTTTACAAGGACAGCTAGAAACCCATTTTCAGGCAGCAACGGATCTAATTTATCAAGTGCAATTTAGTCCTACTGGCAAATATTTATTAACAGCTTCTAGGGATGGAACAGCTAAACTCTGGACAAGGCAAGGAACTCGCTTGCAAACGCTCAAAACGGATCCTCTACCAATTCAAAAAATTAGTTTTAGTCCCCAAGAACAATGGATCGCGATCTCGTCCAGTGATGGAACCATTCGACTGTGGGATTTGGCCGGTAATTTGCGAGGAGAATTTAAAGGCAAGGAAACGGCCATTGCGCTTCTCGGTTTTACGTCCGATAGCCGTAATATTGTCACCCTCAATCAAGAAGGTACTCTGCGAGAATGGCCGGTGGAAAAAGAATTAAATCGTCTGGAGAGACTATTAAAAACGGGCTGTCAATGGTTAGGAGATTATTTACAAAGCCATCCCCAGGAACAGCAAAAGTTACCTATTTGCCAACAGTTGAAACTTTAAGTAGGGCTTGCTGAAAAAAGCTGAAACCCTTACGGAGAAAAGATAGTAGCCAAATTAAGAACAGCTAGAATGCAGGAAAATAGGTTAAAATGGCTCAAAACCCTTGCATTAAGAGGAGAGAA
>JAYKJI010000360.1:0-2577 GCA_035285405.1 Snowella sp. | reverse complement strand
TTCTCTCCTCTTAATGCAAGGGTTTTGAGCCATTTTAACCTATTTTCCTGCATTCTAGCTGTTCTTAATTTGGCTACTATCTTTTCTCCGTAAGGGTTTCAGCTTTTTTCAGCAAGCCCTACTTAGTTCAGAAGGGCTGATTAGAATCGATGGACGACGACGAAAAAATTCAGTTGATTCTGTTATCTTAGGCGATCGCTTTGGGGCCGTTATTTGGCGAGAAGCCCTAGGCAAAGGTGAAATCATTTGGGTGACAACACCCTACCTCGCAGCCAATGCCTATCAGGACTATCCCCAAAATTTTCAATTATTAGCCAATTTAGTTTCCCAAGGCCAGACAACGATTTGGGTGGATGAATATTTACATGGTTATAAAGATGCTGATACTATTCGCGAGGAAGTTGCCCAAACGGTTTGGCATTATTTTCTAAAAACACCGTTACTGATTCTGTTTTTACAAGCTTTAGTTGTCTTGATTTTTATCCTTTGGTCAGGGAATCGACGCTTTGGCCAAGCAATTCCTGTTATACCAGCCAGACCTAATAATAGTGAGGTTTATATTAATGCTTTAGCCAGTGTTTTAGAAAAAGCGGAAAGCGTGGAATTTGTAGTTAACCATTTAAGTCAAGCGGAACAAAAACAACTGCGATGCCAAGGGCACGCTGCGCGCACGCAATTAGGCTTAGGAGATCAGGCTTTACCTCAGGAAGCCCTATTAACTGCTTGGGAAAATCAAACACAACAATCTAATCTCAGTCTGCGATCGCTGCTCAATAGTCAAAAAATACCGCGTAATAACATTGAATTAAAACGTTGGCTAGAACAATGGCAGCTTGTGCAAAAGCTCCCTCGTGACTGAAATCAACCACATCATACATTGTTTAAAAACTGAAGTTTTTTTAGAGAGATTTGAGAGCAAGTACCCCTTAAAAAGGCTACCTTGTACACACAAGTCTTTGGTTTTCTGTTTAACCTTATTTAGCCCCCTAAATCCCCCAATACTGGGGGACTTTGAACCACGAAAGATACCGATCTCCCCCCAATCTTGGGGGGCTGGGGGGGCAAAACAAGGTTGACAGGTAGATGTATGTATGCAGTAGCTTAAAAAGGAGGATTTAGAGGGATCGACTTTGAGCAATCAAAAAACGATTGGTTTCAAGTTAGAGGGGGTTTAGCAAGATCAAAATCCCTAGGATTTAACGCGAATATCAATTACACTGGCATTAAAATCGTAACTTTTTCCTTCTAACTCCAATACCGTTCCAATTTTGATTTTTTGATTACCGAGAACGACCCCTGTGGGAGTCATTTCCGCATTACCGCCCAAAGTCAGAATCATATCCTGGCTAAAATTGACTTCTGGTCGGGGATCGGGGAGAGCCTTTACAGAACCATCGGGTTGGGGGACAGCCAAATTGCGGGGTAATTCCTGTACCTTGAGAATTTCTACCTGTCCGGCAGGTTGATTGCGGATAATGATATTGGTTTTATTATCTGACTTAAATTCCTGCATTAAACTTTTAGGCTTCAACACATTCAGTCCGCGCACAATCGCATCCACTTCAATCGGTTTAGTTTGTACTTGAGCGACAATACTTTTTCCCGATGTTCCAGGGAGAACAAAAATACCGACAATTACCATGAAAAGGATCAGGGCTGCTCCTAGGTCTAAAATACTGATTTTGCCGAATACACGACCTTTAGCATCTAATAATTTCATAGCGACTTTTTAAGTGAAATAAATTTAACGGTTATTTTATGGGGAAACGGAAGACCAAAAACGGGGCGGTGCGCGTTGGACGGAAATGTCAGACGAAGATAAAAGAGAAACTCCTGGAGGTAAAAACCTAGGCAATTGTAGCATAACTGGTTTCCTGCCAATTATGGATTTCACGAACAATTTTTCGGCACAACTTCTATCATTTATCTAAGTAATGCCTTCACCCCTTGGCTAATCCCATGACGATCGCCCCTATTCGCTCCCCCCTGCAAATTCGCTGGGAACTGCTCCCTGATGATTACCCCTTACCCGATGACCCCGTGGATAATATTGATCAACCTCTGTTAGCGGAAGCCCTACGAGAAAGCTTAGATCTGGCCCACCAGTTGCCGTCCCAAGGCTTTGTGGCCACTAATTTTGGCATTTGTACCCAGGTCAACGACAAATTTGTGATTAAGGCTCCCGATTGGGTCTATATTCCTCGAACGGAAAGCCAGCGATCGCGCCGCCGTAGTTATACCCCCCAGCGAGAAGGTGATTTGCCCCTAATCGTGATGGAATTTCTATCGGAAACCGAGGGGGGTGAATATTCGGTTAATCCTAATTATCCCTACGGCAAATGGTATTTTTACGAACGAATTTTGCAAGTTCCCTATTACTGCATCTTTGAGCCAGAAAGAGGACGACTGGAAGTTTATCGTCTGACCGATGGGCGTTATCAAATGGTTAAAGCGGATGAATTAGAACGCTACCGAATCGTGCCGCTCAATCTTGATCTCGGTGTTTGGCAAGGCAATCGCAGTCAACGAACGGGTTACTGGTTACGGTGGTGGGATAGCGAGGGTAATCTCTTGCTG
>JAYKJI010000359.1:0-5028 GCA_035285405.1 Snowella sp. | reverse complement strand
CCGTCTATGGCGAACCGCAGGAAATCCCCATGACCGAGGCCCATCCCATCCATCCCCTCAGTCCCTATGCCGCGAGTAAACGCATGGTGGAGCAGATTCTAGCTGACTTTGATCGAGCCTATGGACTCAAATCAGTCATTTTTCGCTACTTTAACGCCTCTGGCGCAGAACCAACCGGCCTGTTGGGCGAAGATCACGATCCAGAAACCCATCTGATTCCCTTAGCATTGCTCACTGCCCTGAAAAAACGCAGTCATCTTTCCATTTTTGGCAATGATTATGACACACCGGATGGAACAGCGATTCGAGATTATATTCATATTTGTGATTTAGCCACAGCCCATGTTTTAGGTTTGGAATATTTGCTGGCAGGAGGAGATAGTGATATTTTCAACCTCGGTAATGGCAATGGTTTTTCTGTGCGAGAGGTAATCGAAACTGCTAAAAAAGTGACAGGTCGAGATTTTCCAGTGCAAGAAAGTCCAAGGCGGGCAGGAGATGCGCCAAACTTAGTCGGGAGTAGTGAAAAAGCCAAACATAAACTAGGCTGGAAACCTGAATATGCAGACTTGGAAGTGATTATTCAACACGCCTGGCAATGGCATCAACAGCGACATGGGAATAGTTGATAGTGAATAGTTGATAGTTAATGATGAATAATCATGAATAACTAAAAGGAGAATTTATGGAAGGTTTTATTGAATTAATTAAGGATATTTGGGGTTTTCTTCAGGAACGTCAGAAGTACTGGTTATTGCCCTTGATCATTACCCTGGTTCTTTTAGGAGCCTTACTCGTCTTTGCTCACGGTTCGGCGATCGCGCCCTTTATTTACACCTTATTTTAGGGGCTAAAACTTTGTCAGTTCCCTAAAAATGCCATAATAAAATTTCGCTCAAGGTAAGGAAATCGGTTATGCGACTCTCTCAGATGCTTTTGGTGACCCTTCGGGATGATCCGGCGGATGCTGAAATTCCCAGCCATAGGTTGTTGGTACGGGCTGGCTATATTCGCCGCATTGGTAGCGGTATCTATGCCTATTTGCCCTTGATGTGGCGGGTGTTGCAAAAGGTTTCCCAAATTGTCCGCGAAGAAATGAATGCGACCGGAGCCCAGGAATGTCTTTTGCCCCAATTGCAACCCTCGGAACTGTGGAAAGAGTCAGGGCGTTGGGATACCTATACCAAGGCTGAAGGCATTATGTTTGCGCTCACCGATCGCCAAGAACGGGAATTAGGCCTCGGCCCCACCCATGAGGAAGTCATTACCACCGTTGCCAAGGAAATGATTCAGTCCTATCGGCAATTACCTGTTAATTTATATCAAATTCAAACCAAGTTTCGGGATGAAATTCGGCCTCGTTTTGGCTTGATGCGGGGTCGGGAATTTATTATGAAGGATGCCTATTCTTTTCATACTTCCGAGGAAAGTTTAAAGACAACCTACGCCGCGATGGATCAGGCTTATCGCAATATTTTACGGCGATCAGGTTTGGCCTTTCGGGCCGTAGATGCGGATTCGGGCGCGATCGGGGGTTCTGGTTCCCAGGAATTTATGGTTTTAGCCGATGCTGGGGAAGATGAAGTTCTTTATACAGAAGATGGCAAATACGCAGCCAATGTAGAAAAAGCGGTTTCTTTGCCCATAGAGGCGGTAACGTCTCCTTTTAAAACCTTTGAAAAGCGAGAAACGCCTAATACCAATACGATTGACAGTTTAGCTAATTTCTTAGATTGCTCACCCACCGTTATTGTTAAAAATGTTCTCTATGAAGCTGTCTATGATAGTGGTAAAACGGTTTTAGTTTTAGTCAGTATTCGTGGTGATCAGGATGTCAATGAAGTTAAGCTCAATAATGAGTTAGTCAAACTTGCCAATCATTATCAAGGTAAGACTCTATTGTCGCTCAAAGTTCCCGATGAAAATGCTCAACAGAAGTGGTCAACCAAATCCTTACCGTTGGGCTACATTGCTCCTGATTTAGCCGATGATTATATTGGTCAAGTTACGGATCTAAATCCCGCTTTTTTGCGTTTAGTGGATCAAACGGCGGCTGAACTGAAGAACTTTGTCACAGGAGCCAATGAAACTCATTATCATGTTCTCGGTGCCAATTGGGGTAAAGAATTCACCTTGCCTAAATTAGTTGTTGATATTCGTAAAGCGACTGTCGGCGATCGCGCCCTTCATGATCCCAGTCAAACCTTACAAACTGCCAGGGGCATTGAAGTTGGTCATATCTTTCAACTAGGTACAAAATATTCCCAGGCAATGGGGGCAACCTATACCAATGAACAGGGCGAAGACAAGCCTTTTGTCATGGGTTGTTATGGTATTGGTGTTTCTCGTTTAGCCCAATCCGCCGTTGAGCAAAGTTACGATCAAGATGGCATTATTTGGCCAGTGGCGATCGCGCCCTATGAGGTGATTATTGTCATTCCTAATATCAGTGATGAAGGGCAAATCCAAGCGGCTGAAAGTCTTTATCAAGATTTGCAAAAAGCGGGGATTGATGTCTTGTTAGACGATCGCAATGAACGGGCAGGCGTGAAATTTAAAGATGCCGATTTATTGGGTATTCCCTACCGTATTGTTACGGGTAAATCCTTAAAAGAGGGGAAAGTTGAAGTCGTACAACGGGCTACTAAGGAATCTCAAAATTTGGCGATCGCTGAAGTTGTGAGTACTTTACAAAATTGGATTACAACAGCAAAGCAAGCTTAATATTAAGATAATATGGAATGGTTTTTAATTGCGCTTACTAGTTTGTTAACGGTCATCTCTCCTGTGGGTTTAGTCGTTGATCAGGTTATTGATCATAATATTCGCGATCGCGTTAAAAGTGTCGAAGAATTATCTGTAAGAGTTGATAATGCTCCTAGTTTTCAAATCATTAAAGGTAAGGTTAATCGCGTTAGAATTGCGAGTCGGGGTCTTGAACCACTAGATCATGTGCGGATTCAATCCTTGGAACTGGAAACCGATCCGATTGATATTAGCCTGGATAATTTGAAGATTAACAATCTACAGGAATTGCGGGCTTCTCTGCATAAACCTTTGCAAGGGGCCATTCATTTAGTAATGACTCCGGCTGATATTAATACTGCGTTAGCGGACGAAGCTATTAAGGCTAAGTTACAGGATTTATTAAATAAAGTCTTACCCGAAGAAGCTCCTAAATTGGAATTGGTCAATATAAAAGTTACTTTCTTAGAGAATAATCGTCTGCAAACTCAAATCCAATTGCAACAGAAAAGTGAGGATTCTGAATCTTCTGATCAGTTAAAGATTGTAGTGGAAACTGGCATCAAGGTAAACCAGGGAAAATCTCTTGAATTAATTGATCCCATTGCCAGCTTGAATGATCGTAAAATTTCTAGCCGTATTCTCAACAGTGTTATTGGTAGTGTCAGCGATCGCTTAGATTTAGGCCGTTTTGAAAATCAAGGTATTATTGCCCGCTTACTAAAATTAGAAATTAATCCCCATGAGGTCAATATTGCTGCTTTTATCCGACTTAATCCGGTAAATCCTCTTTAAGGTAATACAAATTAAGACTAATACTTCTATTACTGTATTTTGTTAGGCGATCGCGTTTTATTTGTTCTGCTAGAATGAAAATAATTTCGTTTCTTCCATTAACGGAGACTACAAATGACGGTTTTAACTCCTAGTCCAATTCATTCCGATCCTGATGTGATGGGCGATACTTTGGTTTTTCGTAATAAAAGAGTTGCAACTCAAACACTTCTCGATTATTTGGATAATGGTTTTAGTTTAGAAGAATTTTTAGATAATTTTCCGTCTGTTGATCGGCGAGATGCTTTGGCTTTTTTAGGTAATCAAAGTCAAAAAAAATGATTACACCAATATCATTAGATTTTCCACTAGCTAAGGCAGAATACTTACTCTCTCGTGTTGCCGAACCTGGAAAAGGAGGTGATAAGCGTAATTACTGGCAAAACATTTTGGGATTTCGATCAGCAGAGGAGATTCGCAAAGCTATTTTAGATGAAATTACCATTGATAAACTTAAACCTCAAGGTATTCATCCCTATGGCGATCGCCTAGTTGCGATTATTCAAATCAATACCCCCTTGGGCCGTTCTCAACCAATTCTAACTATTTGGCTTGTTCCGTTTGAAACTAGCACTGCTCGTTTTATTACTGCAATACCTAATCATCAGAAGAGACAAAATGAAATCTTTTAATTTATTTGATACGGTTAAGACTATCGAAGCAATTACTCTTGGAGATGGTAATATTTTGCCAATTAATACTATCGGTGTTATTGTCGAAATTTATAATAATGGTGAAGCTTATGAAGTAGAATTATTGGGAAATTGGGTTGAATATAATTCACTGGGGAAATTGACGGTTAGTCACTCAAATAATTCTAATGCTTTTGTTGAAACGATCGCGGTAATGACTCTCTATCCTCAGCAAATTAGTTTTGTAAAGCCAGCGAGGGAAACGGTCGGGATTCGGGCGCAACTTTTGGGGATATTGGATGAACTCAGTGAGGAAAAATTAGATCAGGTTAAGGATTTTGCGGAAACTTTACGATAAATGTTGGCCAAGATCGCCTACCATTTACAAAAAAATTGCTAGAATTTTCCTATGCCAAGATATGATCTTTATCACAATACCGTCAAAAATGTCCTTTTAAAAGATGGTTGGATAATTACCGACGACCCCTTTGTAATTGAGTTTAAAGGTTTACGTTTGTACGCAGACCTCGGTGCAGAAAAACTTGTGGCAGCAGAGAAAACGGGACGAAAAGTTGTTATTGAAATTAAGGTATTTATATAGCATTTCCCTGATTACTGAACTAGAAAAAGCAGTTGGACGATACGGCATTTACCGAACATTTCTTGAACGTATTAATCCTGATCGCCAACTCTAAATAGGGCTTGCTGAAAAAAGCTGAAACCCTTACGGAGAAAAGATAGTAGCCAAATTAAGAACAGCTAGAATGCAGGAAAATAGGTTAAAATGGCTCAAAACCCTTGCATTAAGAGGAGAGAA
>JAYKJI010000358.1:0-9646 GCA_035285405.1 Snowella sp. | reverse complement strand
TGTCAAGTTGTGGATCGCCTTTTAGACCGCTTAAGCGAAATCATCCCATCGCATGAATCTCATCTATCCCTTGCTATACAAGGGTTTTAAATATTTTGGTAAATGTGCTACCCCCCTGAACGCTTACCATTTTTCAAGGATAATAGTTCGACAAAAACTAGCTTTAATGGAACATAAATGGGGCAGTTATCTTTACTTTATTCCTTATATTGGGAGGGTAAACCTGCTTCGGGAGCAGCAATTTTAAATTCACAATTAGATATCTCTGAAAGCCTCACACCAAGAGAACCTTACAATCCTTAATAATTGGGGTGATCACACACAGCCGCTACGCGATCGCTGAAACGACTCTCTTTTCCGTTAGCTCCATTTTTACCTCGCCAAGACAATCCGAGATTACTACGAAGCCACAAAGCTGGTGGCTCGCATTGATGAAGCTAGGGTAGAAAAAATCCTCACAGAACACCATCTCCTTAAATAGTACCCCTTAAAGTCTCTTGAACCAGTCCCCTTCTGTCGCTAACCCTGCTTAGTCCTTATTGATTAGGTGGGGTTTATGGTCAAAGGTTGTCCCCTTTTCTGGTAACTTAGACGGATAACAAAAACAGATCGGCTAGGGAAACCTAATCAGCAGTTGGGAGGATTGTCTCGTGGAAAGTACGCTTGGCTTAGAGATCATTGAGGTAGTGGAACAGGCGGCGATCGCCTCTTCTAAATGGATGGGCAAAGGCGAAAAAGATACGGCGGATAAAGTTGCCGTAGATGCCATGCGAGAACGGATGAATAAAATCCATATGCGCGGACGCATCGTTATCGGTGAAGGCGAACGGGATGAAGCTCCCATGCTCTACATCGGTGAAGAAGTTGGTATTTGTACCCAAGAAGACGCTCACACTTTTTGTAATCCTGACGAATTAGTGGAGATTGACATTGCTGTTGACCCCTGCGAAGGAACTAACCTCGTTGCCTATGGACAAAATGGTTCCATGGCCGTACTAGCTATTTCCGAAAAGGGGGGACTCTTTGCTGCTCCAGACTTTTATATGAAAAAATTAGCTGCTCCCCCAGCCGCTAAAGGTCATGTGGATATTAATAAATCAGCGACCGAAAACCTTAAAATTCTCTCAGACTGCTTAGGTCGGAATGTGGAAGAATTGGTGGTGGTCGTCATGGATCGTCCTCGTCACAAAGAACTTATTCAAGAAATTCGGGATGCTGGTGCGCGGGTTCGTCTCATTAGTGATGGCGATGTGTCTGCGGCTATTTCCTGTGCTTTCTCTGGAACGAATATTCACGCTCTCATGGGCATTGGTGCGGCTCCTGAAGGGGTTATTTCCGCAGCAGCGATGCGTTGTTTAGGGGGCCATTTCCAAGGTCAATTAATTTACGATCCAGAAGTGGTTAAAACTGGCTTAATTGGGGAAAGTCGGGAAGGTAATCTAGAGCGTTTAAGCTCAATGGGCATTACTAATCCTGATCGCGTTTATGACACCCATGAATTAGCTAGTGGTAACACGGTTCTATTTGCCGCCTGTGGTATCACCCCTGGTACTTTGATGGAAGGTGTGCGTTTCTTTCACGGTGGAGCGCGGACACAGAGCTTAGTTATCTCAACCCAGTCGAAAACGGCTCGCTTTGTGGATACGGTTCACCTGTTTGATCAGCCTAAAGTCATCCAACTCAAATAGTTTCCTAGACTTTAGGAGAGTTTGAGCATTACCTAAAATTTGAGGAGGTGGGTTATTTCAGCCCACCTTTTTTGCTGGAATAACTAGGGGTATTCATTAACAATGATGACGCTTTTCGCAAAACCTGTTTTATCAAGCGTTTCCAAGATAAGCTTCTGGGCCCCAACGACGTAAATATCCACATCGGTTCCCATTTTTTGTTTAGAAAAAATTAAAACCCGAAGACCAGCACTAGCCATATATTTCAAGTCTTGGGCTAATAAAACTAACCGACGAACCTTTTGTTTAGCAGCTTCCTCAACTTTTTCTTTCAAAAGAGGAGATGTCGCAGCATCCAGTTCCCCACTCAGGGAAATTTTCGCCACTCCATTAATGATTTCTAACTTAGCATCAAAGGCCATTGTCTTAATTCCTCCTAGATGAATGGTTTACATATTACTACTTACCAACCAAAATAACGACTGAGCGATCGCCCAGCAAACAGGCTGATTGGTTATCCAGTCGGGGTTCAGACCCTGGTTCATAGCTGTCTTCTGGGGACATCATACTGGTATTAGCAAAAATGTGCCAACTCAGACCCACTGGTAATTGAGGGAGTTCAAACCAGAGGGCTTGCCAATACATATTCATCGCCACATAGATAAAAGTATCCTGAACAGTACCGCTTTTCGCATGATTCCCACAGAGCATAAAGGCTAGAGTTCGATTTGTGGGCGACCAATCCGCTTGCCAAGCTTTTGTCCCATGCCAAGTAATATCGCTATAGCCACTACCAACATAATCTCGATTTTGGAAATGGGTTTGATTTCGCAACACTGGGTGGGCTTTACGAAAGGCAATACAGTTTTTCACAAAGGTAAACAGAGAGGCATTAAATGGAGCATTTAATAGTTCCCAGTTAAACCAATTTAATTCGTTATCGTGGCAATAGGTATTATTATTGCCCTGTTGACTACGGGCCACTTCATCTCCCATCAACAACATGGGAACCCCTTGACTGACAAAAAGCATCGCGATCGCATTTTTCATTTGTCGTAGGCGTAGGGCATTGATGCCAGGATCTTCCGTATCCCCTTCCCAACCACAATTCCAACTATCATTATCATTGGAGCCATCGTTATTATTTTCTCCATTGGCCTCATTATGTTTGTAGTTATAGGAGACTAGATCAGCCAAGGTAAAGCCATCATGGGCCGTAATAAAATTAATCGAGGTGGCAGGAGCACGGCCTGAAGGTCGATACAAATCCGGTGAACCTTGTAAACGTTGGGCCATTTCTCCCACTTGACCCGCTTCTCCTTTAAGAAACTTACGGATACAGTCGCGGTATTTACCGTTCCACTCAGCCCAGCGTCCATAGGCGGGAAAAGAACCCACTTGATAAAGTCCCCCCGCATCCCAAGCCTCTGCAATCAATTTACAGCGAGCCAAAATCGGGTCAAAAGCCAAAGTTTCCAGTAAGGGTGGATTAGCGAGGGGAAACCCCCAGGGATCTCGTCCGAGAATCGCCGCCAAATCGAAACGAAAGCCATCCACATGGTATTCAGCCGCCCAATACCGTAAGCAATCCAATACCACATTTCGCACAATCGGATTATTGCAATTGAGCGTATTACCACAGCCACTAAAGTTGAAATAATATCCCTCTGGAGTCAACATATAGTAAGTTTTATTGTCAATGCCCCGAAAGGAAATGGTTGGCCCCTGTTCATTCCCTTCAGCAGTGTGGTTAAAAACCACATCTAAAATGACTTCAATACCATTGCGGTGCAACTCTTTAATGAGGGTTTTGAGTTCATCAACTTGCATTCCATACTTACCGGTGGCCGCATAACCGGCTTTGGGGGCGAAAAAGCCAACCGTACTATATCCCCAGTAGTTAACAAGCAATTCTCCCGTAGTGGGACTCAGACGCGAATTTTCAAACTCATCAAACTCATAGACCGGCATTAACTCGATCGCATTTATTCCTAATTCTTTTAAATAGGGAATCTTATCCCGAATACCCGCAAAAGTGCCCCGATGACTTTCCTTAATCCCAGAGGAAGGATGACGGGTAAAACTACGAACGTGCATTTCATAAATAATTTGATCTTCTGGAGCCATTTCTAAGGGGCGATCGTCTTCCCAGTCAAAATCGTCAAAGGCAATGCGAGCACGATGTTGATAGGGATCCTGCCAATTGGGTGTTATTCCCCAGACATCTCGTCCTCCAATGACTTTGGCATAGGGATCCATCAGAACCTTGGTCGAATCAAACCAATGGCCCTCTTTGATATTATGTGGCCCTTCCAGACGGTAGCCATATTCTAGATTTTCGTAATCCAGATCAAAAACCGTCATGGAATAAACATTCCCAATCCGAAAGGCTTCAGGAAAGGGGATTTCTGCAAAGGGTTCTAGACTATGTTTTTCAAAAAGGACTAGGGTACAAGCAGTGGCATAACTGGAGAAAATAGAAAAATTAACGCCTCCCGGTACTAAACTGGCACCAAAGAGTTGAGGACGACCGATTCGTAATTTAAAATCACCGTCGCAATGGGTGGGATGAATATCAATACGTTCCATATTATTTCTTTGCTAAAACGGCCAGTCCTTCTGCCTTAGTTGGTTTGGTGATGAATAAACTTAAAAAACCTGTTACTGACATGGTATCGGTTAACTCTTCAGATAATCCCACCAGAACCGCTTGACCATTCTTGTTCTTTGCTTGACGAGCAAGAGATAAGAGCGTTCGTAGTCCCGCACTGGACATATAGGGAACTTTGGTCATATCTAATAAGAGACGACTATCCTGCCCGACTAACGGCAAAAGCGTTTCCGTCATTTTGGGAGCAGTACTGGCATCAATATCCCCAATAATCTCAATGACCTGAACGTTACCGATCGCTTGAATCTGGATTTGCATAAACCGATAATGATTATATTTATAAGAAACTTGAATCTAGGAACGTGTTTGAAAGGTTGTCCAAAGAAAGGCAAAGAGATAAATCGCTTAAATGTTGAGAGTTTTCACCCATAACTTCTCATGTTAAGACAATCATACGACACGGATGTGACCGATAGCCAATTTTCCGAACTAGCGGACAGTTGATGACTATTTTATAAGGATGGGAAGAGGACTGGACTCGGCTGAGACGAAATCACATTCTCAGGGAACGGGTAAGGCTACAAGCAGAAAAAAGGTTCAATCTTGTGCTGCAAGGTCTTTAGGGCTTGAGAAAAAGAGACCTTTAGCGGAGAGTTTAGAGGTGGTCAAGAAAAAAGAAGGACAAGCAGGACTTGAGGTTTGACCAAAACGTTGGATTGTAGAAAGAACCGTTGCTTAGTCTGGTCAATGCCCCTGGTTAGCACTCAAAAATCTTTTTCATTAAGAATTGTCAAGATGTTAAAACTATCTTAAGATTGAACCCATCAGACAAAGTTAATGTTTTAACTAGCTACCTTAAATTTACGCACTAAACTGGGAGGACATTGTATGGCACTTGTACCTATGCGGCTGTTGTTAGACCACGCGGCCGAAAACGATTATGGTATTCCTGCATTTAACGTTAATAATCTAGAACAAATTATCTCCATTATGCAGGCTGCGAATGAAACCGACAGTCCTGTGATTTTACAAGCCTCTCGTGGTGCGCGTAGCTACGCCGGTGAAAATTTCCTCCGTCACCTGATTATTGCGGCGGCTGAAACCTATCCCCATTTACCAATCGCCATGCACCAGGATCATGGTAATAGCCCTGCGACTTGCTACTCTGCCATTCGTAACGGTTTTACCAGTGTCATGATGGACGGTTCCCTAGAAGCCGATGCTAAAACCCCTGCCAGCTTTGACTACAATGTCAACGTGACCGCAGAAGTGGTAAAAGTGGCTCACTCTGTGGGCGCGAGTGTGGAAGGAGAATTGGGCTGTTTAGGTTCCTTGGAAACGGGGGCTGGTGAAGCAGAAGATGGTCATGGTTTTGAAGGAACTCTTTCCCATGATCAACTCTTAACTGACCCTGAAGAAGCGGTAGAATTCGTTACTCGTACTCAGGTAGATGCTCTGGCTGTGGCGATCGGGACTAGTCATGGTGCTTACAAATTTACTAAAAAACCGACAGGTGATGTCTTAGCCATCAGCCGCATCGAAGAAATTCACAAATTACTGCCCAACACTCACCTGGTAATGCATGGTTCTTCTTCCGTTCCCCAGGAATGGATCGATATGATCAACCAATACGGTGGTCAAATTCCTGAAACCTATGGTGTACCCGTTGAAGAAATTCAAAAAGGGATTAAGAGCGGTGTGCGTAAGGTCAATATTGACACCGACAACCGTTTAGCCATTACGGCGGCATTCCGTGAAGCAGCGGCTAAAGATCCTGCTAACTTTGATCCCCGTCATTTCCTCAAACCTTCTATCAAATATATGAAACAGGTTTGTGCGGAACGGTATCAACAATTCTGGACAGCCGGTAATGCCAGCAAGATCAAACAAATGACGTTAGATGATTATGCGGCTAAGTATGCCAAAGGTGAGTTGAACGCCACTGCCAAGCAAGCTGTAAGCGTTTAAGCTAATTTTAAAAATCCAATCATTGATCATAAATGATCACTTTTTCCCCCTAGAAGTTTCTGGGGGATTTTTTTGTTTGAGTGGTATGAAAAAAGATTGGTGAGCGTTCTAATGCAGTTTAGGTGGCATCAGGCGATCGCACTGCTCCTAAAGATTAGAATGTGGGGCTTCCCGTCAGGTAAGCTAAAAGAAAATAGAAACCCAATTTTTGCCAACTTTTATGACTGTCACTCTAATCACCTCACCCTTAACCTATCCCCACCGTATTGCCACCGTCGGTCGTACTACTAAAGAGACAGATGTGCTAGTGAGTGTGAATTTAGATGGCCAAGGACAATGTTCCACCGCCACCGGCATCCCTTTTTTAGATCATATGCTGCATCAGATCGCCTCTCATGGCTTAATTGATCTAACGGTCAAAGCAACGGGGGATATTGATATTGATGATCATCATACCAATGAGGATGTGGGCATTACCTTAGGACAAGCTCTTGCCCAGGCTCTCGGCGATCGCAAAGGTATTGTCCGTTTTGGGCATTTTATTGCTCCCTTGGACGAGGCTTTGATTCAGGTGGCCTTAGACTTTTCAGGCCGGCCTCATCTCAGTTATGGGCTAACCATTCCCACTGAACGGGTAGGAATCTACGATACTCAGCTCGTGCGGGAATTTTTTGTGGCCCTGATCAACCACAGTCAGATGACCTTGCATATTCGTCAATTAGACGGTTTGAACTCCCACCATATTATTGAAGCCACCTTTAAAGCCTTTGCCAGGGCCAGTCGTATGGCCTGGGAAATCGATCCTCGTCGAGCCGATCAAATTCCTAGCTCCAAAGGAGTTCTATAATAACGCTAACCTTTGCCCAGAATTAAGGAAAATCCTGCATGACCCCTAACTCCATTGCTGGTCTGAACGATGAGCCATTATCCCCACCTGGTAGTCAAGGCTATTGGGGTTTTAGTACCGATCATAAGGTGATTGGTATTCAGTATCTTTTCATGGCTTTTATTTTCTTTTTGGTGGGGGGACTATTGGCCATGATTGTGCGGGCTGAACTCTTAACCCCGCAATTGGATGTAGTGGATCGCAGTCTCTATAACGGATTGTTCACCATGCACGGCACGATCATGATTTTTCTGTGGATTTTTCCGGCCAATGTGGGGCTTGCTAATTATCTGGTTCCTTTGATGATCGGCGCGAAGGACATGGCTTTCCCTCTTTTAAATGCGATCGCCTTTTGGTTGATGCCTGTGGCTGGAATCCTATTATTACTGAGTTTCTTTTTACCCAGTGGTACTGCCCAGGCCGGTTGGTGGTCTTATCCGCCGGTTAGTATTCAAAATCCCTCTGGTCACTTCATTAACGGGGAATTTGTTTGGTTATTGGCCGTTGCGATTTCTGGGGTGTCTTCGATTATGGGGGGCGTGAACTTTGTCACGACGATTTTCCAAATGCGATCGCCAGGGATGGTTTGGTTGCGGATGCCGGTGTATGTCTGGACGGTTCTCAGTGCTCAATTGCTGCAACTTTTTTGTTTACCGGCCTTAACCGGGGCCGCGATTATGTTGCTCTTTGATCTTTCCTTTGGCACGGATTTCTTCTCGCCATTTAAACAGGGTGATCCAATTATTTATCAACATTTATTTTGGTTTTATTCCCATCCGGCTGTCTATGTGATGGCCTTACCTGCCTTTGGGGTGATTTCAGAAATTGTACCCGCCTTTGCCAGAAAACCCCTTTTTGGCTATAAAACGGTTTCTATTTCTTCAATTTTAATCGCCGGTCAGGGAACCTTTGTTTGGGTACATCATATGTTTACTAGTGCGGTTCCCAGTTGGATGCGGATGTTTTTTATGGCCTCAACGATGTTAATTGCTATTCCCACTGGCATTAAGGTTCTTGCCTGGACAGCAACGGTTTGGCGCGGTAAGCTACGATTACAAACCCCCATGCTTTTTGTTTTAGGCGCGATCGTGATGTTCCTATTTGCCGGAATTACCGGCGTAATGTTAGCTTCGGCCCCATTTGATCTACACGTCAATAATACCTATTTTGTGGTCGGTCATTTCCATTATGTTGTGTTCGGCACTATTACCATGGCTATTTACGCCGGCATTTACTTCTGGTTTCCTAAAATGACGGGGCGAATGTATAACGAAAACTGGGGTAAAATTCACTTTTATTTAACCTTTATCGGTGCAAATTTAAACTTTTTTCCCATGCACCCCATCGGTTTACAAGGAATGTTACGGCGTGTCTCTTCCTATGATCCTCAATTCACGAGTTGGAATGTGATTGCTAGTTTGGGAGCCTTTTTATTAGGAATGTCCACGTTACCTTTTATTGCCAATATTATTACGTCCCTCTTCTTAGGTAAAAAGGTTGGTGAAAATCCCTGGCAAGCGACGGGCTTGGAATGGCAAACGACCTCACCACCCCCTGTAGAAAATTTTGAAGTTGTTCCCATCGTCACCACCGATCCCTACGGCTATGGGGAGAATTTTTAACCTTGGATTTAGTTATGACAAATTCCCTTGAACCCATTGAAAAGGATAATTTATCTTTTGGTTTTCCCATTTTTCTCTTGTCAGAAAGTGTTGTTTTTGTCAGCTTTTTTGTTACCTATACTATTTTACGCTTGAAAAATCCGCTCTGGTTTCCCCCTGGGGTTTCTGGTTTAGATATTCCTAGAGCCGCGCTGAATACGGTGATTTTAGTTACCAGTAGTGGTGTGATTTATTTGGCTGAAAAAGCCCTAAAACGGCATCGCTTAATTCAATTTCGACGATTATGGTTATTAACGGCTTTGATGGGAATTATTTTTCTGATTTTTCAAGCAATGGAATGGCAAAATATGCCCTTTGGAATGGGTGACGGAGCAGCAGGAGCGACTTTTTATCTCTTGACTGGCTTTCATGGTTTACACGTTTTCACGGGCGTTATTTTATTGTTGTTAATGTATCGGCGATCGCTGATTCCAGATAATTATGTGGGGGGTCATGGAGGAGTGGGTGCCGTGTCGTTATTTTGGCATTTCGTTGATGTCATCTGGATTATTTTATTTGTCCTATTGTATCTCTGGCCGCAAGGCTAATAACGAATAGCAAAATTTCCCCCGAAGAATCTAACCTAGCTCAAAAGTGGTCACTCCAAAAATTCGATCAAGAGGCAAATCCGGAAAAGATTCCGTGTACATTCTTGCTGTTTCAAATACTAATTTCATCTGATATTTCTCTGCTAACGCAACAGCATTTTGATTAATGACTGGCGTATCTAAATAGGGCTTGCTGAAAAAAGCTGAAACCCTTACGGAGAAAAGATAGTAGCCAAATTAAGAACAGCTAGAATGCAGGAAAATAGGTTAAAATGGCTCAAAACCCTTGCATTAAGAGGAGAGAA
>JAYKJI010000357.1:0-3504 GCA_035285405.1 Snowella sp. | reverse complement strand
CAGGAAGAAATTTCCACCTTAAAAGCCAGTATTAACCAGTTAGAAACAGAGATTTCTGGACTAAGGGCTTCAACCCCCAGGATTGCGACCTTAGAGAGCCAAAAAGCGCGGTTGGAATCAGAAATTCAGCCATTAGAAAATGACTTAAATAATAAAAAACAAGATATTTTCAATTATTTTTGTCGAATTTGTTTCGGTGGCAACTCTGGTTACTTGGAAGCTAATGACTCTGGAAATTTATCGTATCAGAATGCGAGTGATCGTCCAGGCCAATATTGGAAAGTTGGTAAAGGTTTTGATAGCGGTAGTAAGAGTCTTTCCCCTTCTAATCATTTAACAACTGGTGATCGCCATGTCTATGGGAAGGGAGTTTTTCCGCGTGCGTTGAAGTACGATGGATCTTTGCAGCTTGATTATTCGCCAGCCTCGATGAGGGCTAGTTGGCAGTTTAGTAATTACCGATATGATGGATCTAAGACTACCCTCATTGTGGACACATTAGTTCAATCTGGACTGGATCTAGTGGGGATACTGTTCCGAGGTGAATTAACCCTTGCTCAAACTGATCGCCCTACCTCGATTATTACAGATGTAGAAAATGCTATTGGTAACAAACGCTCAGAACTCAGTAACACTATCAACGAGTTAAATAAACTCTACGGTGATCGCGAAAGACTGCAAGAAAAAGAAAGTCAACTCGCTCTGCAAAAAGTTCAACTGGAAAACAAAGAAACTGCCTTAGAATTGGCACGCTCTGGTGTTCAGGGGGAAGTTTCCTTACCGATGTCCTGGCTGCATACAGACCCTTGTGGACTGACTGTAGCGGGAGGATTGCTGAACTTTGCCTATACCCAAGACACTCCCTTGCTTGTGAATGGGGCAACGGGTAATGTGGCCTTGTATTTCCGAGGAGTCAACGATCAATTTTTTGTCACCTATTACGACACCAACACCACCAAAGCCCAGCATCTCTTAGAAGTAGAAACGGGCAAACTGGTGGCTACGGCTCGCTCCGCAGAACCAGAGTGCGATCGCGCCACTTTTACCATTAGCGACAGCGATACTCCTGAAACCTGTACCCTAAGCATTACCAACTCAGTAACAAAGCTAGAAGAAACCTGGCAACATTTACCCCGCGATGTAGAGCAGTTTTGCAATATTCTCAATGGGGGAGCACGTGAACCAATCTTTATTGGCAAGCTCGAACAATCGGTCTCTGGTGAAGCCGTTAACAGTTTGACCCTCAGTCAAAGACCCAAACAATCCCTAGCCCCAGGATCGATCCTCTCCGTCGGCAACCGAAAAGTGGTCGTCAGTGGAGATACCCAGACTACGGATAAAACTATTGCGATCACCCCAATTAGTCTAGGTATTCCTGCTGATGCTGCCGTCTATCTTATTCCCTACGACTATGAAGCTTGGACAAGTAACAATCGCACGATCAACTCCCTCGACCGAGGCTCTTTACAATTTATCTTCCAACCTGGAAGTAGTAGCGGTAAAGTTCAGAACGGAACAATTACAGGGGACGATACCACGCTTTCCTGTCAATGGGTCGCCGAATCCCCTGGTCGCGCCCTATCCTTTGATGGCCAAGATGACTATGTGAAGCTAGGAGACTCTAGTAAACTGGCTCGATTCAACGTGAAAGGTGATTTGACCCTCGAAGCGTGGGTGCGTTCCGCCCAACTCGCAGAAAGTGCACGGGTGATTCATCATCATTCGGCTGAGTCCCAATATACGCTGGGAATTCAATCAAAAGAGAGCAGTTGCCTTTCAGCCATCGAACTTGATGGAGTAGATGACTATATTCAACTTCCCGCTTTGCCAGAAAACATTTCTCAAACGTTCACTATTGAAACTTGGGTTTATTATCATAATTTCAATAATTGGAGTCGCATTTTTGACTTTAGTAATGGTGCAGGCTCAGACAATATTCTTTTAGCGAATCAAGGTCAAACTAATAACCTACACTTGAGTATTTTTGTGGCTGGACGTGATAATAGTTTAGTTATCAATAATATTCTGGAAAAGGATAACTGGATTCATCTGTCCGTAACAATGGATTCAACGGGAAATACGACTATTTATAAAAATAGTCAGATCATTGGACAGAAACAATTTAATCTCCCTCGAACTTTAACTCGTAATCAAAATTACCTTGGCAAAAGTAACTGGCGGGGTGATAGTTTGTTGAAAGGCAAAATGGATGAATTTCGGATTTGGAGTTCAGTACGCTCTCAGGCTGAAATTCAAAACAATATGAATCGCCGACTAAACGGCAATGAACCAGGCTTAATGGGCTATTGGCAATTTACGGGGGGGATCGCTAAAGATTATTCTCCCAACGATTATCATGGACAAATCTTTGGGCAACCCTCCATTGTAGCTTCCGCTATTAAAGAAAAACAAATTTACGGTTTTGTAGGAGTCGGAAATCTGTTTCTCAAATCTAAAGAATTAGTTCCTATGGCCCAATGGCATCACCTAGCCGCTGTTTATAATCAATCCTACGCCTTGCAATTTAAAGGGAATGGTTTCTTGGAATGTGATCATAATCCGACCTTGGATTTAGACCGAGATTTAAGCATTGAAGTCTTCTTGCAAGTCGGGTCACTAAATCAACGTCAAGGTATTTTAACCAAAGGGAAACTGGCAGACGGAACCACTCAAAATGTGCCGTATTCCCTCTATCTGGATACCGATGGCAAAATTGCCTTTGCCTTTGAAGATAAGCAAGGAAAAAGCTACGTTTATAAATCCCGTGAAGCCTTGCAAGTCGGACAGTTTTATAAAATTGCTGTCACCCGTCAACACCAAACCGAAGTTAAAAATCAAGGTAGTGCAGAAGTCCCCAATGTGATCGTTAATCAATGGGCAGATATTCGCTTCTATATTAGCCAACGAGCGGCGGGTTACGAGACTTATAAAGGGGCTGACCTAGACCGTAATTCTCAAAAATTAGAAATTGGCAAAACCTATCAAGGCTCACAGCCCAGTTACTTCCAAGGGATTATCAGTGAAATTCGTCTTTGGAATGCAGTCGTTGATCTCGCTAACTTGGGAAACAAGATTAATGGTCAGGAAAAAGGACTCATTGCTTGGTGGCGTTTAGAAGAAAATGAAGGCAACATTGCCTCCGACTCTAAAGGTGAAAGTCATGCGGTGATCATTGCCGCCCAATGGGTCAAAAATCCCGATCCCCAAGGGTCAAGTTTAACCCTCTATCAAAATGGCCTGCCAGTGCCAACTGAATCTTTCACACCTCAAAATAATTGGGGAGAACAGCAATTTGCTCTAGGAGGAATTTATCGACAGACAGGACTTCCCTTAGAACCCTTTGCTGGAATTATGGAAGAGGTGCGTATCTGGAAAGTGGCCCGAACTCAAGAACAAATCCAAGATAATTTGTTTAGCCGTATTAAAGGGGAAAAACAAGATCTGATCGCCAATTACACCTTTGATCTCGAAAGTCAGACCGAGCTTTTCGATCAATCTCTGATG
>JAYKJI010000356.1:0-6564 GCA_035285405.1 Snowella sp. | reverse complement strand
CTGTCTTCTCTCCTCTTAATGCAAGGGTTTTGAGCCATTTTAACCTATTTTCCTGCATTCTAGCTGTTCTTAATTTGGCTACTATCTTTTCTCCGTAAGGGTTTCAGCTTTTTTCAGCAAGCCCTATCTAGAAATAGAGAGCAGATTGGGTTGCTGTCTCATTTATTAATCCGGAAACGTGATGACCGTGCGAATCGATTTACCTTGGTGCATTAACTCAAACGCTTCATTAATCTGACTGAGCGGTAATACCTGGGTAATTAACTCATCAATCTTAATTTTTCCCTCCATATACCAATCCACAATTTTCGGCACATCCGTCCGTCCCCTGGCACCGCCAAAGGCCGATCCCTGCCAAACCCGTCCCGTGACCAATTGAAAAGGACGAGTGGCAATTTCTTCCCCCGCCCCCGCCACACCGATGACAGTAGAAACGCCCCAACCCTTATGGCAACATTCCAAGGCCTGACGCATGAGCTTGACATTGCCAACACATTCAAAACTATAGTCGGCTCCCCCCTTGGTTAACTCCACCAGATAGGCGACTAAATCTCCCTCAATCTCCTGGGGATTGACAAAATGAGTCATGCCAAACTTCTCTGCTAGTTCACGTCGATTAGCATTAATATCAATTCCGACAATCATTCTGGCTCCGACTAACTGGGCCCCTTGAATAACATTGAGTCCAATTCCTCCCAAACCAAAAACGACGACCGTAGAACCGGGCTCCACTTTCGCAGTATTGATTACGGCTCCAATGCCGGTCGTTACGCCACAACCGATATAACAAACTTTATCGAAGGGAGCATCTTCCCGAATTTTGGCTAGGGCGATTTCGGGTAGTACGGTGTAGTTGGCAAAGGTAGAAGTGCCCATATAGTGGTGCAGTTTTTTGCCCTGATAGGAAAAACGACTGGTTCCATCAGGCATTAAGCCTCGACCCTGGGTGAGTCGAATCGCCTGGCAAAGATTGGTTTTAAAACTGAGGCAATATTCACATTCTCGGCATTCAGGGATGTAAAGCGGAATAACATGATCGCCTGGCTTTAAGCTTTTGACTCCCTCTCCCACTTCTACGACAATACCTGCCCCCTCATGGCCCAAAATAGTCGGAAATAAACCCTCTGGGTCTTTTCCTGACAGAGTATAGGCATCAGTATGACAAACCCCTGTGGCTTTAATTTCGACCAGAACTTCCCCTGCTTGAGGCCCTTCTAGCTGAACGGTTTCGATACTGAGAGGTTGACCTGCTTCCCAGTCCACTGCTGCTTTCACATCCATGACGATCGCTCCAAACTGTTACCTGGGATTGTATCGAAAAAGATCTTCCATAGACTAAAAAGCCCAAAAATATCCAGCTTAAACCTGGCTCACTTCAGGCGCAGCGATCGCCGTTGTTTCCATCGGGGCCGGTTCTAGGGCGGCTTTAGGATAAACAATGCGTTGATGATGAAACTGTTGCCAGACGCGGACAAACACCTCCGCAATCAGGGGCAGTTCTTCATATTTCAAGCCACTATCTTTGAGTTGATGATCACGCCAGCGTGCCTTAAAAATGCGGTGAACCATCACTAATGCAGTGTCAGTATTAGCTTCCTTAAGCGATCGCAGGGCCGCTTCAGCACTATCTGCTAACATCACAATTGCAGTTTCCCGTGACTGGGGAATCGGGCCATCATAGCGAAAATCCGCTTCCGCAATGGGAGGCTGTCCTGCTTTTTCGGCGGCTTCCTTGGCTTGATAATAAAAATAGGAAATCAACAAAGTCCCTTGATGTTCGGGAATAAAGTCGCGCACCACCTGGGGCAAACCATACTTCCGGCCCATTTCTAGCCCTTCACTAACGTGCTTTTTGATAATGGTCTTACTGGCGTAGGGATCATTAATGAGGTCATGCTTGTTCACGCCCCCCATCTGATTTTCAATAAAGCCGAGGGGATCGTGCATTTTGCCAATGTCATGGTACAAAGTTCCCGTTCGCACTAACTCCACATTACAACGCAATTCCCTCGCCGCCGATTCTGCCAGACAAGCCACAAAAAGCGTATGCTGAAACGTGCCTGGGGCCTCCTTAGCCAAGCGTTGCAAAAGCGGACAGTTGGGATTAGCCAGTTCCACTAACCGAATAGGTGTAACCACATCAAATAAACGTTCTAGGTAGGGAGAAATGCCGATCGCCACAATTGTCCAGGCCGTTCCCAATAAACCATAGATGATCGCTCCAGGTAAAATGACATACCACAGCGAAGGGACACTGGTACTAAGCAAGAAATAGGAGAGCAAGTAAACGCTCCCTTGGACAACCCCTACTCCCAGACCCAGTAGGGCCAAATCATCCCGCGATCGCAGTTTATTGGCGATCAACCCGGCCACAATTCCCCCCGCCAAGCCAGCCAACAGATACTCCCAATTGATATTTTCCACCGCAAAACCAGACAGACCCCCGACAAGGATCACCTGGGAAACCGCAAAAGTTGGGCCATAGAAACTGCCAACTAATAGGCCCAGGGCGGGTAAATCCGTATAACGAGGATTCAATAGAGACATTAAGGGCGCACTCACACTGAGCAAACAAAGCAGCAAATGATCGCGACGGCGTAACGGGCGATGAATCCTTTGTCCCAAAAGCAAAAAGATAATAACCGAACCGCTCACTAGAACAGCCGTTAGTCCTAGCCCCTCCCAATTAATGCCCCGTTGACTGAGACCCAAGCCATCTAATAACACAAATTGCGATTGGTCAATGGTTTGCCCCGCTTTGACAATCACGGCTCCCTTTTGAGTAGTAACCATCAAGGGTTCTACACTCAACACCGCTTGTTCTGCCTGACGTTTGGTTTCTTCCTTATCAATCGTTAAATTGTATTGGTTATCCAATAGGGCAAATAAAACCTCTGTGGCGACTCGTTCTGACTGAGCAGGCAGGATATTGCGTAAATGGAGATCGATAGTTTCTCTGAGTAGGGTAGGAGAAATGCCAGGCGGTAGTCCCTGGACAAGGATGCGATCAAAAACTTGAATAATAACCTGCTGAGTTGTTTGCCAGGTTGGATCATTGAGTTGTAGAGCGGTGACAATGATCTCGGAGGAGAGACGATCTAGATTAACCTTGGATAACTTACTTAATACCTGTCGGTAGCGATCGCGGGCCGCATCAATTCTAGGAATAAGCTCTTTGAGGGTTTGAACGCTTTGGGTTTGCAGACCTTTAGGCAGTTTTGAGTGTAAAGGATTCTTCCTGGCTTCTAGATCGGATAAATGACTCAGGGTCAGAAGTTTTTCTCGAAGACTTTGCCATTCAGGTTCCGGACGACTACGCAGGTTTTGTTGCTCTAGTAAGGGGATAAGTTGGGGATTGAGAAAGGGAAAAGGGGCCCCAATTTTTCGCAACTGGTTAATCTGATCTAATAGCTGGCCACGATTTTGTTTAAGTTCCTCGGTCAGATCTATATCTCGTTTTAAACGAGGTATAATCCCAGTCCGCACAGCCCTGCGTTTTTCCTCAGTGGTTTTTTCGTCCGGGAATTGGGCATCACGAGGAGCCACAATCGTCAGAGGCGAGATGCTACCCACCGCAAGTTGAGGTTGATTATAAAAACGATAGCCCACAATACTGGTCAGGGAAATAACCGCAATACCAAACATCATGGGAGGGTGAATTTGTTTTCCCATTTTGGAGCAGTGCAATTTTTTCCTCCAGGAAGTTTGCGGCTCAGTTTGGCCGGTAATTAGCTGGGGCGATCGCCCTAATGGGGTATTCAGGGAAACCCAGGGATGCTCACTGAAACGATGACGAAACGCCTGGGTTTTTTGCCAATAGTCTTGTAGAGAATGATGCCAATCAGGAAAAGGTTTCATCTTGCCAAGGGCCAAGAAAAGTAACAGAAGCACTAAACGAACGCAAAACTCCTCACCTTCAAGACGAAATCGACTTATGGATACTCACACTGTGAAATTAATTTTAGACTAGGACGGCGTTGCATTACTAGAGGGGCCGTCGTGACGGGCTGGGGACGATTGAGAGCAGGCGACTGTCCTCCAGACCAGCGATAGTATAAAGCTTGGCTGAGTTGGCCTAAGAGCGTTTTTGTGGGTTGAGACTCGAAGGTTAGAGATTTGTTTGCGGGCATTCCGATGCTTCCATTATAGACCCCACTCAACGTTCCGGTCAAAATGATCGCCCTAGGATTTTGCGTGACCTTTGCTCGTTGCCAACTGAGGCTAAAGTGATCGGGGCTATCTAGCCAACAATAGAGAGCGAGACCCAGGGCTTCCTGTTCTGATGGGGGGGAAAATAATTGTCTTACCTGATGGAGAGAAAGGTGAGCCGCGATCGCGGTGCTTATTTTCGCGACTATTGCCGTTAACCCAGAAGCTTCACCGTTGTCAAAATCAAATTGCCAGAACTCAGACAGACGGGCCAAATTACTGCCTAAATCCTGTCTAGGGTCAAATCGTTCCCGTAAAATTAAGCTCATGATTTGAAAGATCAGGGTGATCGCCTCTGTTTCTGAGGGATTGAGCCATTGATTCCTCTGTAAAAGCCGGAGTTGTTGATAGAAAGCGGCTGGACAGTCATGGTAAAAAAGCATTAAGGGAATGAGGGCAACCCCAATGTGCTCAGGGGTCGTCCAGTCTTGCCAATCGGTGAGGGATAAAGATTTACTAAAACTGAGATGGGGAATCAGAGCCGCGATCGCCGGTCGGGTATCCGGTTGGGCCGTTAAACAAGCCCCCTGCAAAGCACCTTGGAAACGGTTCAGGAGAGAAAGTTTCATATGGCCTCGTCCTTAGTCGGAATCACATAAACCAGTCCCGAAATCAGGGTTAAAATCAGGGATAGCCAAAATAGCCCTAAGCCCACTTGCTCAACCTGGCCTGGTAGGGGAGTCAAAAGTACAGCGATCGCGGCCATTTGGGTGATTGTTTTCACTTTTCCCCAAAGATTCGCCCCTTGAATCTGGCCGTTACTGCTCAATTGAGGGTTAATGCGCCAACCGGCGATGCCCAATTCCCTAGCCAAGATTAAGAAAACAGCCCAGGCAGGAATCTGTTGCCATTGCACCAAAATTAACAGTGGCCCTAGTACGAGTAATTTATCAACTAAAGGATCGAGAAATTTTCCCATTTCCGTAACTTGATTCAGGCGACGGGCCAAATAACCATCTAGCCAATCTGTCCCGGCGGCTAGACCAAAAAGTCCTACGGCCCACCAATGATAAAGGGGATCAGGAAACTGGAGTAAGACAAAAATGAAGGGTAAACCCAGCAGACGCGATAGGGTAATGGTGTTCGGCAAATTCATCGGCAGTAATCACAAAGAGGGCGTTACGGGTTCAGGCAATTGTCGTTGCACAATAATCATCGACTGACCCACCACCGGACTACGGGCTAATAGGGTTCCATCCCCAGCAATGAGGGAAAGCTTTTGGAAAGTTAATTTTTGTGATCGCTTAAAAATGCCATCGGCCAAAGTATCCTGACGTTTCGGCGTTAAACGATACCAACTATCCGCTAGGGTCAGGGTGAGATGATTGCGGTCAAAGTTGGGGGCGATCGCCAAAATTAGACCATCGGGATAACGGCGGGTTAAATCATCCACTTCTCGTTGAATAGCCCCTAATAGACTTTGCTCTGGGGTGAGGGGCGGTGGGGGCGGTGGCGCGAGTTCAATGGGTTCGGGTTCTGCCGGTGCTTCTAAATTTTCAGGGGCGGCGATCAGTTCAGGAAAAGACGGTTGGGGTACGGGGGGATTATCGGCCTCATTTATCTCTGCCGTAGTTGAACTATCAACCGTTGCACTAGGAGAGGCCAACAAAACCACTGAACCTAATAAGGCAATTACCACTAAACCGGTTAAAAGACTCGTTAAACCCCAATCCGTCAGCTTTTCATTAATCTTTTTGGGCAACCATCGGCGAATTTGGACTAAAACCCGATCCCACCAACTCTGAAGACGGTTAAAGCTGGGCAATAGACGATCAATCGGCTGTACGGCATCAATGATTTCTTCGTCCTCGTCTTCCGACTCTAAAAAGTCAAAATCATCAGGGCTTGAGTCAATACTGATACCAGTACTGGCATCAGTATTGACATCAATATTTGAACTCGGAATCGGCGATAGGGTCTGACGAAGCTGGGTTGTGGTGCTCACTAAATTATCCAGATCTAGGCGATCGGGTAAGACTGCCGATTCTGTTTGTAGGGTTTGGATAATACCTTCTAACTGCCCAATGGTAGTTTGCAATTGAGCAATCACTTCCGTTTTAGATAAAGCTTGACCGTCTGACATGGTACATTTTTTGCGCCGATTAGGGCCATCCTATCAAAAAATTGACTCAAGAATACGACCAGGTGCAAACCTGATCGATCGCCGCCAGACTCCGACCACTATAGCGTTAACTTCAGTTGCAGTTCATTGGCATTTTCCTGATCAAATTTTTCGTAACCGTTCAGGGGGTAATCAAGAAAATGCTCCACATGGAATTGGACGGAATCACGATGAAAAAGTAGTTGTAATTGATTTCATTGCAATAATTCTGAGTAGCAAAAGTCCTATGTCAA
>JAYKJI010000355.1:0-18511 GCA_035285405.1 Snowella sp. | reverse complement strand
TGGGGAGACAGATTGTTTTATCTCCCGCTATTCCTCTGGCCTTTCTTGATGACATTACTCTTTGCCCTCCACATCTCTTTTCCTTTATTTTACCTCGGACACAAACTATTGCGGAATCAGCATCACTTCAGCCGTCATTTGATTGGCTAGGGCTAAGTTAGGTGGGTCTGCCCTCAAGTATTGCTCAATCCATTCATATCTAAGATCTGTTAAAGAAAAAATGGATACGCTGTCATCTGGTAGAAATTTCCTGTAAATAGTTTTGTATTCACTATTGCTAGTAAGAACCGCATCGCAATCCTGTTTAAGAAGACAGACAATATTTTTTAAAATAGAGGTTTCTAACGATTTAAAAGTGTCGAACTTGTGAGCTAATTCAAGAACCCTTTGGTCATCGTCATCATTAAATGCCGTGATTGTGATACAAAGCTCACTGGCGATATAATTACGAAAATCGCCTCGACTAGAGGAAGGCATATTACGATAAGCCTGGAGTAGAACATCTTGGGAAGTGAAGAGGCTCACAGGGTTTCTTTGGCGAAACTCATTAAAAAACGCAGCCGCTAAGAGACAATATCTCTGTTGTTCAGCAGGAAAGCGGCTAGGGATGGTCAAAAAGTAGCCTATGACATCTTCCTCGACCCAAATTTTGCTCACCTCGGCCCAAATCTTCGTCACGGATGTTACTCCTCTTTTACGTTCCCTTTTAACTAGCATAATAAGCCATTGCCAGTCAAGAGGCTGTGTATAAGGCAATAGTAATTTCGTATAGGCTATCATGTTTTTGTGAGTAATCGTCTTTTTGTTGACACAAGTGTTTTGATTAGTGCGCTGATTGGCTGCAAGGGGCCAAGTCGGGAACTGATTTGCCGTTGTTTATTGAGGGAGTTTGTACCTTTGATGGGTAATAGGTTGTTTACTGATGCCCTGACGGAGTTTGATATTGATAACCGTTTTCAGGTTATTGCCGCCAGGGGCAAGGTTAGTGAAGGCTTACAATTGTTGGATAAGTTAGACCGTTTTGATTAAGCTATTTTTGTAAGGAGAGTTTTAGCTTGTTGAAAGCGACGAATCTCCTTTTATAGTACAAGAATAACTTACAATTCAAATCCAAGTCTGAAGACTACCCTGCCATTTTGGTTTTTTATTAATTTTGCGTAAGTCTTCTAAAACTTCTCCACAATTTTTGTATCGTCCTGTAAGATCAGGTGCAACCATTCGAGAAATGATCTCTGCCAAATCACCGGATACAGGTGCTTGACTTTTGCGCTCATTCCAGGCTTGCTGTAATAGCTCTGGTTTATTCTCTCCTGTTAACTCTTCTGGTTTGACTCCTGTCGCCCAGCGAATCGCGATCGCTCCCAAAGAGTAAAGATCACTGGCATAATGTGGTCTGGATTTTCGTGGAATGTTTTCAGGAGCAGAATATCCGAAGTTCCCAAGTCCTTGAGTAAGGGTAGTAGAATGACCATCGTCCATTTTATTTAATTCCCTTAATAAAGGATCGGTAGATTTGAAGCAAGACATACCAAAATCAATAATTTCAAATGTCTTGCTATCTTCCCTGTACATTAAATTTCTAGGATTAAGATCACGATGGACGATTTCTTTGGAATGGATAGATTGAAGTTTTTCTAAAACATCTTTTAAAAAATCGTGAATTAACATTGTTTGATCGAGAGATGGGCTAGATTGAGTGAGGAGTCCTTCCATTGTTACTCCTTCTATCCAGGGGATGACAAAACAATGCTCATTCCTGAACTCTGCGATCACCCTATCAAGCATTCGATTAATTTTAACCTCTCGTTCAAAACGATTTTTTTGATCATCAATTTTTTTCAACGCAAGAATTGCGCTAGAATTATGTTTGTCTTTAACTTTATAGATAGATCCAAAGCCTCCACGAGCAACTTGTTTAACAATCTCAAATCGCCCTGTGATGTCGCGGCTAAATCCTAGCACGTTTCCGATTTGATTAGTTTCTTGGTCTGTCATAAAACTTTCTCCTGAATAATGTTAGTCGTTTACAAGATGGTGTTTACTTAAGTGTGAGCAGACGGAACTTTCTCCAAAATAGCTTGGATACTAGCTTGGATTGCCTTCAGATTTCCTTTGAGCAATGAATCTTCAACATGAGATTGTTCTAATTTTTTAAACAAATCGAGCCAGTAAGTGTGTGAATTTTCCTTTAAAAACTCTCGCAGAATCAGGTGAATCTGCTTGGGTTCCAATTCGCTAATATCAAGATAAATTAATAATAAGTAATCAGAGCCTTCCTGCATTTCCTTAATAAAATCTTGACCTAAAGATTTTAATGTACATTCCCTTACCACAGGTTGTAAAGTAAAGAAACTTTCCTTTGTTCTTTCTAATAAAAAGCGATTTCTGAGTGAAACAATAGTAGCAATAATATTGTCAGATTCTAGCATATTATTTTTGTTCAGAATCTCTAAAATCTTGTTCAAGTTAGCAATTGTTAATGATTCTTTAGAGCAAGCAATGTAGTAAAGTAGATAACGTTCAACAAGGTTTAATCGAGCAATTTGCCTTTCGATCAATGTACCAAAAGTCATAATAATTTTTGTTAAGCTATCTTGGTTTAAAAATTCTTCAATGTTATTGCCCCAAAGTTCAGAAATAACTGGTTTAAGCAACTTTAGAGCTAAAGGATTCCTATTGTAATTGTTAATTAGCTTTTTCCAATTTTCAGTCTGGTCTTTTGGAGCAACACTATTCTGCTCTTCTGAAGCAACACCATTTTGTTTTTTCGGAGCAACACCCAATAATTCCAAAGCACTATCTTCATCTAATCCTTCCAAAGATAAATCTTTGATTGCAGAATTAGCGATCGCATGAATTTCTCGTGGTTTCTCCCGACTTAAAATGAGTAAACAACTTTCGTGAACTTCCTTTGCTAAACGTTCTAATAATAAACCGTAAGGCTTGTTATGAGATTGATAATCTCCCGCAAAATCCCCCCTGAGTAAGATACGATCAAAATTATCTAAAATTAAGAGACAACGATGATTGCGTAAAACATCCAGTAGGTGATCCAAAAGCTGATTAGCGCAATTTCGATAAGCGGTTTTCTGCTCATCAGTCACTTCCTTTGGAGAAAGTTTTTTGATTTCCTCATATTGCTCCTTGACTTGTTCAATGAGCTTACTAAGCTCTGAATTGGCTTCTAACACTTCAGGTGCGAGTTTTTCTAACCAATACTTAACCAAATCAGCAAAATTCGTACTTTCATTCAGCGATCGCCAAATAAAATAATCAAACTTTGTGCGGTTTTCCACCGCAAACTTAGCCGCTAAAAACGTTTTACCAATGCCTGGCAACCCCTGAATGCCAACCAAACGACATTTATCTGTGAATACTGATGCTCTCAGTGCCTCTAAATCTTCGGCTCGACCAATAAAACCAGAAACATCAATACGTTCCTGCCAAAATGCCCGTTCCTCCGGCTTCGATACCTCTGCGATCGCCGGAAAAGCAATAGATACTTCCGTATTAACCAAGTCAGGACGATACTCTAAAAACAAAGCAATCAAAACATCACGACGACGACGTTTAATGCCGTCAATCTCGCTAGGAATATCAAACAAATCACAGAGATTCTCAATATGCTTACGAATGGTTGTCACCGCAGCCTGCATCTCGCCCGCGATCTCATCATCCTTCTTGCCCTGAAGCACCTGCAAAATGACCTGCCTGGGCTTAGGCGTAATCGCCAAAAAATGCTTATCAAACTCTTGCTTCGTCATAAGTTAAGTCAGGAAAAAAATTTAGGAAAAAATTTAGGTCTAGGTGTTATTCACGCATTTTCGATGCTAACGTGTAATCATAAAATTCGCAAGACTTCTTAGAATATTTTTTTGAACTTGATTTTATAAGGCTTTCAAGCTTATCCACCGAAGCGATCCCTGCGAAAAATCACTCTCTCTGGGGGGGGGTAGCTCCAGAAGCCCCTGCCAAAGCCCGAAAACCTTCGATATTTTCTCGTTACACCGTTGCCACTCCTCCTTTTTATTCGTAAAATATACACAATATTCGTAAAAGAGGTGGGTGATGAAGACAGGGTTTTTGTTGACGGTGAATGGCTTGACTCAAAAACCCTTTGAGCCATTTTTAATGCCTCTTTCTGAACCTCTCTCCTGGGCGATCGCCGTCTTCAAGCGTGTAATTAGCGAAATTTTGTCCTTCCGAGACCTAATCGAAATCGTACTGGGATTGTTTATCGTCATGCTTCTTGACTGGCAAATAGGCATCGTTACAATTACCCTGATCATCGGTCTTCCTGTCTATCCCAATTTAAATGGGCACCAACAAATCATCCTAATTAGTCACATGGCTATGATCTTTAGTCTCGTTTTAATTTTGCTGTTGATTTAATTCCCGTAAGGCGATCTTTCTAACGTTTTACAGCGATCGCCTCATCAACCCTATAACTAAAGAAAAACTTACGGATTAAGAAGTTGCTGGCTATAACTGGCCCAGAGGGTAACGGCTTGGGCACTGTTGCCCCTTGTGGGTTGGTTGTCATCATTTCCTAGCCAAATACCTGTTACTAAATGCTTTTGGGGCAAGATACCCATAAACCAGAGATCAACCCCATTATTTGTCGTTCCTGTTTTTCCCCTGGCATCAGGAATACGATTGGCCGCTTGGGCGGTTCCAGCAATCACGGGCTGACGCAGCATTGTCATCATTGTACTGGCAACGGTTCCTGAGACGGCTTGGTGTTGAAAATCCGGTTCCTGTGCTACGTCGTAAATCACACGACAGGTTTGAGGCTCGTCAAAATTTATACAATCGCTCCCATCCAAAATACGTCTGATTGCATGAGGCTTATTCCAGATACCCTGATTAGCGATCGCGGCATAGGCTCCCGTCATAGCTAACACCGTTGTTTCACTTTGTCCTAATACCAAGCCAGGAGAAGAAGTGAGTTTTGAATTAATCCTAATACCAAAGCTTGCAGCCAGATTAATCACCGAATCTAAGCCTACCTGTTGAGCAACTCTTAACGCTACGGCGTTTTCGGAACGGGCGAACCCCTGAGTCATGGTAACTTCTCCCGTACTGTGTTCGCAGGGTTTAAAGTTTTGACCTTGCCAAGTTAAGGCATTGCAACTATAGAGATTGTTGGGGTAAATTCCCTGTTTAATGGCTGAGGTGTAAGTGAATAATTTAAAGGTTGACCCTGGCTGACGTTTTGCTTGGGTAGCCCTGTTGTACTGACTACTTTTGTAATCTTTTCCCCCTACCAGAGCTAAGATTTCGCCATTACGAGCATTTAAGGTCACTAATGAACCTTGACTATAGTTAAAACGTTTTCCTTGATTATTGATGTTTTTCTGAAGCGTTTTTTCTGCTTGATTTTGTAGGTTTAAATCAAGGCTTGTTTCTATGATCCAATTTCCTTTACTGCTTAACTCATCACCGAGGATTTGTTGCATTTCTGTTAGTACATAATCGTAAAAATAAGGTGCAATGATTGACGAAGATTGACGGGCTTTGGGGCTGACTCGAATCCGCGATCGCATAGCACGATTAGCTTCTTCTGCGGAAATAACACCAATTTGAGCCATTTTCTTGATAACAATATCCCGCTTTTTAACAGATGTATTAATATCTCGAACGGGATTGTATAAATTGGGTGCAGGAAGCATCGCTACTAGAGTTGCTGATTCAGAAATATCCAGATCCTTGGCAGATTTATCAAAATAAAATTGAGCTGCATCCTCAAAACCGTAATGATTTAGACCTAGATAGATACGATTCAAGTAGACTTTTAACAAATCACTTTTGCGATAGACGGTCTCTAATTTAAAACTAACGGCCATCTCCCGCCATTTACGACTAGCCGTGTTTTGTCTGCCAACTTCAGGAAATAAACTCCGAGCCAATTGCTGAGTTAAGGTACTGCCTCCCTGTTGATTTTTTCCTTTTGAATTAACAATAATAGCCCGAATAATCCCTAGAGGATCAACTCCAAAATGCCAATAAAAACGACTATCCTCTGAAGCGACAACTGCCTGAACTAAATAAGGAGAAAAATCTTTTAAGTTATTTAGTTCTCGATGGGCTTCTTGTTGAAAAGGATTTAATGGAACTCCATTTTTTGCGTAGATAACTGTTGGGCCAATAACCCCAGATGGGAGCGGTTTTACAACTACTTTACTGGATTCTGAGGCGATCGCTCCAATTAGGATAGTGCTGATGCCAGCAATAGTATAAAGCGCATAGTAAATTGTTTTTAACCAGATTGGATCATCATAGAAGAAACGTAGAGTTGGGGCATCTGAAACTTCTGGAGGTCCCAAAGTTATTCTGTCATTATGTTTTAGTTGAATAGAATTAATTTTTTCCCGATTAATAAAAGTACCATTCGTTGAGTTTTCGTCCGTAACTTGAAACTGGTAGCGATTGGTTTTATTTCGTTGGAACGAGCAGTGAATCTTACTGATTATCTCTTCATCAAGTACAATGTCGCATGAAGAGCCTCTTCCGACCGTAAAATGATCACCAATTATCGGATAAATCTTAACTTTTTTCTGATACTTAATTTCTAGCTTGGGAACTTTTACATTAGACTTGATTTTAATCTCTGTTCCTATACTTGCTACCACGAGCGTGGTCATTCTAGAAAAAGCTTCTTGGTGGTTGTCCATATTTTTTTATTTTTTTGTACTTAAGCAAGATAAAAAGCGGACTAGTATGAGAGATTACGCCTCTGATACTTTATTCTGTAAAGTTGATCGCAATGATTGAATTGTTAATCATGTCCACATACTCCAAAACCTTTTTTGGAGGGACACAATAAGAGATGTCTAAACCAGGTGCGATTAATGTACGCATTTTCTGTCCAACTCATACTATAAATTCGCATGACTCTTCTTAAGATTAGATTATCTAAAATATAGCGCGATTTCTTGTGAATGCACAAGGCGAAGTCAATTAAGTTACCAATATATCAATATCCGAGAGACCAGATGCCAACAACCAAATTAGACCAAGCTGAATAGGAAGGTTAAAAGACGGCTTTACAAGGAGATCGCCGGATTCATCGTTGGCCCAGTCAGACCAACCAAGAGGTAGCCCAAACGATCACAGCAGAATTTATCGGGATGAATAGGTATATTTCCCAAGCAATTCCTAATACCAATGCCAAACAAAGAGACTGGCCTCATATTGACAATCAAGTTCACACAGAACTTTAGGGCTAACACGCTCTCTCATTGCAGAATGCTTTGCTAGCGAATTTCTCGTTCTAGCTTTTTGTATTACTTTTAGTTAACGACTTAAAAGCGATCGCTGCCTTCACAATTTTAATATAACTTAACGTATCTGGGGGGAAGCCGTTACAATCAAGCTAAAATAGACCTAGCCCCAAAGCAGCCAACCTAACAGAAAATTGCTAGTGCAACCCTCTCCTTCCTTACCCATAGCCTTTGACGGGATCGATGCCGCCCTCGCCGAGATTAAAGCCGGTCGTCCCATTGTTGTAGTAGATGATGAGAATCGAGAAAATGAGGGGGATTTGATCGGTGCGGCCCAGTTTGCTACGCCCGATATGATTAATTTTATGGCGGTGGAGGCCAGAGGACTGATTTGTTTGGCCATGAGCGGCGATCGCCTGGATGCCTTAGATCTACCCTTGATGGTGACGAAAAATACCGATAGTAACCAAACTGCCTTTACCGTTAGTATTGATGCGGCTCCCCACCTGGGCGTTAAAACGGGAATTTCAGCCGAAGATCGCGCCCGCACGATTCAAGTTGCGATCAATCCGGCAACCCATCCCGATGATCTGACTCGTCCTGGTCATATTTTTCCCATTCGTGCCAAGGAAGGCGGTGTTCTTAAACGGGCCGGCCATACGGAAGCAGCCGTTGATCTCTGTCGATTAGCGGGTTTATATCCGGCAGGCGTTATTTGCGAAATTCAAAATGCCGATGGTTCCATGGCCCGTCTGCCCCAATTATTTGACTACGCCCGCAAACATCAATTAAAGCTCATTAGTATTGCCGATTTAATTAGTTATCGTCTTCAGCATGATCGCTTTGTCCAACGGGAAACGGTTTGTGATTTTCCCAGTCAATTCGGAAACTTTCACCTTTATGCCTATCGCAATCTCTTAGATCAAACCGAACATATTGCGATCATCAAAGGGGATCCTGCCCAATTTGCTAACCATCCGGTGATGGTGAGAATGCACTCTGAATGTTTAACGGGAGATGCTTTGGGATCATTGCGATGTGACTGTCAAATGCAATTACACGCGGCTCTTAAAATGATAGAAAGTCATGGTTTAGGGGTGGTCGTTTATCTACGTCAGGAAGGAAGGGGGATTGGGTTAGTCAATAAATTAAAAGCCTATTCCTTACAGGATTTAGGGTTTGATACAGTGGAGGCCAATGAACGATTAGGGTTTCCGGCCGATCTCCGCGATTACGGCATGGGAGCGCAAATGCTCAATGATTTAGGCATTAAACAAATTCGCCTGATTACCAACAATCCTCGTAAAATTTCGGGGCTGAAAGGTTACGGTTTGGAAATTATTGAACGGGTTCCCCTCTTAATTGAAGCAAATAGTTATAACTCTGTTTATCTAGCTACTAAAGCCGAAAAACTAGGTCATTTATTATTAAATACCTATCTAATTACGGTCTCCTTAAACTGGCAAAATCCTATCCGCACTCCCACAGAACGTTATGAAATTCTAGAAAAATTGCGTCATTTAATTCGTCCGAGTCATTTGCAACTGCAAGAAGAAGTCCGACCCGTCGCGATCGCCCTCTTTGGTAAACAAGCTTTAATCTTTCACCTAGGCTTAGATCAATCGAAGGAAGTAGCCAGTCATTGGTATGAAGACAAAGACCATCCTTTTCGTTTAACAATTTTAGCGTTTCTCGATCAGATTGTGACTTGGCCAAACCTAGCTAGTTTAGAATTTTTATTATCCAACGGCAATGATCCGATGACGGGACTGCAAGTTAGCCTGGAACGCACCCATTATGGACTGGAAGATCTGCTTCCTTCCCAACAATTACAAGCTCTAACCACTCAGACCATCTATAGCTATTCCCCAAAAGTGCAATCTTGGTGATTAACCAGTTAAGGCTTGATTAACAAGGGGCCTAAGCCCCTCGCCTACCTATTGTAGATGATTGCACAATCAGAGGAAGACCCTGTAGTTTTCTGATGTTTACTTGATAAACAACATTTCCTGATAGGTCGGTAAGGGCCAGAGATCATCCGCCACTTCCCCTTCCAGCGCATCAGCAAAACCGCGAACCTCATCCATCAGGGGACGGATCACATTCACGAGATACTGCATATGTTCTTCCACTGATGCAAAATCATGGTTGCCCAAAGCCAGAGTTAACTTGCTCACTTTTTCCATCATGGACTTAGCCAAGGAAGCCACTTTCTCGATATTTTCGATTTCGAGATCAATGCCGATTTCCTTTAAACCAAGGGTGGTATTGGCCAGATCCGAGAGATAGCGCAGAGCCGCCGGATAAATAGAGGTTTTGGCAATATCAATCACCAGTTTGGCTTCAACTTCAATGGAGAGAACATACTGCTCGGCGTAGGTTTCATAACGGCTGGCCAGTTCCACCGGCGAAAGCACTCCCATCTTGGAAAACAGTTCTTCGATGTATGCTTCCTTTAAAACTGGCAAGGCATCGGCCGATGTCCGTAGGTTGGCTAAACCCCGTTCCGCCGCTAGTTTGTGCCATTCTTCTGAATAGCCGTTGCCATTGAAAACGACTGCACCGTGATTATCCATCACCTCCTTGAGGATGGTATGAATCGCCGCATTGAGTTCTGTCCCCTTGCCCAATTCTGCTTCTAATTTATCGCCGATCCAGTTGAGAGAATCTGCCAAAATCGTATTCATGGCCACTAATGGCCCGGCCACTGATTGTCCCGAACCGACGGCCCGAAATTCAAAACGATTTCCAGTAAAAGCAAAGGGAGAAGTCCGGTTGCGATCGCCGGGATCGGTCGGAAGTAAGGGTAAGGTATCCACCCCAATATTCATCACTCCCTTACTCTTAGAGCCTTTGACTTCACCTTTGCTAATTTGCTCAAAGACATCTTCTAATTGGGAACCCAAATACACAGAAATAATCGCTGGTGGAGCTTCATTGGCCCCTAATCGGTGATCATTACTAGCCGTTGCGACCACTGCTCGTAACAATGGCCCGTATTTATGAACACCCCGAATCACCGCACCACAAAAGACTAAAAATTGGGCATTGGAGTGGGGGGTATCACCTGGATCTAACAAATTGCCTTGAGTAGCATTGCCCACTGACCAGTTAACGTGTTTACCCGATCCATTAACCCCTTTAAAGGGTTTTTCGTGGAATAAACAAATAAAACCGTGCTTTTTGGCAGTATTACGCAGAACCGTCATCAATAACTGCTGATGATCCGTGGCCACATTTGCCGCTTCAAAAAAGGGTGCAATTTCAAACTGTCCTGGAGCCACCTCATTATGTCGGGTTTTGGCAGGAATACCGAGTTTATATAATTTCTCTTCCACATCCTGCATATACACCTGAACGCGCTCAGGAATAGCTCCAAAATAATGATCGTCAAATTGTTGACCCTTGGCCGGTGGCTTACCAAACAGGGTACGACCAGAGAGGAGGATATCAGGACGACTATTGGCAAAATTGGCATCCATCAGAAAATATTCTTGTTCTGCGCCACAACTGGAATTAACGGTAGCCACTTCCGTATTGCCCAGTAATTTTAAAACTCTTGTAGCAGCTTTATTCATCGCCGCATTAGAGCGTAAGAGAGGCGTTTTTTTATCGAGGGCTTCCCCTGTCCAGGAGACAAAGACGGTGGGAATACAGAGCGTGGAACCATTGTCCGTGTCCATCACAAAAGCAGGACTGGTGACATCCCAAGCCGTATAACCCCGTGCCTCAAAAGTAGAACGAATACCGCCATTGGGAAAAGAGGATCCATCAGGCTCACCCTGTACTAGCACCTTGCCGGAAAATTCTGAGATAACGGAACCATCGCTTTGAACAGAGATAAAACCATCATGTTTTTCTGCCGTTGCATTGGTTAGTGGATAGAAGACGTGGGCATAATATAAGGCTCCTTTGGCGATCGCCCAGTCCTTCATGGCCACAGCTACAACGTCAGCAACGGAAATATCCAACTTTTGACCAGTTTGAATCGTCTTTTTTACCGATTTAAAAACTTCTTTGGGTAGGCTCTCTTGCATTTTGCCTAGAGTAAAAACATCCGAGGCCCAGAGTTCTTCCAATCGTTTTGGTTCTTTGGGCGGCATCGGCTCTCGGTTGGTAATTTGATAAATTGCTTGCAGACGGGATTCGTTTCCGCTCATAGTTGTCTCCGTTCCAGATTTTAAACCTGAATGATCCTACTGAAGATCCGATTTAGGTTTCGTTGCGAAAACTACCGAAAGCCTAAAATCCTAAGATTATTTTCTCAATTAAAATATTAAAATAGTTCAAAATCCCTACAATAAAGTTAGTCTGCTTAAACTGTTTTTGTGGTAATTGTTAAACTATTTCTACAATACCTGATAAAGTCCCGAAGTAATTAATAAAATTAAATCCCCCAAATAATTGATAAAATGATCATCATTTTTGAGAGAAAATCTTGAGAAAAGTAACTAAGAGTTTAAAGGTGAAATCTACAAACAAAAATTGCACCTAGAAACTTCGTGAAACTTTGCATAACACTAATACTTAATCTCATTAAATCGCATAATTTAAAAAACCATTACTATCAGAAAAAATCTTGGTCTGACGAGGTTTAATAAATACTTTTTGTCCCACACTGAGGTTTAAGGTTGCAAATTGTTCGCGGCTGAGATGGGCAATGATCTCCTCCTGCTCCGACAGAATTAATTCTACTTGGATTTCCCAGCCCAGATGGGTAATGCGTTTGACGATCGCCTGGGTATTAATTTCATCTGCTTCCGTTTTAACTTCGAGATCATGAGGTCGGACAAAGGCAGAATAGGAGGCATGAACTAAGGTCTGACCATCATTGTCGCTGAAATGATTCTGAAGCAAGCTGGTCGTACTGGGTAAGACATTGACTTCACCAATAAAACTCATTACAAAAGGTGTAGCAGGATGATCATAAATATCAGCAGGAGAACCAATTTGCTCGATTCTACCGTGATTCATGACCACAATTTCATCGGCCACTTCCATCGCTTCTTCCTGGTCATGAGTTACAAAAATACTGGTTAAATGAACTTCATCATGTAAGCGTCGTAACCAGGCTCTTAATTCTTTTCTAACCTTGGCATCTAAAGCTCCGAAGGGTTCATCTAATAAGAGAACCTGGGGTTGAACGGCTAAGGCTCTGGCCAAGGCGACCCGTTGTCTTTGACCACCGGAGAGTTGGGAGGGATAGCGATCGCCTAATCCTTCTAGCTGAATTAATTCCAGTAATTCCTGAACCCGTTTTTTAACTTCTTTTTTAGGATGTTTGCGGATATCCAGACCAAAGGCTATATTTTGGCGAATGGTTAAATGTTTGAAGAGGGCATAGTGTTGAAAGACAAAACCAATATTCCGTTTGCGAATGTCAACATGGGTGGCATCCCGGCCATTAATGATGATAGTCCCTTGATCAGGAGGTTCTAAGCCAGCGATCGCTCTGAGTAAAGTTGATTTTCCTGAACCGGACGGGCCAAGCAGGGCAACTAATTTTCCCTCATTCACTTCTAAATTAATATCAGAAAGTGCTTGATAGCTCCCAAATTGTTTGGCAACGTTATTGATGACAATACTCATAAATTAATAATGAATAGTTAATAATGAATAGAATTGGGTAATCAATCTCTCAATTTCAATCCCGTCTTTTGAGGTATCCTCCTCAGTTTAAATCCAGAAGGGGACAATTGCGATCGCCCGGCGCAACTTTGCGATCGCCTAAAATTGAATATTGATCCAATCGTTAATGCCCTTTCCTGCCAGTGCGACGTTCCAGAATTTCTTTTACCACTAGGGTGACAGCCGCTAATAATGCCAGGATCACCGCCGCACTAAAAGCTGCTTCCGTTTGATAGTTTTTGTATTCCTGCTCCACAAACAGGGGTAAGGTACTGGTTTGACCCAAAATATTACCGGAAACCACTGATACGGCTCCAAATTCCCCCATTGCTCTGGCATTCGTCAAGAGCACGCCATAGAGTAAACCCCAACGAATATTCGGTAGGGTAATACGCCAGAAAATTTGCCAATCTTTGGCCCCCAAGGTACGGGCAGCTTCCTCTTGTTCAGAACCCATTTCTTCCAAAACAGGGATTACTTCTCTTGCCACAAAGGGAAGGGTGACAAAAATGGTGGCAATGACCATACCAGGTAAAGCAAAAATAATCTTAATATCGGCTGCCTGAAAATATTGACCAATCCAGCCTTGCTGTCCATAAAGCAGCACAATCATTAAACCCGCAACGACGGGAGAAATGGCGAAGGGAAGGTCAACCACGCTCAAAAATAAGGCTCTGCCCGGAAACTGATTACGAGCTAAAACCCAGGCCGCACAGAGTCCAAAGAGCGTATTAAGGGGAACGCTGATCAAGGCAATAATGACCGTCAGTTTAACCGCTTCAATAAAATTAGGGTCTTGTAATGACGTTAAAAAAGGTTTAATGCCTAGATGAAAGGCTTCATAAAATACTGAGATGGTCGGAACAACTAAAATTAAGGCTAGATAGCCTAAGGCGATCGCGATTAGTCCAATTTTTGGCTTAGTCAGTTGCATAACGACGACCCCACTGTTGTAGTAAGTTAATTACTAATAAAAGAATCAGAGAAACAATCAGTAAAACGGCTCCAATCACCGTCGCGCCAGTGTAGTCATATTCTTCTAAGCGTTGAAAGACTAAAACTGGGGCAATTAAATCTTGATAGGGAATATTAGAAGCTACTAAAACGACAGAACCATATTCTCCCACTGCCCTGGCAAATCCTAAGGCAATACCCGTTAAAATGGGAGGAATTAAGGGAGGAAAAACCACTCGCCAAAAGGTTTGAAACTCTGTTGCTCCTAACGACCAAGCTGCCTCTTCTGCCTCTTCTTCAAGCTCTTGTAAAACAGGTTGTAAGGTTCTGACCACAAAGGGTAAGGAAATAAATAACATGGCCACAAACACCCCCAAACGTGTGAAGGCAATCTTAATACCAAAGGGAACAAATAATTGACCAATCCAACCCTTCTCACTATAGACAGTGGCCAGCACTAAACCGGCCACAGAAGTTGGTAAAGCAAAGGGTAAATCAACAGCAGCATCTATAATTTTCCTGCCAGGAAATTGATAACGCACCAATACCCAGGCGACAATCGTCCCCATCACGCCGTTAATTGAACCAGCCGCTAGAGCCGTTACAAAGGTGACATTGTAAGCTGACAGAGCAATGGAGCCGGTGGCCACTTTCCAAAACTCTTCCCATCCCAAGGTCAAAGATTTCGTAACTAGGGCAGTAATGGGTAATAATAAAATCAGTAATAAATAAACAACCGTGATCACCCAGGGAATGGAAACTCTTGACCAAAGCTGGACAAAAAGATTGGTTGGTTTGGCTGGCATTTTATCGGCTAAATTGACCATACATAGCTAGTTTTAATTAAATTGAATTTAGGTTTTGTATTTGATTCCCCTACCTCCCTTTTTAAGGAGGGCTATAGGACGAGGAGATTTGATAAATTTTAATATTCTACCTAGATAGGGTTAGCGCTCAAGAATATCAGAGTATTTTTGGTATTTTTCAAGAAAAAAGGAAGAAAAATTTAGAAATCAGCAAAAGGATTTTTCTCAAGAGATGATCACCAGTGATCCGTTTCTTGATCAGACCTATCTAGTATTTCTACGCCTAATTGAGTAAGATAATCCAAGCCATTGTTGATATCAGTCATACTGCCAGTTAGTAACAGATCAAACCAACCATTGCCTTCTCCGTTCGCACCCAACATGGCGGCTAAAATACTGATTTCTAGGTGGTAGTTAGATGCCAGTTGGGAAATGATCGGTTCCTGTTGATATTGGCTAGGAATTTGAATGCGGATGCGGTTTTGTCTGGTGGGAAGAGGGCGATCGCTTTCGGTGACATTAGGATTAAGGGTGTTAATAGACATCGGTTTTGTTTTTTAATTGACGACAAAGATTGATCACAAGAAAAATTAATACAAAGGCTTGCTACCAAGATTGACTATTTTTTAGCAGTGATTTTGTCAAAAATAGCTCCATCTTCAAAAAATTCGGTTTGCACCTTTTGCCAGCCTCCTAGATCTTGGACAGTGAAGAGATGCTTAACCGCCGGATATTGACTGGCATATTCTTTGGCCACAGTCTGATCCACAGGACGAAAACCGGAGTCAGCAAAATCTTTTTGGGCTTCGGGCGTAAAAAGAAACTTCACAAAAGCCTCTGCCACTTCACGAGTGCCATGTTTATCCACATTACTATCGACTACGGCCACTGGAGCATCAATAGAAATGTTGTAATCGGTGGGGACAGAATAGGGTTGGTTTTCGCCCTTTTGTTTGGCTAGAATGACTTCATTTTCATAGTTCAGCAACACATCTCCCTGACCCTGTTTATAGAAAACATCACTGGCTTCCCTAGCATCTTTGGGCAGAACGGGAACATTCTGATAAATTTTTTCCACAAAAGCTTGAGCCTGGGCAGGGGTTCCCCCAGATTGAGTCACGGAGCCCCACAGTCCTAGAAAATTCCAGCGTGCACCTCCAGAGGTTTTGGGATTAGCCGTAATCACCTTCAGATTTTTTTCGGCCAGTTCTGACCATTGGGCCAGCTTGAGGTCTGGTTTACGGGTGACAAAGGCTACGACGGATTTGGTGACAATACTATTATTGGGAGCTTCGGTTTCCCATTTCGGCTCAATTAATCCGGCTTTTTCAATTTTTTGAATATCAGAACTGAGTGCTAGGGCCACCACATCGGCTGCCAGACCATCTACAACAGCACGGGTTTGAGATCCCGATCCTCCGTAGCTCTGATCAAAGGTGACGGTTTTGCCAGTCTTTTCCTGCCACTGTTTCACGAATTTGGGAATGATTTTTTCGTAGGCATTGCGAGTCACTGCATAGGAAACCAGGGTAAGCTTCTGGTTTTCTGACTCCTTACCACCTGTTTGTGCCGTTTCCTGGTTGCCCCCACAAGCAGACATTCCTCCAAGCAAGAGAACTGCGATCGCCCATAACGCCCAACCCTTTTTAGCTCTAATCATTGTGACAATTAACTTTCAACCAGAATTAAATCTCAGTGCCTTTGCAGTTTATTTTATTTTGGCGCGAATTGCAATTCGTTTAGACTTTAAGTCGAATTTATTTGAATGCAGTATGGCTTTTGTGTCATGATCAGAATCAAGAAAACCTAGCAAAGCCAAAGTATTCAGCTTGTCAAGAACAGGCGAATCTACGAGCATATGACCAAGAGCAGCGAAACACAGCCCACGGACTTGCTGGACAAGTTAATTCAAGAAAACTATCTTTTCCGAGATTTAGAGAGGGATTGGCTGGCCCATTATCTTCCGGTCGAAACTCTGAAGCTCGAAAAACTTTTTTCCAATCGTCCTATCTATACGGCTTTTCTTCCCGATCAGTATTTGGATGTTCTCTATGTCATCCTCGGAGAGGGGTTAGTCATTACCCGTAGTACTCCCTTAGATCGGATTATCGCTATTACCTATGCCGGTGGCTGTTTTGGGATGCGAAGTCTAGATTTTAGCTATGGTCTAGCTCATCAAGCCTTTCCTTGCTTAGTGGAAGCTTACAAAACTACTCATGTTTTAAAAATTCCGAAGGAAAATTTGATTCAACTCTATGACCAGAGTGAAATCTTCCGAGAACATTATCGAATGTTATTTGAACTGAGACAAAAATTTGAATATCATTTGCTCAATTGCAGTAGTTACCCCCCTCAAGCAGTGGCTGCCCTTTTACGAGCTTTAATTTATCAGGAACGGGAATTAAGTCAGCAACCCGATAGTCAGGGTCATTATGTCCTTGATCTCCCGATTGATGTGATTGCCCGTGCCTGTCAACTCAATCAACGCACCGTCGAGCAGGTGATGAAAGGAATGCAGCAGATCGGCCTAGTGACCTCCCAAAAAGAGGATGGCGACGATATTATTCGTGTGATTGCGCCGGAGGGTCTGAAAGAAGTTTATAGTGCGACGCGAGAAAAGGTTTCTTGGTGGCCACTACGTTGACTGATTGACGGACACATTTTTAACGATTGGGAGTAGTGATTCGATAGTAGTGGTGGTCTAAATAGCTTATATGGTAAGGAGCATGTAGAATATCAACTAATATAAACTTTTGTTAAATCTATACCTTAAATCAAAGTTATTCCCCGTAAATGTCATCAAGCCGTCGGTAAAGAGACTGGTCAAACTAATCATGTTGAAAGATTAAATAATACCTTGCGACAACGCATTTCCCGATTGGTACGCCAAAGCCTCTCTTTTTCCAAAAATGTGGAAAATCATATTGGGGCAGGTACTTCGTACATGACACGACTTGGAAGGTTAAGAGAGTTGTCCAATCTGAGATAATAAGGGGAAAGTCTTCGTAAGGGTGCGATTCGTTGGGATAGAAAGTAAGGACATCAAAACCCAAACGTATATCCCGTAAGGCGTTAAGCCTTATAACTGTCAGTCTGTTGCCTGAAGGAAGCAAACACGAAGTCAAGGGAGTAATCCCAAGTGTTACGGCAAAACCCCCAGTCTATGAATTAGTAACTCATGGATTGAAGCGGGGTTTAAAGAGGAACCCGAATCAAAGCAGAGGTTTAAGGAGTTCCCCTAGCCAATTGGTCATGGTTAACGTAAGTGAATCATCGTCTGGAACCTTCAATAACATTAAGTAGCGAAATCTGTTTGATACGCTGCGTTCAAAAGAACAAGATGAAAAGTGGGGTATTACTTGTTGCACCCACACAGACTTCTGAAAGTAATCTGGAGGATAGATGAAACCTAAAACCAATATAACCCTGACTGACGGAACGAAGTAACCCCATAGATGCTCTAGCCTAAAGGTCGAAACAGGCAAGAAACAACAAACTTAAGTGCGTGGTCTATGGGGGTGAGATGAGGAAAGAAGCTAACGCCCAATCGTAATGATTATGGATATGCTGACGTTCCTCGGTTTAGCTAGAAGAAATAGTCTTCAATAGTGGTCAATATGGTAAATGCGAGTTTAGAGACTACGAATACATGGAATACAATCAACTGGGCGAAAGTTCAGAGGAAAGTATTCAAACTACAAAAGAGAATATTTCAAGCGGTAAAATCGAGACAGAAAGCAAAAGCTCGAAACTTCCAAAAACTCCTAATGAAGTCATTAGACCTGTTGGGAAATAAAAGAGAAACAGAAAGTTTGCACAGTAAGGATTTCATCATCTCTTACCAATTAGGCAGCATTCAAATAGAAGTTCCATAAACCAGTAGAATTCAACATCAAGCGG
>JAYKJI010000354.1:0-3439 GCA_035285405.1 Snowella sp. | reverse complement strand
TAATGCAAATTAGCCGCCATCGGTTGAAGGATTACATTCGAGGTAAAAGGGCTAAGTTGCTTGCTATGTCTGTCTTCTAGCTCTCTTGTCGCCCCACCAGGAAATCAATTACAACTACTTTTTCATCGTGATTCCGTCCAATTCCATGTGGAGCATTTTCTTGATTACCCCCTGAACGGTTACCAATATTTTAACCAATTTTCTGGTTCTTGCTACTCTTTCTCCACAAATAGCGATCGCCCCTTACTAATTCGATAAAAAGCGATCGCGCTGAATAATTAAGGCGTAGGAACCACACGGTAATAAACACCATTTGCTCCATAGGCAGCACTAAACCAAACCCCATTGTAGAGATAATAATTGGCATTTCCAATCGTCTGCATTGCAGCCCCTGGCGGTAAGGTCGGATAAATTGCTCCCATCGCATAGTCCGTATTTTCGGCTCCTGCGGCATAACCTTGTGCATAGGTATTAGCATTGGCGGCATTAGCGGCTGTAGCTCCGATGACGGCTCCTGTGGCGGCGGCTCCTGCGGCATACCAACCCCCACAACTATAACAACCTGTCGAATAAGTATTGACAACCGTTGGCGGATGATAGCCACCGTAATAGGTTCCGCCGTAATAGTGGTCATAGCCGCCCGATGCCGTTGCGCCATAGGCCCCCGTCGCGTTCCAAGAACCATCTCCACCCGAAGCTGTTCCCCCATCCGCACCATCAGCGTGCCAAGAACCATCACCACCCGAAGCAGAGCCGCCACGATAACCCGTGCCACTCCAGGAACCGTCACCGCCAGAGGCCGTACTACCACGAAAGCCCGTGCCACTCCAGGAGCCATCGCCACCCGAAGCTGAACCACCACGATAACCATCAGCACTCCAGGAACCATCGCCACCGGAAGCCGTTCCTCTGGCTCCACTAGCACTCCAGGAGCCACCGCCACCATGAAACATTGCTTGGGCAGGACTAAGATTTAACGTAGTGAGTAAACTACTGACTACAGCGATCGCCATTATTTTTTTCATCGGATTAATCTCCATATTGGGAAAATGAACTAGGGTTTAACAGGTTTTTTCTCAAGGGCTTCGGGTTCAGGACGCTTAAAGGGAATCGGTTTGGCCGCATTCGCACGGGTGGAACCAAAAGTATCGGGGGGAATGGCCATATCTAACTGCCAATCGGAAAAGGCGACTTGATGGCGTAACCGTGACGGATCATTCCGATAAACGGCGCGAATCATACGGGGTAATTTGTCCTGGGTACCGATCCAAATTTGGGCAAAAACTTTATCGGTGGCGATCGCAATCATGTCAGTTGTTGTGCCATCAATGACTTGGGATTGACCAATATAAAAAGCAGTTTTTAAATCTCCTGCAATGTCCTGATAGGGATTGGCTACCAGAAAATCGGTAAAGGGAAAATAAATTGCGGCTGTGTCATAGGCAAATTTTAACGCTTGATCAATGGTGCCAGGAGCCTCGGCGATCGCCACTAAATTTTCCGTCGGTGCAAAGGCAACTAAAGTCTTACCGTTATAGTAAAACTCGGAAGCAGGGCCATCCCCAGGGGAAATCACTTGTAACTTATTCGGTCGTTGCAAAATCACATTAGAAAGAGTGTGATAGGCCAAAGCTGGCCCCAAACGACTGGGGTTTTCGTAGGTGGTAACGGCCGTAAATTTCAAGGTCTTGGCCGCAGCTAGGCGATCGCTCATAGCCTTGAGAATTTCAATGGCTTTTGGTTCCAGATTTTTTTGAGGATTAGCCGCAATCAAGGTTTGAGTTGCAGGAGGAGTTTGGGACAGATTATCAGCCCGAACCTTGGGAATTAACAAACAGCTACTCATCAAAGGAAAAGCAACTAACAACAGGGGAGTAATAGATGATTTCCAAGGAAACTTTGAAAACGTTTTACGCATAAAAATCCATAAATTATTTAAAAACAGAAACTAATGTGAAACGTTCCCATATCAGGGGATTGAGCTACTTTAACAGAAGTGTAATTGTTTTACACCCCCTGAATCACGGGGATCAAAACTGTCTTTTTCATTGCTGACAACAGGATCAACTTGATGAGCTTGGCAATCGCTCCTGAAATTATTTCCATTAGAAACGATTACCAACCGCATTAGGATTTAAAAATTGTTTTATCCTCCTTGATTGTTTCTATCACCTTAATTTCTCGAATATTATCCACATTGGTTTTAACGGGATCAGCCGATAAAATCACAAAATCAGCTAACAACCCCTCTTTAATCATACCTTTACGATTTTCCTCAAAGACTTGCCAAGCGGGGCCAGTGGTTAGGGCTTGTAGGGCAGTATAGGCATCAACTCGTTGGTCTTTACCAATAATCTCTCCCTTTTGAGATTCCCGTTTCATGGCTGTCCAGATCACGAAAAATGGGTCTAGGAGAGTGACATTAAAATCGGTGTGATTGGAAATGACTAATCCTTTCTTTTTTGCTGCTTTCATTGGGCTGATAAAATCGGCTTTTTCCCGTCCAATATTTTTAATATGAACATCCCCCCAGAAAAAAGTATGATTTGTAAAATAGGAAGGACTGATGCCCAATTTGGCATATTTATCGAGTTGATCAGGACGTTGGAATTGGGAGTGGATGATCACAGTTCGGCGATCATTTTTAGCGGTAATTCCCGCTTTTTCTACTGCTTCAATAGCTTGATCAATGGTTGCATCTCCATTGGCATGAATTAAAGACTTGTAAACCCTCATCAAATGTCCCTTTGACTTGTTTAATAAAATCGTCCTTGGGTTGAGTCGTTTCACCACGCCAATTCTTTTGACCACTTGGTCCCCCTGTTAAATAAGGTGTAGTAACGTAGGCTGTTTTTCCCTGGGGAGAACCATCTTGAGTGAATTTGATTCCCTGAATCTTGAGTTTGTGATCATATTCGCCAAATTTATATTTGGGATTATTGACAACTTTTTGAACTTCGGTAAAACCAGGTAAACTAACAATATCGATAAAAATCTTATTCTCAGCCGCCGCTTTCATTAAAAAGTCCAGGTCTTTGACATGGGTAAAGCCTTCTTGGGCATGAGTATAACCCGTGCTGGCATACATCATTTGGGCAGGTTTCATGAGTTCTAATAACTCCGATTCGGAAGGCTGGGGAAGGTTTTCAAATGCGGGAAGATAGGCTGTTTCCATGAGTAACCCTGCGGGTTCATCGCTATCGGCTAAACGGTTAATAATTCCTCCTGGGGGTGTCGGAGTATTCGCATTAACACCGACAGAGTCGAGGGCTTTTGAATTTAAAACGGCTCCATGTCCTGAAACATGAATCAGCATTAGACCTGTTGGGAAATAAAAGAGAAACAGAAAGTTTGCACAGTAAGGATTTCATCATCTCTTACCAATTAGGCAGCATTCAAATAGAAGTTCCATAAACCAGTAGAATTCAACATCAAGCGG
>JAYKJI010000353.1:0-16839 GCA_035285405.1 Snowella sp. | reverse complement strand
GTTTTCAGCAAAATTTAGGCGGGGCCTATCAGCAGGGGAGAATTTTTGTAGCGGCCGATATCTATCGTGCTAATTTAACGGATTGTCATCTCCAATTACTGGAACGTTTTCAGGTTAAAGCCAACCTCGTTGTTCCCATTCTCTTGCCCACTTCCCAGGATCAGCAATCCTCACTCTGGGGTTTACTTATTGCCCATCAATGTTCTGCTCCTCGTGTTTGGGATGAAGCCGATATTGAATTATTGCAACGTTTATCGGTAAAATTGGCGATCGCCTTGCAGCAGGCCGAACTTTATCAAAATTTACAGGAGCTCAACACATCTTTGGAAAAGCGAGTCGCTGAAAGGACAGCCCAACTTCAAAACCTGATTTATCACTACCAGCAAGCAGAAAAAAAACTCCAATTTCAAAACCATATCCTGGATGAGATCAATGATGCGGTTATTTCTACCGATCTCCAGGGCAATATCCAAACCTGGAACAAAGGAGCAGAAAGATTTTTTGGTTATCGAGCTGAGGAAGTGGTCGGTCAAAATGTGGGTATGCTTTATGAAAATACTTCTGAACTCCAGACAAAAGTCCTTGAACCACTTTTGGCCAATGGCTATCATGAAGTTGAATTAATCACCGTTACTAAATCGGGTGAACGTCGTTATGACAGTCTTCGACTCTCTATTACTAGAGATGAACAGGGCAATATTCTGGGTTTGCTTGGTTGCTCCAACGATATTACGGAGCGTAAACTTTATGAACTGAAATTACAAGAAACCAATGAGCAATTAGCTCAAGCCACTCGTCTTAAAGATGAATTTTTGGCGAATATGAGCCATGAACTGCGAACTCCTCTTAATGCCATTTTGGGAATGTCGGAATCGCTACAGGAATCGATATTTGGCGAAATTAATCCCCAACAGCAAGAGGCGATCGCCCTGATTGAGAGTAGTGGCAGACATCTATTGGACTTGATCAACGACATTCTAGATTTGTCCAAAATTGAAGCGGGTAAATTAGAACTTAAAAGAGAATCGATTTCTGTCCAGAGCCTCTGCAAGAGTAGTACGTCACTTGTCCAGCAGATGGCTTTCTCTAAAAATGTGCAATTACATACTCGGATCGCTAGTAATGTTGACCAAGTTTGGGGAGATGAACGTTATCTGCGCCAAGTCCTGCTCAATCTTCTGAGCAATGCAGTCAAATTTACGCCATCCAGCGGCAATGTCACCCTAGAGGTGCAGCAAGAACCCACAGAAATCCTATTTTCGGTAAGGGATACGGGGATTGGTATCCAGGAGTCCGATCTAGACAAGCTCTTTCAACTCTTTGTCCAAATTGATAGTAGTCTCAGTCGTCAATATGCTGGTACTGGATTGGGGCTGGCTTTAGTGAAGCGGTTGGTAACTCAACATGGAGGAACGATTACCGTCGAAAGTACCCTAGGCCAGGGAAGTTGTTTTACCGTTCATCTTCCCATCCAGTCTTCGGAGACGTTAGCCTCACCGATCGCGGCCAGTTCTCCATTAGAGAATGTTTTGTCTGTCTCGACCTCAGCCCAACCGCCCTTAATTCTTTTAGCAGACAATAATGAAAGCAATACCAAAACCCTGGAGGACTACTTTACAATCAAAGGCTATCGAATTCTGTTAGCCTATTCTGGGCAGGAAACGCTTACACTAGCCAAAAGCTATAAACCGGATCTCATTTTAATAGATCTGCAAATGCCTGATCTGGAAGAGTCAAAGGTGATCAGCCAAATTAGAAATGATGTCGCGATCGCCGAAATTCCTATCATTGCTGTTACCGATTTAACCCTACCCGAAGCGGCTGAAAAATGTTCCATCGTCGGCATCAGTGAATATGTCAGTAAACCGGTGCGGCTCAAAAGACTGGCTGAAATTGTTCGGCAATTCTGTCATCAGGATGAGGAATCAAGGTGAATCTTGTTTTTTAATTCTCAACTAGTTCACTATTGAATTCATTAAACGTCTTTTGTTTTAACTCAACTGACTGAGAACGGGGTAACAGATTGAATAGATTCCGTAAGATATCATCCATAACTTCAAACTTAATCTGTCCCTTGCCATTGAAAATCATTTTTCCCTTTTGATCCAGGATAACGGTTTGGGGAATTACGCCTTGATAGTAATAACCAGGGTCATTCTTTTGATAGGAAGATTTTGGCAAGATAGAATCCACACTCACCGGAATAATGCTTGCCGCCCGTCCATAGAATTCCTGAAGACGCGAAACAATAAAAGCATATTGCTTACAATCACTATTGTCATCTAGGTAGTAAACCAGAATAACGGGTAATTTACGGGCAAAGGATTCCGTTAAATTGAGGCGAGGAGGAACCAAAGAACCATTGCCAGCATAGACCACAAAAATATTCCCATCTAGACGGTCATCATCAATACTGGCCAAAGCGGTTTGAGAAAAGCCCAATCCTAGGGTTAAAACCAGTGCGAGCATTAACGTTAAACCTAGGCGAATCCAAAATTGACGGACAGCAATGAGAAACGGATAATTCATGTGAGCTTTACTTAGAGAATTTCGTGAAAATAACAGAGCTGATTAATTGATAGTTAATAATGGATAGTTGATAATTATCCATTGTCAATTGTCCATTATCCATTGTCAATTGTCCATTGAAATAGACTTTCGCCGGTTTGAACTTGCCACAATCCTGCATAAACCCCGTCCCTGGAAAGGAGATCTTCATGGAGTCCTTGCTCGATAATTTGCCCTTTTTCGAGGACATAAATCCAATCTGCATGACGAATGGTAGAAAGACGATGGGCGATCGCGATCGTGGTGCGATTTTGGGTAATGCGATCTAGAGAACGGACAATGGCAGCTTCCGTTTCATTATCCACCGCCGAAGTCGCTTCATCGAGAATGAGAATAGGGGGATTTTTCAGAACAGCCCTGGCGATCGCTAACCGTTGTCGTTGACCTCCCGATAACTTTTGACCCCGTTCTCCCACAATGGTGTCGTAACCGTAGGGTAAATTCAAAATGAAGCGATGGGCTTCAGCAATTTCTGCCGCCGTCACAATCTCATCCACTGTGGCATCCGCTTTGCCATAGGCAATATTGTCCCGTACTGTCCCGTGAAACAGAAAAACGTCCTGACTCACTAACCCCATACTGCGCCGCAGATCCCCTAGATGAATTTCTCGAATATCTATGCCATCGAGATAAATGGTTCCCGCTTGAATTTCGTAGAATCTGAGCAACAATTTCACTAATGTACTTTTCCCCGATCCAGTTGACCCAACAATGGCCGTGGTTTTACCGGCTGGAATGGTGAGGGAAAGATTTTGCAAAACGGGTTGATAATCTTGATAGGCGAAGGTAACTCCTTGTAATTCTAGATCCCCCCGAATTTGGGATGGTACAAGCGACAAGTGACCCGATGGAATGGCGATCGGGGTTGCCAACAGTTTCATTACCCGTCTTGTCGAAGCCATGGCTCGTTGATATAGATCTAATGTTTTACCTAAATCCGTCAGGGGCCAGAGCAATCGTTGGGTTAGAAAGACTAACATACTATAACTACCCACCGCCAATTTGCCGCTCACCACCTCTAACCCACCAAAATAGAGAATGGCCGTAAATCCCGTTAAAATGACGATGCGAATGATAGGGACAAAGGCGGAACTTAAGGCGATCGCCAATTGATTACTATGACGATAGGCTTCACTTTCTTGCTTTAATCGATCTAATTCATAGGCTTCAGTGGTAAAGCTTTTAATGGTCATAATGCCACTCAAGTTATTGGCTAACCGACTATTCAGCAAACTAACTTTTTCCCTGACTAAAGCATAACGAGGAGTTAGAAAAGATTGAAAACCAACGGCTCCGATTAAAATGAAAGGAATAGGTAGCATTGCCATCCAGGCAATATCAGGGGTAAAGAGAAAGAAAACACCTCCAATGACAATCACGGTGGTTAATACCTGCAAAATATCATTAGCACCCACATCTAAAAATCGTTCTAGTTGATTGATATCATCGTTAAGAATGGACAATAAACCACCTGTACTGCGCTCTTCAAAATAGGCTAATTCTAAATTTTGTAAGTGATCATAGGCATCTAAGCGTAAATCATGTTGAATGTTCTGAGCTAAATTGCGCCAGAGACGTTGGTAAGCATATTCAAACAGGGATTCTAATCCCCAAATCAGGGCTGAGAGTAACGTTAAAAAGAGCAATTGTCCGGCAATATCTTTAATGCCAATCTGGGCAATCCAGGAATTGTGTTGCTGGATCACCACATCCACTGCCATACCAATGAGGGCCGGAGGAGCCAAATCAAAAAGCTTATTGAGAATAGAACAAGCTACTGCCTTCCAAAAGTCGGCTCGATAGGCTTGGCTGTGGGTTAATAGTTGCTGTAAAGGTGAGGTGAGCTTAGAAAAAGAGTCAGGCACGGTTAAAGGTAAAATACAGGGATCAAACACCTAGACATTTGTTTATGTTAGCTCAGATCTTGCTCTAGAGTATTTGATCTTATTCATTATCGCGCATACTGTGCTGTCAAGAAAAATCAAAGTAAGTTGAATTCTTCCGGTTAAGTAAGTGTTGTTGGAATCCTGAATAGGCTAGGATACAAATAGTCACTAGGATTTAACAATGGTAGAACGTCCAATCAAAAAGTCTGATCGTCCAGCTAATTCAGATACTAGCCACGGTACGCCCCCTCAGCCGTCTAGAGAGGAGCGTCAGGATCGTTCTGCTCGTGGAAGAGATAAGGGTAAAGGGAAAAAGGGTTCCCGCGAAGACAAAACTCCGCAAATCGTCAATCCAGCTTTGGCTAGACCACCTAAACCAGGTAAGGCGAAGGCTCCTATTGTTCTTCCTGAAGCGGAAACGACAGAAATTCTCTCCGAAACTGAGGCGACAGAAGTTGTTGCCGATGCTGAATCAACAGAAGTTCTCTCCGAAGTTGAAACGACAGATTCCACGATTTCGTAGTCACTTAATTTCTAGCAAAACAGCGATCGCTCCTGATTATTGTCTCGGATTTACATAGCGATCGCCTCTTAATACTCAGCAAAAATAGCGATCGCCTAAAAATCCTAAAAATAAGTATTTGTAAACATCCCGCCGATGTCCTATTCTTTTTAATTTTATTTTTTGCGATTCATCATCAATATCCGGTAGTGTTCTGAATCTGTGGATGAGATAAGTCATAATGAATAAACCGACTACGTTCTAGAAATACGATAGGTCTAGAATATTACCCTCCCAGTGATATAAATCACTATTCTTTTTTCTGGCTTCATTGCTGTTATGTTATCAACGCTTCCTCACACCTCTAGTCTTAACCTGAGTCAAATTCGTCTAGAAATTCGAGCCATGCAAGCTCGCTTAAGTCAATGGCGACGACAATTTCATCAATATCCTGAATTGGGTTTTCAAGAACACCTGACCGCAGATTTCATTTCCCAGAGATTAACCGAGATGGGAATCCCTCATCAAACGGAAGTTGCTCAGACAGGGATAGTTGCCATTATTAAGAGTGATTTTCCGGGGCCGGTTTTAGCGATTCGTGCTGATATAGATGCCTTACCGGTGACTGAAAAAAATGACGTTCCCTATCGTTCCCAGCATTTAGGTCGGATGCACGCTTGTGGCCATGATGGCCATACCGCGATCGCCCTGGGTACAGCCCAATATCTTTGCCAACACCGTCAAGACTTCAAGGGAACCGTTAAAATTCTCTTTCAACCGGCGGAAGAAGGGCCAGGGGGAGCCAAACCGATGATCGAAGCCGGTGTGCTCAAAAATCCTGATGTGGATGCAATTATCGGACTCCATCTTTGGAATAACTTACCCGTTGGGACTGTGGGAGTCCGTTCGGGCGCACTGATGGCCGCTGTCGAATGCTTTCAATGTACCTTGCTTGGTCGGGGAGGTCATGGAGCCATGCCTCATCAAACCGTTGACACCATCGTTCTCGCTGCCCAGATCGTTAATGTACTGCAAACCATTGTCGCCCGCAATGTTAACCCCATTGATTCTGCCGTTGTCACCATTGGTGAACTGCAAGCGGGTACGGCTCAAAACGTCATTGCAGATACGGCTAGAATGCGGGGAACCGTCCGTTATTTCAATCCCCAATTTGAAGGTTTTTTCCCAGCCAGAATAGAAGCCATTATTAAAGGTCTTTGTGAAGCCCAGGGCGCAAGTTATGAGTTTGACTATTGTCGCTTGTATCCTCCTGTCATCAATGATCCTAGCATGGCAGCGTTAGTCCGTTCTGTCGCGATCGATGTCCTAGAAACGCCGGCTGGCATTGTTCCAGAATGTCACACGATGGGAGGTGAAGATATGTCCTTTTTCCTCCAAGAAGTGCCTGGTTGTTATTTCTTTCTCGGTTCTGCCAATGCGGCCAAGGGATTAGATTATCCCCATCACCACCCTTGTTTTGACTTCGATGAAAGTGTGCTAGGGATGGGTGTTGAACTGTTTGTACGCTGTGTTGAAAAATTCCTTGGTTAAGGATGTTGTTGTCTACTCGGTTCTATCCCCATGCAGGCTGCTCTACTCGAACAAGCTCTCTTCTAGTGAGTCTAAGCCTCATGATGCTCTCTCTCTTTTCTGCACCGAGTCAAGCCGAAGTGCCTTCTACCCTAGAGGCAAATAATCCGATCAATCGGGAATTATTAGCAGTCCACAATCAATATCGTCAAGCAGTTGGTGTACCGCCCTTGGTTTGGTCAATAGAATTGGCTCAACAGGCGCAACAATGGGCCAAGCATCTGGCAACTTTAGGTGGAAATGTGCTGATTCACGGTAACGTAGGTGAAAATCTTTGGCTCGGCCAGGCGGGTTATTTTTCACCAACGGAAATGATCCAATCAATGGGAGAGGAGAAACGCTTTTTTCTGCCTGGTATTTTTCCTGATGTGAGTGCCACTGGTAATTGGGAAGATGTGGGTCATTACACTCAAATGATTTGGGGTAAAACCACTCAAGTCGGATGTGCGATCGCGCTCGCCGTTAATCATGAAATTCTCGTCTGTCGTTACAGTCCTCCTGGAAACTACGATGGCCGGAAGGTTTTTTAGTCTCAATTGCTACTATTTTTTGCCCTGATGCCATTTTAAGTCTTGCAAAATCTGGAAAAAGTTTTAAAGAATCGAATAAATCCTAAAGTTACTTGTATCCTGCAAAGGAGAATATTGTTAATCTCCCAAGGAGTACAAGCATGGCCAAAATCAAAGTTGCCATTAATGGGTTTGGACGTATTGGCAGATTAGTCTTTCGGGCAGGTCTGAATAATCCCGATATCGAATTTGTAGGTATTAACGATCTGGTTCCCTCTGATAACATTGCCTATTTACTGAAATACGATTCTACTCATGGACGCTGTGATAAGGCGATCGCCGCCACCAGTGAAGGCATTACCGTAGAGGGAAAATTAATCCCCTGTGTCTCCCTCAGAAATCCAGAAGAATTACCGTGGAAAGATCTCGGTGTTGACTATGTGGTGGAATCAACAGGTCTATTCACCACCTTTGACTCAGCCTCTAAACATATTGCCGCCGGCGCTAAACGGGTTGTCCTTTCTGCACCAACAAAAGATCCCGAAAAAGTTCCAACCTACGTGGTCGGTGTTAATCACCATCTTTATAACCCCAGCACTGATGTCATTGTCTCTAATGCCAGTTGTACTACCAATTGTTTAGCCCCCATTGCCAAGGTCATCAATGACAACTTCGGATTAGCAGAAGGCTTAATGACCACCGTTCATGCCATGACTGCCACCCAACCCACGGTTGATGGCCCCAGTAAAAAAGATTGGCGCGGTGGACGAGGTGCGACCCAAAATATTATTCCCGCTTCTACAGGAGCAGCCAAAGCCGTTACCTTGGTCATTCCCGAACTCAAAGGCAAATTAACGGGCATGGCCTTTCGGGTTCCCACGCCTGATGTCTCTGCGGTGGATTTGACCTTTAGGACAGAAAAGGCCACCAGTTACGCCGACATTTGTGCCGCGATGAAAGCCGCTTCCGAAGGCCCGATGCAGGGAATTCTGGGTTATACCGAGGATGATGTGGTTTCTAGCGATTTCATCACCGATCCCCATTCCAGCATTTTCGATGCCAAGGCAGGGATGGGACTCAATGCCAATTTTTTCAAAGTGGTTTCCTGGTACGACAATGAATGGGGTTATTCCTGCCGGATGTTAGATCTCATGTTGGCGATGGCTGCCCAGGAAACTTAACAGGTTGCTAATTCTCTTCCTGATTGAATGCCACTCTGTACAGAATGGGATGGTTGATCGGGATTTAGCTTTCCTTATTAGAGGTTTGGGGGGATTAATCATTTAATCCTCTCGATCGCCATAATCCTCAGCTGATTCAGGTTCCAGTTCCCAGCGATCTTGATCGCGTTCCAAAAAATCTGGTAAGGTTTGCACCGGTTGACCATCGGCACTGGGAATGCCCATCGAAATCAGTAGATCTTCCGTCACATTTTGATCGGGAGTGGGATTACTCCCCCCAACCGCTTCTTCGCCGCCCACTTCGGCATCATACCAATCATCATCAAGATCTCCGCCGGTTAGATTGGTATTAGAAAGATGAGGTTTGCGAATTTGTTGGATCGCCCGACCCAGACCCGTATCTCGATCCGTTAAACCATCGAAAAAAATATTGGATTGATCACTTTCCGTCAGATCAGCAAACAAAGTTTCTGCTTCTGATTCTCTAGATTGCCAATGATCCATCTCCATAAAATTGGGCTGAATCATAATTATTCCCTCCGAGTCTTTTTGTCAAAGACCTTATTGGTAGACATTTTTTTATCTGTTTTGATCGTAAACAATTTCAGGGCAGTCTGAATCAATTGTGTCAAAAGTTAACAAGTTTACGCCAGAAAAGTTTACAATCAGGATGCTTCTTGATCTTTAAATTCATTCCATCATGGTTGATTCCCTTTCCGATGAACAGTACAAAGCTAAAATGCAACGCCGCAAGGAAGTTCAAGATCAACGGTTAGCTCAAGCGACGGCTAATAAGGGCTTGATCATTGTTCATACGGGTAACGGGAAAGGCAAAACCACTGCTGCTTTAGGAATGGTACTCCGATCGCTAGGTCATGGGTTTCGGGTGGCGATCGTGCAGTTTATCAAGGGAGCTTGGGAACCGGCAGAAAAAGCAGCCTTTAGTCCCTGGTCTGAACAAATTGAGTTTTTGGCCATGGGAGAAGGTTTTACCTGGGAAACCCAGGATCGCGAACGGGACAAGGCCAATGCCTTAGCCGCTTGGGAAAAGGGACTAAGTTATATTACTGATCCCGCCGTGAAGTTAGTCCTACTGGATGAAATTAATGTGGCTCTGGGTTTAGGTTATCTAGAAGTTGAGTCCGTCCTAGCGGGATTAGCCCAAAAGCCGGAGGATTGTCATGTGATTTTAACGGGCCGCAATGCCCCACCGGAATTGATAGAAAAAGCGGATTTAGTCACGGAAATGAAATTAATTAAACATCCCCTACGAGAACAAAATATTAAAGCCCAAGCCGGTATTGAATATTAGGAAAAGGAAGCTCGAAATTGGGTTTCTAGATACACTAAAAGAGCATTAATATCGGCCGGATTAACACCGCCAATACGGGTTGCTTGGCCGACAGTGAGGGGTTGCACCTTGGTTAGTTTTTCCCTGGCTTCCATGGATAGAGTCGCGATCGCCATATAGTTCATATTTTGAGGTAAACGACGATGACTATGGCGACTTACTTGTTCAATTTGTTGCTGTTGTCGCTTGATATAGCCGGAATATTTAATTTCAATTTCGACCCCTTCCTTGACCACCTCATCCAAATCAGGATTGCCCAATTGATAATGTTCTAAAGTGCTGTAATGAAAACCAGGACGACGTAATAAATCGGCAAGATTAATCGATCCTTTAATTTTTTGTTCGGTATCGGCGGCGATCGCCAGACCCAAAGCATCCTGTTCCTTAATGCGGGTTTCGTGGAGGCGTTCTTTTTCCGCAATCATTTGGGTTTGCTTGTCTTGAAATAATTGCCAACGGCGATCGTCAATTAAGCCTAATTCACGACCCAAAGGTGTTAAGCGTTGATCGGCATTATCGGAACGTAAAATCAGCCGATATTCAGAACGACTGGTCAGCATTCGATAAGGTTCTCGTAAATCCTTCGTACAGAGATCATCAATTAAGGTTCCGAGGTAACTTTCCTCACGAGAAAAAATTTGTAGGGGTAAATCTTGGCAAAATCGTGCTGCATTAATGCCGGCTACAATACCCTGGGCAGCCGCCTCTTCGTAACCCGTTGTGCCATTAATTTGCCCCGCACAGAAAAGCCCAGCCAATTTTTTTGTCATCAGACTGGGATAGCATTGGGTTGCGGGTAAATAATCATATTCCACCGCATAAGCAGGCCGTAACATCACACAATTTTCTAGACCTGGCAAAGTATGCAGCATAGCTAACTGAATATTTTCGGGTAATCCAGTGGAAAAACCTTGAATATATAGTTCGGGAATGTCCCGGCCCTCTGGCTCAATAAAAATTTGGTGACTCTCCTTATCGGCAAAGCGCACAATTTTATCCTCAATGGAAGGACAATAGCGCGGCCCTTTAGAGTCAATAAAACCGCCGTAAATGGGGGATAAATGCAAATTATCGCGGATCAATTGGTGGGTGGCCGCTGTTGTTCGAGTTAAATAACAATTCATTTGCTCCCGTTCTACCCAGGCAGTGGGATCAAAGCTAAACCAACGCACTTCAGGATCCGGCGGTTGGGGTTCAAGCTGGCTATAGTTCACCGATCGCCGATCAACCCTGGCCGGAGTTCCTGTTTTCAAGCGTCCTGTCTCAAAGCCCAAGTCTGCTAAGGTTTCCGTCAATCCAATGGCCGCAAATTCCCCTGCTCGGCCCGCACTCATCGATTTGTCACCAATCCAAATTTTGCCCCCCAAAAAGGTTCCAGTCGTGAGGATTACCGCTTTTGCTTGAAAACAAGTGCCAAAATAAGTTTGTATGCCTACCACGTCGTCGTTATCACCCAGGACTAAATCTGTCACCATGCCTTCCCGTAGGCTCAAATTCTCCTGGTTTTCCACCAGGGTTTTCATGATGGCAGCATATTCCCGTTTATCGGTTTGCGCCCGTAAAGCCCAGACCGCAGGCCCCCTAGAAATGTTTAAGACTCGTTTTTGCAAATAGGTGCGATCGGCCATTTTGCCAATTTCACCGCCCAGGGCATCTACTTCATGGGTTAACTGAGATTTAGCCGGGCCACCAACGGCAGGATTACAGGGTTGCCAGGCAATGCGATCCAAGTTTAGGGTTAACATCAAAGTTCGACAGCCTAACCGTGCTGATGCTAACGCCGCTTCACAACCGGCATGGCCTGCACCGACAACGATGACATCAAAACTATCTTGAAATTCAACGGGCATTCTGAGCGTCATGGCTCTCACGGGAAATGAATAGAAGGCACTCTATATTCTAGCAGGTCTGCTTTCGGGCTAGATTTGACGGTAGGGCGGCGATCGCAGCTCTATCTCAATACATTTAGAGACAAGTTACACTAAACTTTGAATTGAGTCTAGTTTTGATGATGAAAAAATGCCTATTGTTAGTCGTTTTTTGGGGATTACAATTAGTATGTATTGGAATGACCATTCGCCACCTCATTACCATGCAAAATATGGACAGTATGAGATTATGATTGAGATTCAGACTGGACTTGTGACAGGCTCATTCCCGAAGCAGGCCCTTCGTCATGTATTGGATTGGCATGATCTTCACCAAGAGGAATTAGTTATTAATTGGGAACTCTGTCATCAGCACGAAATTCTTAACTGGATCGAACCTTTGGAGTAAATCAATGTTTTTACATATTCTTGCGGCTAATTATCTTAATCACTATAAAATTTCGATTGAGTTTAATAATGGCTCTCACGGAGTTGCCGATTTATCTGATAGTTTAACGGGAAAAATCTTTGAGCCATTGCAGGATATAAATTTTTTTAAACAATTTAAAGTTGATGAAGAATTAGGAACAATTTGCTGGGAAAATGGTGCAGATTTTGCTCCTGAATATTTATATTTTCTGGCTTTTAAGAATGTTCCTGAATTACAAGAACAGTTTCAGCAATGGGGTTATCTTACTAACAAAATTCCTGTTTCTGTGTAATGGCGATCGCCTCTTTAACAAACTGCATGGCTATTACCAACGACAACATCAGAACTATCTTAAACTTTTACGCTGATGTAGAAGGCAAAAACTTTTTAATTTTAATTTTTGTAGAGCTTAAAACCCATGTATATTAAACGAATTGAAATTAATAATGTGCGATCGCTCAAATCCTTAATATGGGAAATTGAGGAAGCTCAATGTCCTGGTTGGCACGTTATTATTGGGGATAATGGTTCAGGTAAATCTACATTTTTAAAAGCAACTTCATCAGTTTTGGTTTTTGAAGAAATTCCTCGACTTCGCGAAGATTGGAATGTATGGTTAAGAAAAGATATTGTTGAAGGAAAGGTTGTAGTAGATATTTTGCATGATCCTAAAGTGGACGACTTCTCATGGAATGATCAATATCTTTTCGACAATAAGATTCCCCTTATCGAACCGTTTTTGCGAGTAGAATCACAATGGGTAAAGAAAAATGAACTTGGTGGGAATCAAGATGTTTGGGTTCAGCAAACCTTTCCAGAAGATATTGATACCAGTGCTGCTATTTCGAGTATTAGTAAAGGGTTATTTTCTGCTGGATATGGCCCATTTAGAAGATTTACAGGAGGAAGTAAAGATTATCAAGATTTGTTTAAATTTTCTCCAAGGTTAACTGCTCATTTATCGATTTTTGAAGAAAAAGTTGCTCTTACTGAATGTTTAGAGTGGCTCAGAGAATTAAAATTTAAACAGCTTGAAGAAAAAGAAAAAGAAAATCTATGGTTAATTGCTCATTTATCAACTTTGGAAGAAAAGGTTACTCCAACCGAATATTTAGAGTGGCTAAAAGAATTAAAATTTAAACAGCTTGAGGAAAAAGAGAACGGAAATCTATTACAAGAAAGAAATCTATTAAACTTAATTTTTGAGTTTGTTAATCAAAGTGATTTTCTTCCGTTTAATGCTCGCATTAAGGATATTTCCTCCGATGGTGTAACCTTTATTGATGGTAATGACTGCGAATTACCAGTAGAGGAACTGAGTGATGGTTATCGCTCTATTCTCAGTATGACTTTTGATTTGATTCGCCAACTGGTTCGAGTCTATGGTTTTGATCAGATTTTTGATCCCAACGATCCGACTAAAATTATCGCCCCTGGTGTTGTTTTGATTGATGAAATTGATGTTCACCTTCACCCCACCTGGCAAAGAAAAATTGGGATTTGGTTCCGTGAACATTTCCCTAAAATTCAATTTATTGTCACCACCCATAGCCCTCTGATTTGTCAAGCAGCAAGCGTAGGAACGGTTTATCGTTTGCCTCAACCTGGAAGCGATGAACAGGGAGAAATGATTACAGGGCAAATGTTAGACCGATTAGTTTATGGCAATGTATTAGATGCCTACGGAACAGAAGTCTTCGGTGAAGGCATTACTCGCTCAGAAATTTCTAAGGAAAAATTGGCTAGACTTGCCCAATTAAACCAAAAGGCTAAATATGAAACTCTGACAGAAGAGGAACAAAAAGAACGCCAACAATTAAAATCTATAATGTCCACCAATCCAGATATTTCTCAATAACTCTAGTATGCTGCAATTACCAGAAACAAAATTGGGTTCAAAATGGCAAAAATATCTCGATCAATGGCAACAAGAAATTAACGAGATCGCATTCTACTCCGAAAAAGTGAAACAAGCCAAAGTAAAATATGAAAGTCGGACTGGCACGGTAACATTTAAAAAGATTCGTGCAACTTTAGAAACAATGTGTTCAGGAAATAGACGCTGTTGTTACTGTGAAGATTCTTGCGCTGATGAAGTAGAACATATTCGTCCTAAATCGTTGTATCCCGAATTGGTTTTTGTCTGGGAAAATTATCTCTATTCCTGCGGTTTATGCAACCTTAAAAAGAATGATAATTATGCAGTTATTATCAGCAATAAAATTCGACCTATTGCGAGAAAAAAGAATGATCTCATTGTTCCGCCTCCCGTAGGAAAAAGTGTGTTTATTAATCCGCGTATTGAAAACCCTTTGGATTTTCTAGAATTAGATTTAGGAGATGATTTGGATGGCACTTTTTTATTTCAGCCTCGCCATGGTCTTAATGAATTAGATATTAAAAGAGCAGAATATACTATCGAAATCTTAGGTCTTAATGATCGAGGTTATCTTCCTAAAGGAAGAAGAGAGGGGGGATTAAATTATCGCTCTCGACTTATAGAATATCAAAAAAATAAAGATAGTCTCGTGGATTATCAGAAGCAGCAATTTATCAAAGATTTTAAAGAAATGAGGTATCCTACCGTCTGGCAAGAAATGAAAAATCAGCATCAAACAATTCCAAGTATTAAACAAATCATTGAAGAATTACCAGAAATTCTAGAATGGTAATGCTTATTCCCTGACATTTAGGCTTTTTACTTTATTCTCAAACATAAAATATTCTTGATGCCGCGATCACCTAATCCCAAATCGGAACAATCTTTCTGACCGTTATTAATTGCTTATGCCGCTTCACAACCTGCATAGAAAGCAACATTGCAATACATATACATTGCCTTGATTCATCAATAAAATAACTCGCTATCTGGTCTCAAAAACGGGAAAACCCCACTCGCTTATCGGGAAAGCCGTCTTCCACCCCTGCAAATTGACCTTTACAATGAAGACTGTAATCCCCTATACGAAATCCTATGCAACCCACCAATCCCAACCAATTTACCGAAAAAGCCTGGGAAGCGATCGCCCGCACCCCCGACATAGCCAAACAAAACCAACAACAACAGATCGAAAGTGAACATTTATTTAAGTCCCTGCTTGAACAGGAAGGACTCGGCACCAGTATTTTTAATAAAGCCAATATTAGTGTTCCCAGACTCCGCGATCGCACCGATGATTTTATTAAACGGCAACCCCACGTTAATCAGCCTAGTGAATCCGTTTATCTAGGGCGGAGTTTAGACAGTTTATTAGACCGTGCGGAAAATTATCGTAAAGAATTTGGGGATGAATTTATCTCCATTGAACATCTGATTTTAGCCTATGCTAAAGATGACCGTTTTGGTAAGACTCTCTATCAGGAAATGGGACTTACCGAAGGGCGATTAAAGGAAATTATTCAACAAGTCAGAGGTAGTCAAAAAGTGACCGATCAAAATCCCGAAGGTAAATACGAATCTCTCGAAAAATATGGGCGCGATTTAACCCAATTAGCTCGTGAAGGTAAACTCGATCCTGTCATTGGTCGAGATGATGAAGTGCGGCGTACCATTCAAATTCTATCCCGTCGTACCAAAAATAATCCCGTTTTAATTGGTGAACCTGGAGTTGGTAAAACTGCCATTGCCGAAGGATTAGCCCAACGGATTATTAACCGTGATGTTCCCGATTCTCTCCGCGATCGCAAGTTAATTTCTTTGGATATGGGGTCACTGATTGCGGGAGCAAAATATCGCGGTGAATTTGAAGAACGCCTCAAAGCGGTATTAAAAGAAGTCACCGAAAGTCAAGGCAATATTATCCTCTTTATTGATGAAATTCATACCGTTGTGGGTGCAGGAGCAACCCAGGGCGCGATGGATGCAGGTAACTTGTTAAAACCGATGTTAGCGCGAGGTGAATTGCGTTGTATTGGCGCGACAACGTTGGATGAATATCGCAAATATATTGAAAAAGATGCGGCTTTGGAACGGCGTTTTCAAGAAGTATTAGTGGATGAACCCGATGTGGTAGATACTATCTCCATTCTACGCGGTTTAAAAGAGCGATATGAAGTCCATCATGGCGTTAAAATTGCCGATAGTGCGTTGGTGGCGGCGGCAGTTTTATCAAATCGTTATATCAGCGATCGCTTTTTGCCTGATAAAGCCATTGACTTAGTGGATGAATCTGCCGCTAAGTTAAAGATGGAAATTACCTCTAAACCAGAAGAATTGGACGAAGTTGATCGTAAAATTTTACAGTTGGAAATGGAGCGTTTATCTTTACAACGGGAAAATGATCCTGCTTCTAAGGAACGGTTAGAAAAACTGGAAAAAGAGTTAGCCAATCTCAAGGAAGAACAATCTAAACTGAATGGTCAATGGCAATCAGAAAAAGAAGTCATTGATCAAATTCGCACCGTCAAGGAAAAAATTGATCAAGTTAACCTGGAAGTACAACAGGCTGAACGGGATTACGATCTCAATAAAGCGGCTGAATTACGCTTTGGTCAGTTAACGGAATTGCAACGTCAAGTTAAAACCCTGGAAGACCAATTAGCAGAAAAACAAACCTCTGGAAAATCCCTATTACGGGAGGAAGTTTTAGAGTCCGATATTGCCGAAATTATTTCTAAATGGACAGGTATTCCTATTAGTAAATTAGTGGAATCAGAGAAGGAAAAACTCTTACATTTAGAAGATGAATTGCACGATCGCGTGATTGGTCAAGAGGAAGCTGTCACCGCCGTTGCCGAAGCCATTCAGCGATCGCGGGCGGGACTTTCTGATCCCAATCGTCCCACAGCCAGTTTTATTTTCCTAGGCCCCACAGGGGTGGGTAAAACCGAATTAGCCAAAGCGTTGGCCCAAAGTTTATTTGATACGGAAGAAGCCATTGTTCGTATTGATATGTCCGAATATATGGAAAAACATACGGTTTCCCGTTTGATGGGTGCGCCTCCAGGCTATGTG
>JAYKJI010000352.1:0-18581 GCA_035285405.1 Snowella sp. | reverse complement strand
TCAGCCGTCCCACCCAGGGAATCATCGAAGATTTCCTTGACGATGTCGCCCACATTGTCCACGTAGTAGGTGTCGTTGCCATCACCACCATCCATCGTGTCGGCACCAGCGCCACCATCGAGGACATCGTTGCCAGCGTAACCATAGAGGAAATCGTTGCCAGTCCCTCCATAGAGGGTGTCATTACCAGAGGTTCCATAATAAGTGGCCATTTTCGACATCTCCTGTAAGTGCTTTTTGTTGGATTTTCCTCACACCTAGACCTAGTATAAATGACTGTTTGATGATTTTGTCAAGGGGTCTTTTTAAATTTTGCGATAAACTTCATGGGATAATGGTCAAGTCCTTTTTAAGGTAGTTGATTCGAGACTGGGCTGAGATCGGGAAGATTGAGATCGGACGGAAAGGAGTCATCGTCGGATTTAATCTTGCCATCTTGGAACCAAATGACGCGCTCTGTATGTTTAGCCACATCGGCTTCATGGGTGACAATGACAATAGTAATACCTGTACCATGTAACTGTTCAAAAATGCCGAGGACTTCTTCCGTCGTTTTAGAATCCAAAGCCCCTGTGGGTTCGTCTGCCAGAATCAAGAGGGGATGATTGACAATGGCTCTGGCGATCGCGACCCGTTGTTGCTGACCTCCTGACAATTGATTGGGTTTATTTTGCATCCGATTTTCCAAACCCACCCGAACCAGAGCTTCTGTTGCCCGCATTTTCCGAGATTCGAGGGGAACGCCAGCATAGACCATCGGTAACATGACGTTTTCCAAGGCACTCATCTGGGGTAGCAGATAAAATTGTTGAAAGACGAAACCAATTTTGCGATTACGGATTTTGGCCAACTCGTCCTCTGACAATCCAGAAACATCAATATTGTCCAAATAGTACCGTCCGGCGGTAGGGCGATCTAGGCAACCAATAATATTCATCATGGTGGATTTTCCAGATCCCGAAGCCCCCATAATGGCGCAATAGGAACCTTGGGCGATCGCCAAATGAACATTTGAGAGGGCATGAACCGTCGTTTCCCCAGTACCATAGACCTTAGAAATGGACTCTAAACGAATCAGATTGGAACGTTCATTCTTTTTGAGTAAGGATTCGGGATAGGTCAGGACAGACAGTTCAGAAGTCATGGATTTTGTGAGACAAGTTTATTTCTATTATAGAACTGGGGCCAAAACCAGCTTTAGGGAAAAGCATTGGCGTGCTGGCAGGAAGGGCGATCTGAAAAATTACTATCTAAATTTATCGTTAAGTGCAAGAAAGCTAATCACCCCAGATGGTTTGTATCAAAGCACTGACAGTTATGCTAACTAGAGCTAATGCTATTAGGCGTACTGCCATATTAAGCTTTCTGCTTTTATCAAAACCAAGTTGCTCATATTCTTTTTCAGCCTCAATCCAAGCACTCACGATGTAGTCTGAAATGTCACTACTATCAGCAAAATACCACTCATCTCTCATCAGTGTTTTGGGAGAAATTACACTTCCCCGTAATTTTGTCGTGAGTCCAAGGCATAATAGAAAGGCGGAAGTACCAAGAGAAATATAAGCTAGAAGCTTTAGCAAGGTACAAGAATGGCAGGGAAAACCGTTCACAGTCACTTTCCCTGATAGATCATCGACGAACCGAACAAGTACTCCTGTAAAAGCCAAAAAAGCACTAAGTTTTGTATCTAACCTGTTTAGGCTCTCACTCTGGTTTTTAAGTAGTGATTCAGTATATTTATAAATTAGCTCTGTATTTGGCACTTTAGCAAAATGATCGCTATCCTGATCGTAGTTACTTAATTCTTCACTCATGTCAACTAAGAACGTTTTAAGTGGTCAATCTATCTCAAATGACCAACCTTTATCATCTCAGAACAATTCACAATCTGGCAAGGCTAAGGGATTCTCAAGCCGGATAAAATCTGTCGATCCTGCTGATACGACGTTTGCCCGTTTTGATGGTGATCCACCAAGAAGTACCTAATCGCACGCTATACGGTTAATTAACTCGTCTTCCCATAATTACCAGATCCCTTTCTTTCTCTCCTAAATCAGCTACTAATGGCAAAAATCCCCATTGTTCAAATTGATATTGAGAAAAAAGTTTTAAACTGGGTTGATTATGGCCAAAAATGAATCCTAATAAGGTTTTTAATCCCAATCGCGGGCTTTGGGCGATCGCTTCTGCTAATAAACGTTTACCTAATCCCTGGCCTTGAAATGCGGGATCGATATAGATACTTAACTCAGCCGTTTTACGATAGGCCGGACGACCATAAAAAGCTTGAAATCCTAGCCAACCTAACATTTGTTGCTGTTCATTTTCCATAATCCAGAGTGGATAAGTACTCGCTGAATGATCTGCAAACCACTGTAATCGACTTTCCACGGTAATCGGCTCGGTATCTGCCGTTGCCAAATAGTTGGGAATACTGGCATTATAGATGGCAACAATTTGTGTTAAATCTGATGGTAAGGCATCTCGGATTTGGAGACAATTTATCATAGTGAATCGGTCAAACACTTTGTCCAAGAATATACAGCGATCGCAACCGAAGCAATTACTAGCAGACATAATTGTCAGCGCAGATCAGATGCGCCAGGTAGAAGAATACCTTTTTTCCCAGGGAATGCCCGTTGCAGCCTTGATGGAAAAAGCGGCTCTCTTAATTAGCGATCGTCTTCAACAATTGTATCCTGTATTGTTATATCCTCAAGTCGGTATTTTGGTCGGGCCAGGCCACAATGGTGGTGATGCTCTGGTGATCGCGCGGGAATTGTGGCTAGGGGGTTATCAGGTGCAAATTTATTGTCCTTTTAATCAACTCAAAGCCTTAACTAAAACCCATGCCCAGTATGCCCAGAGTTTAGGAATAAGCTTTGTTGATGACGTAAGCCAGTTGCAAAATAGTAACTTTCTGGTGGATGGCCTGTTTGGCTTTGGCTTAACTCGTGCTTTAACCAATAATATAGCCGAGATCATTACCGAGGTTAATCAATGGCAGTTACCGATCGCCAGTATCGACATTCCTTCCGGTTTACATACGGATACAGGAGAAGTACTCGGTACAGCTATTGTTGCGAGTCAAAGTTTCTGTTTAGGACTCTGGAAATTAGCCTATTTTCAAGATCAGGCTTTGCCCTATTTAGGACAGGTTGAACGCTTAGATTTTGGCATTCCTGCTCATTTTTTACAAGCAAGTTTAGCCCATCAAATAACTCCTAAAATGTTAAGCCAATCATTAGCCCTAGATTGTTTACCGTTACCTCGTCCTTTATTAACCCATAAATATCAACAGGGGCATTTACTTTTAATTTGTGGTTCTCGTCGCTATGCGGGAGGGGCTATTTTAGCGGCTTTAGGGGCTAGAGCCAGTGGCATTGGGATGTTATCCATTGCAGTTCCGGCCACGTTAAAACCGTTGTTAGTGAGTCATCTTCCTGAAGCTTTAATTATTGATTGTCCTGAAACAGTATCGGGTGCGATCGCCGATTTACCTCATTTAATAGAAGATTTTTCTCAGTATAGTTTGATTGCCATTGGGCCAGGATTAACCTTAGAGTGTCAGGCATTAGTTGATCAGATTTTAAAAGCAGATATTCCAGTCATTGTTGATGCTGATGGTTTAACCAGCTTAGCTCAATTAGGCGTTAATCAAATTTTAAGTCAACGCTCAAAGCCAACAATTTTAACTCCCCATTTAGGAGAATTTAAACGTTTATTTCCTGAGCTAAATAACCCCAATACTGATCGGATTCAGTCGGTACAACAATCGGCTAAAACAAGTCAAGGGATCATTTTATTGAAAGGGGCTAGAACAGCGATCGCGGCTCCTGACGGTCAAACCTGGTTAATTCCTGAAAGTACTCCAGCCTTAGCAAGGGGAGGAAGTGGAGATGTGTTAACCGGCTTGATGGGAGGATTATTAGCTCAATCTTTAAAGTCCCATTATTCTTTAGCACAGATAGTAGCAACGGCGGCTTGGTGGCACGCTCAGGCGGGTATTTTAGCGGTTAAGGAACGTACAGAATTGGGGGTTGATGCCTTTACTTTGAGTCAATATTTAACACTGGCTATCAAGCAATTTTCTTAATCCTAAACTCTTGTATTTATTCAGCCTTTTAAGATTTTTTGCCAAAACCATTGAGTGATTAAAGATGGTAGGCGATCGCGTAATCGCAGCAGTATAAAAGTCAGGAATAAAATCTGAATGATGGTCAATGTTGTTTGTCTCCCCTCACCGATCACAGGCCCCCCAATAATGTTGAATCCTAAGACAATAATTCCCAATACTTCTAAAATCATTTCTAACTCAAGCGATATTTTAGGTAACTTATTAGCAAGATTAATGGCCTGTAAAAATCGAAAAAAAGATTGAGATAAGCCTAAAAAATGCCGCTCTTTTAACCACCAAACCGATAAAGAAATGAGAGGAATAACAGCAGTTAATAAAGATTTTAAAATTTCCCCTAGATGGGCATAGGGAATAATTAATCCTGAAACAAATATGGCTTGAGTGACTTCTGGAGGTGGCTTGACTAGATTATGTTTTTGTATCCAGATCAGCAATATGATTAAGCTGATGATCAGTATCATGAAAAAAAATTGCCAAGGTCTTGCGATCATGTTCTGACTAAAACTTGAAAAACTACTGACGAAACCACCGATGCTCAATAGTACTAGGTCAATATTCTGAAGGTAACGATTTACCTTAGTAGAAAATACCGTTAAGCTTTGACGAACTAACCAAGCATGAGAACGGGCTACTTTTTGATAGGTTTGATTGTGTAAACAGTCTTCAATCAGTTGTTGAGAGATATCGCCATCTAAGGAAACAGAGGTGAACGCGATCGCAATTTCCTGATCACTGTTAAATGGACGAAAATAGGTCACGAAAGTCAAGCTTAGAAAATTAGCAAGATTCTGAAATAAAAGACGATCTAAATAGATTGGAAACTTAATCTCAAACAAACCTTGATCATTAATTAAATCATTGATTGTTTCTGCTATGGGCTGATCAATAACAAAAGCAAAGGTTCCTAGTCTCCTGTATCCAGACTTTTCATAATTAATCAGAATATTAATCCGTTGAGCTTTTCTAGGAAAATTTTGAGAAAAAATAATGCTTAAATAGTTATTATCTTGGGCATTTGAGTCCATTGAGAATCATTATTAGATTTAATTAATCTTTATTTAAAAGAATTTGAAAAGATTTTAGGGATTTGGGACATCATATCAAAAATAAGATGAAGAATACTTTGCCAATTTTGCTGTCCACCTGTAACCGCATCTCGATGAATGGTCATCAAAAAAGCCCGATCATCAGTATGAGTTTCCTCAAATAATCGCTTATGGAAATAATTGATAACATCTCCATCTAACTGAATAATCGTTTGAGCATAGATATTATCATAAATATTATCTGTCTCCGCAGCCCTCGGTTTTTTCAAGAGCGATCGCAATTCATTTAACTTACGTAAACGGAGAACAAAATTTTTATTTTTTAACAAGGCATCTAAACGAGTATCTTGAAAAGGCTTCGGCAATTTATATAGTTCATTGTTAAGCGTTGTCTGTAACTCTGCTAGTTTGACTTTCAATTCATCCTGTTTAGTAGTATTTGCCCCTGATTGAGGTTGTCTTTGTAATTCCTTTAATTGCAATTCTAACTGTAATTCCTGTTGCTGTAACTCTAACTGTTTTTTTCTCTCTGGGTCAGTTGCAGCTTCTAATTCGATTTCACAGACAGCCTCTCTAAGTCGATCTTTTAGATGTCTTAATCCACTACTATCTAACTCAGAAATATCGTAAAGCAGACGATAGGAAATACGAGGATTAAACTTTAGTCCGCTAATTTCAGAGACAACCATTGTATTGACTTCCAAAGCAGACAAATCGTTAACAGCATCTTTCATCCCTTCGACGAAACCATTTACTGTCTCACGGATATGCGCTTTGAGTTGATTGGAATCTTCTTGCGCTTTGAGTTGAATAGAATTTTCTGAAGAGAAAATCATTGTATTGCTAAAATCTGGGATTAATGACTAAATTTCAAGACTAAAATTAAACTAACTGATATCCGAACGTAATGAAAAATTAACTGCTTGGGGAATTCGTGGGATTTTCCTGAACTGTATTTTGCTTAAATTTCATGGCATACTCAATAATACTTTTTAGAGTTTCGATGTTATTCTTAATCACATTTTTCCCATCTAGAACCTGCTCCTTATGAAACTCCATTAGGGGCTGATTGGCTGGCTCAGTAATAAACTCTCGCCCAAAAATATTAACAATATCTCCCTGAACAAGATTGATCCGAGTATATAAAACCTTCCCTGATTCCCCAATTTCTTTAGCGGATTTACCGCGTGATGAGGGATCGTTAATATCTTCTATGACTGTCGCAACCTCTAGATTGACTGCATCTTCAACGGCAGAAATAAAAGCCCCAAACCAGTCTTTTTTGTCCAGTTTTTGCTGAAAGGCTTCTTTACTTTTCTCTGTGTCTTTACCCGTATCTTTCTCTGTGTTTTCCTCTGTCATACAGTTTACTTACCTGAAAATTGTAATTAACAGGATTATAAACGTTATTTCGTTATCATTCAATTAAGTTTTATGAAGATTCTGTGGATGAAAGTAAATATTTTATGACATTAAGAGGTATCTTCCGTGATTAGAGATTTAACGACACCCTTCAACCGTTACTTGATAACCTTTGCCCAAAGACACTAAGTCACCAACAAAAACATTAACCTGATAGGGTTGCTGTTGACTACGAGGAAAGCCGGTAATCACGAGAGGTTTATTGGCAGTAAGACTGGGTTTTTGATCATAAAAATTATCTGCTGTATTGTCACTATACTTTAAATACGTCCGAATAGAATATTCCCCGTTACTGGTTGGCAGGAGGATCACTTTATAGTTTTTATAATTAGCATTAGATTCAACGATAAAGTCTGTATTCCAATCATTATTTAAACCAATGGGGCCAAATAGGGGAATGGAGGGTTGACTGACGGTTTTGGTAACGGTGGTATTGTTGCCGCCCACTGGCATCAAGGCTTGACAGGTTTCGGCTCGAACCGGCGCGGAGATTTCTAAACAAAAACTAACAGCTATCAAAGAGACTGTTGCAGAAAAAAGCCCATTGCGATTCATATTTAAAGCTCCTTGATGATGATTTTTGATGATAACAATTTATTTTTTTAAGATTAGCATAGTTACTTACCAGGATAAAACGGTTGGATTGAGCCAACGCAGAATTTCCTGACTGAGTTTCTGAAGATCTTGAGAGAGGGAATCTTTGAGCCATTGGCCGATCGCGTCCCAGGGAGTGAAGACTGCTCCTGCTTGCCATTGCAGATCTTGGCCAAGAGGGGTAAGGTGATTGCCTGGTAATGTCCGAAACGCAATCAGATTGGCAAAGCGATCGCCGAGAATCGGATGTAATGTTGAGGTTTGATCAATCGTATCATTGCTAAATTTAATTAATAAATTGCGTCGCACGGCATAACTTTGGCTAATTAAATCCGTTGTTTCTGTTGGTGTGGGACTAAATTCAAGGTTAAAATCCAAACTTAAATCTGATTTAAAATCAAATTGAGCCTGTAGTGATTTAAACATCTTATCTAATTCTAACTGAGATAATTGTTCAACTAAGGGAATGGCTTGTTTAACAGGATAATTATTAAAAGAAATCAGAATATTGCCGGCTCTTTCCACACCATAGAGACTGCCAATCAATAAATGAAGTTTACAGCCCATACTATGACCCAAGCCATAAACCGGAATATATCCCGTTGAAAGTACACCCCGATTCCGTAATCTCTCGACAATGTTTTCAAAGCGATTTAACACACTACGCGCGATCGCCGTATGGTCAAGGGTATTTAAAAAAGGGGTTGCAATGATACCATAACCCTGTTTAGCTAATTCTCCCAAGAGCCAACGATAGGTAACGTTAGGAGCCGTTCCTACAAAAGCCCCCCCTAAAAAATGAATCAGGGCGATCGGTTGGGGCGGGATTAACACCCAACTACCTGATAATTCTTGCCATTCCATAGAAAATTAGTCCTTTGCTTAACATCATGTTACACTTCCTCTATTCTAAAATCGACTCCCAAGCATTTAATCCCTTCACTCCGATTAACTTGAGCTAAAATCGAGCAGTGCGTGTGAGGATTAATAAACTACTATGTTCTATCAATCTAGTATTAATTCGTCCCAACTGAATCTCAATTTTTGGGTCAGACTGTTATCTCACCTTGGAGGAGCAGCGATCTTTTTTGCCCTCTTTTCGGTGCTATCAGCCCAGGCAATGGATTTGCGAGTGGCCATTCGGAAGGCTGTTAGTTCTGTTAAGGTGGGTAGTTCTACTCCCGCGCTGGTCAAAGACGGAGGTGGAAAAACCTTGGGAACCTTAGGTGAATTAGTCCCTGCGATCGCTGGAACCAATGGTCGGGGTGTTAGCCTCAATGGTTGGACAGCTTCTCAAATTATCATTGAACCCAGTGGGGATGGAGTTGTCTGGATCGGCGATCGCTGGTATCGAGGCAAAACGCGGCTCCTTCGTCAAGGTTCGGGATTAACCGCCGTTAATCAGGTCAATTTAGAACAATATCTATATAGTGTCGTCGGTTCGGAAGCAGTTCCCGCCTGGCCCCTAGAAGCCTTAAAATCCCAAGCTGTTGCGGCCCGTACCTTCGCCATCTATAAAAGTACGGCGGAAAGTAATCGGTATTATGACCTTGATACAACTACTGCCACCCAGGTCTATAAGGGCATGGAAAATGAGTATGTGAGCACCGTTGAAGCAGTAAATGCCACCCAGGGGCAGGTGATGACCTATAACGGCAGAGTTATTCTCGCCGCTTTTCATGCCTCTTCCGGTGGCCATACCGAGAATGTAGAGGATATCTGGACTTCTCCGCTTCCCTATCTCAGGGCGGTGGTGGACTATGATCAAAGCGCGCCGGTGTTCCAGTGGAATAAAAGTTTTAGTGTCGGGGAAATTAGTAGTTTGCTTGGCGGTGTAGGAACCATTCGGGCCATGATTCCCGAACAAACCACTCCTTTTGGACGCATCATCACCATGCGAGTGGTGGGCAGTAGGGGAACCAAGAATATCAGTGGAACCAAAATGAGAGAAGCCTTGAAGCTCAAGAGTACCTTGTTTACGGTCTCTGAAAGTGGTGGCAGCTTTATGATTGACGGTCGCGGCTCAGGGCATGGGCTAGGACTCAGTCAGTGGGGAGCCTATGGGTTAGCCCAACAGGGAACCCCCTATACCCAAATTTTGGCCCACTATTATCAAAATGCCAATCTTACCCAATTAGACCGTTAATTCTCGTCGGCAAAAGAAAATGTTAAATTGAAGGAGAAAATCCAGTAGAAAGGAGAACGTATGCGTGCAGTGTTGATGGCTGGAGGGTCTGGAACGCGATTACGTCCTCTTACCTGCGATTTACCCAAACCGATGGTTCCGATTCTCAACCGACCCATTGCCGAACATATTATTAACCTGCTCAAACGCCATAATATTTGCGAAATTATTGCGACCCTCCATTATTTGCCTGATGCACTCCGAGATTATTTTCAGGACGGTAGCAGTTTTGGGGTGCAAATGAATTATGCCGTTGAAGATGAACAACCTTTAGGAACCGCCGGTTGCGTTAAAAATATTGAAGAATTGCTAGATGATACTTTTTTGGTGATCAGTGGCGATAGTATTACCGATTTTGATTTGTCGGCGGCGATCGCCTTTCATCGAGATAAAGGATCGAGAGCAACATTAATTTTGACCAGGGTTCCCAATCCCATTGAATTTGGAGTTGTCATTACCGACGAAAACCAAAAAATTAGCCGTTTTCTCGAAAAGCCTTCCACCAGTGAAATATTTTCCGATACTGTTAACACGGGGACTTATATCCTAGAGCCAGAAGTGCTGGAGTATTTACCGGCCAACGAAGAAAGTGACTTCTCAAAAGATCTGTTCCCCCTCCTTCTAGAAAAGCAAGAGCCGATGTATGGCTACATTGCCGAAGGTTACTGGTGTGATGTTGGCCATCTAGATGCCTATCGAGAGGCCCAATATGATGCCTTAGATGGCAAAGTCAATCTGGATTTCGATCATACTCAACAGTCTCCAGGAATTTGGGTGGGAGAAAATACCTATATCGATCCCACTGCCCTACTGAAACCGCCAGTGTTGATCGGCAATGATTGCCGTATTGGGCCAGGAGCCATCCTAGAAGCAGGAACGGTTTTAGGGGATAACGTCACCATTGGAGTGGGAGCCGATCTGAAACGGGCCATTGTTTGGAGTGGAGCCATGATTGGTGATGAAGCTTTTCTGGCAGCCTGTGTCATTGGTCGTGGCAGTCGAGTAGAACGTCGTACCCAAATCCTAGAAGGAGCAGTGATTGGCCCTATGTCCATTATCGGAGAAGAAGCCCAAATTAGTGCCAACGTTAAAGTTTGGCCCAGTAAGCGAGTGGAATCCGGGGCCATTTTGAACATTAATTTGATTTGGGGAAATACGGCCCACCGCAATCTCTTTGGTCAACGGGGGGTATCAGGCATTGTCAATATTGACATGACTCCAGAATTTGCGGTGAAATTGGGGGCTGCCTACGGATCTTCCCTGAAACCCGGCTCGGAAATTATGGTATCCCGTGATCAGCGCAATGTCTCTCGCATGGTCACTCGCTCCTTGATTGCTGGCCTAATGTCGGTCGGGATTAATATTCAAAACTTGGAAGCGACGGCTATTCCCATTGCCCGCACCATGATTCCTAAACTAAAAGTTGTTGGTGGTATTCATGTTCGGATTCATCCTGATCGCCCCGAATATCTATTGATTGAGTTTTTAGACAACCAGGGTATCAATATTTCCAAAGCCACAGAAAAGAAAATCGAAGGAGCCTATTTCAAAGAGGATTTACGGCGGGTCAGTATTCCCGATATTGGGGAAATGTCCTATCCGGCTCAGGTATTGGAAACCTATCGTAATACCTTTGAAACCTTACTAGAAGTGGATATTTTAAGCAGTAGTGGCTCGAAGATTGTGATTGATTACGTCTATGGCGTATCAGGGGCAATTTTACCGCTTCTTTTAACCAAATTCGGCTGCGATGCAGTGGTTTTAAATGCCAGCCTACGACAAACCGCCGTTACCAATGAGGAACGAGAAACCCTTCTCCATCAATTAGGACAGGTGGTAGAGGCTTTAAAAGCCAGTTTAGGGGTACAGGTTTCTGCCAATGGAGAACAGTTAATTTTGGTGGATGAGTCAGGGCTACCGATTCGTGGCGAATTGCTAACCGCCTTGATGGTGAATATGATTCTGACTGCCTATCCCAAGGGAACGGTGGTAGTCCCCGTACAAGCTTCCAGTGCTGTAGAACAGTTAGCCCGTCGTCATAATGGTAAGGTGATTCGGACAAAGGCTAATCCCACTGCTTTAATGGCGGCTTCCCAGGCCAATAACCATGTCGTGCTGGGCGGAAGTGGCGAAATGGGTTTCATTTTCCCACGGCTGCATCCCGGTTTTGATGCCATGTTCAGTATTGCCAAGGTGGTAGAAATGTTGACTTTCCAAGGGCGATCGCTGGCTCAAGTTCGTTCCGAATTACCCAGGGTCTATCATAAATCCTGCACGGTTCGTTGTCCTTGGAAAGTGAAAGGAGCGTTAATGCGGCATTTGGTAGAAATCCACCGCCATCAACATTTAGAATTAATTGATGGGGTTAAAATTATCCATCCGAATAATGACAATTGGGTTTTAATTTTACCGGATGCCGGAGAGCCGCTTGTTCATATTTATGCCAATAGCGAAGATCGTAATTGGGTAGATGACCATTTAAAAGCCTATCGTCTGGATGTGCAAAAATTTATTGACCAGGTTCAAGGAGATGAGATCAGTTTTTTATAAAAAATATCAGTTAACATCAACTGAAATGTTTATACTGCCTGTCCAATTCTTTCATCATTTTTCTTTGAGTTTAGTGAGTTAGGAGACTCTTTGACATGAATACTTGTATTTTAATGGCGACGATTATTCGCAATCCTGAGTTACGTTATACCCAGGAAAACCAAACCCCGATCGCCCAAATGTTAGTCGAGTTTCCAGGTAGCCGACCGGACGATCCTCCTCATACCCTAAAAGTCGTAGCCTGGGGGAATTTAGGCACAGAAATTCAACAAACCTATACGGAAGGCGATCGCCTAATTCTAGAAGGACGTTTGAGTATGCAAATGGTGGATCGTCCTGAAGGATTTAAGGAAAAACGGGCGGAATTGGTGGTTTCCAGAGTACATCCCCTAGAAAAATCGGCGGCGGGAAATCGTCAGCCAGCCAGTCCAATCATGATGCTTAAGAGTCATACCGGCGAGAAAAAAGTGATTGATTTAGACAGCTACAAGTCGGCTGCCAAGACCGAATCTGCGCCCAAGAGTGAGGAGTTAACTCGTCCGATCAGCCCGCCCCCCGTACTCAGTGACACCGATCTGGATGACATTCCCTTCTAGATTAGCCTGTTAGCTGATGGAACAGAAAATGATCTCCCCTTTTTTTTTGGGGATTAACTGAAATACACTATAGGGATATGTAAACTTTCGTAACTAAATCTGCCGGGTTTGGCTCGCCGATGATCTCAAGTACCTCCCTGTTTGCTCCCGTTGACCCTGAGTTACGTCTCTTGACGGATAATCTTAAGCGGCTTATTAGTGCCCGTCATCCTATTTTGGGAGCGGCGGCGGAACATCTGTTTGAGGCGGGAGGCAAACGCATTCGTCCGGCGATCGTCTTATTAGTGTCCTATGCCACCTTATTGGAAGAGGAGCTTACCCCGCGTCATCAACGGTTAGCTGAAATTACCGAGATGATCCATACGGCCAGTCTTGTCCATGATGATGTGGTGGATGAGGCTGCCCTGCGGCGTAATGTGCCAACCGTTAATAGTCTTTTTGATAACCGCATTGCAGTACTCGCTGGCGACTTTCTCTTTGCCCAATCCTCTTGGTATTTAGCGAATCTGGAAAACTTAGAGGTGGTTAAGTTATTGTCGGAGGTGATCCGTGACTTTGCCGAGGGAGAAATTTTACAAAGTATTAATCGTTTTGATACTGATCTGTCATTAGATGCCTATTTAGATAAAAGCTATTATAAAACAGCTTCTTTGATTGCCAATAGTGCTAAGGCCGCTGGGGTTTTAAGCGAGGTTCCCTCAGAGATGGCTGACTCGCTCTACCATTACGGTCGAGATTTAGGATTAGCGTTTCAGATTGTCGATGATATTTTAGACTTCACAACGCCCACAGAAATTTTAGGCAAACCGGCGGGTTCCGATCTCATTAGTGGCAATATTACGGCTCCGGCTCTCTATGCCATGGAGGAAAAACCCTATTTAAAAACCTTAATCGAGCGCGAATTTAGTGAGGTTGGTGATATTGAGATGGCCTTAAATTTGGTTAAAGATAGTGACGGCATTCGGCGATCGCGGGAATTGGCTGCGTACCATGCTAAATTGGCTGGCAAACAATTGGATTGTCTCAACCCCTCAGAGGCTAAAGCGTCCCTCCTAGCGTTAACGGATTATGTCTTGAGTCGATTGTATTAATGGGTAGCTAGTATTCCTCACAGACATTAGTACTCAGCAAGGGAACAAATTGGGTTGTCCTCTCTATGATAAAATTGGCTTTGGTTGTTGACCCATTAGCATGACGCATCATCAGTGTCACTGATTTTGTTTGGATTGGAGTCTCCAGTCTGTTCAAATTTGCTTGCAGCAACAAATGCACTAGGGAGCAGTAATCCCCGCCCTGTTTCCTCCTTGTACTTTAGTAGCTACAGGGTTTTTAGCGGTTAAATCCATTTCTAATGAATAAAGACATTTTTGAGAAAGTAAAAGCCATTGTGGTTACAAACCTAGAAGTTGAGCCTGATGCCGTCAAACCTGAGGCCAGTTTCGCCAATGATCTGGGAGCCGATTCTCTGGATACCGTTGAGCTTGTTATGGCTCTAGAAGAAGCATTTGATATTGAAATTCCCGACGAAGTCGCTGAACAAATTGATACTGTTGGCAAAGCAGTTGATCATATCGCCGAAGCCACTGGCGAGCCCATTGAATAAAGCAGCCTTACTTTATACCCGATTCACATCTTAAGAAACCTTCTTTCCTATCTGCATTTTGGGTGAGCAAGTCCCAATACGAACGAGGATCATGACAAATTTAGTAAAAAAACGAGTTGTTGTCACTGGTTTGGGAGCAATTACTCCCATCGGCAACACCTTAGCAGACTATTGGCAAGGGTTATTGAAGGGAGTTAATGGTATTGGGCCAATTACGCGCTTTGATGCCAGTAATCAAGCTTGTCGTTTTGGTGGGGAAGTCAAGGATTTTGACCCTCTTCAACACTTAGATCGCAAAGAAGCGAAACGAATGGATCGGTTTTGTCACTTTGCGGTTTGTGCTAGCCAACAAGCCCTTGCCGATGCCAAACTGATGATCAATGACCTCAATGCAGATGAGATCGGGGTACTGATTGGTACTGGAATTGGTGGTTTAAAGGTATTGGAAGATCAACAGACGATTTTCCTAGACAAGGGGCCTAGTCGTTGTAGTCCTTTTATGATTCCGATGATGATCGCTAATATGGCTTCGGGTTTAACGGCGATCAATCTGGGGGCAAAGGGGCCAAACAACTGTACAGTGACGGCTTGTGCTGCCGGTTCCAATGCGATTGGGGATGCTTTTCGTCTGATTCAAGATGGCTATGCCAAGGCGATGATTTGCGGTGGTACGGAAGCAGCCATTACGCCCCTAGGGTTTGCGGGATTTGCCTCGGCTAAAGCTCTCTCGTTTCGCAACGATGATCCAACCCACGCGAGTCGTCCCTTTGATAAAGACCGTGATGGTTTTGTGATGGGGGAAGGATCAGGTATTTTGTTACTGGAAGAGTTGGATTCTGCCTTAGCTCGTGGGGCAAGAATTTATGCGGAAATCGTGGGTTATGCCATGACCTGTGACGCTTATCATATTACGGCTCCGGTTCCTGATGGTCGGGGAGCAACCAGAGCGATCGCCTTGGCGCTCAAGGATGCGGGTTTAAGTCCTGAAGCGGTTAGTTATATCAATGCTCACGGAACCAGTACGCCTGCCAATGATGTGACCGAAACCAGGGCCATTAAACAAGCCTTAGGAAGTCATGCCTATGATTTGGTGGTCAGTTCCACAAAGTCGATGACGGGCCATTTATTGGGTGGTTCCGGCGGGATCGAAGCAGTGGCCACGGTGATGGCGATCGCCGAAGATAGAGTTCCACCTACGATTAACCTGGAAAATCCCGATCCCGAATGTGATTTAGACTATGTTCCCCATCAAAGCCGTGCCTTAACCGTCAATGTGGCTCTATCTAACTCCTTTGGGTTTGGCGGCCATAACGTCACCTTAGCCTTTAAGAAATATGCTTAAGTCAAGCCGAAGCATGGGAAGATGGTTTCAACTTTGCCCTTCCCTATCGGTTTAAGCTAACCGTTGTTTTTATTTTATTCTCCAAAACCGTTTAAAACATTATGGTCGTTGCTGCTCAATCCCTAGATACTCTTTCTATTAATGCTATCCGTTTTTTATCCGTTGATGCGGTGCAAAAAGCGAATTCTGGACACCCTGGCTTACCGATGGGTGCGGCTCCAATGGCCTATGTGCTGTTTAATCAGTTCATGCGCTTTAATCCTAAAAACCCTAAATGGTTTAACCGCGATCGCTTTATTTTATCGGCGGGTCACGGTTCTATGTTGCAGTACGCCCTGCTCTATTTAATGGGTTATGATAGCGTCTCTATTGAAGATATTAAACAATTTCGTCAATGGGGTTCTAAAACCCCCGGCCACCCCGAAAATTTTGAAACCCCTGGCGTAGAAGTAACCACTGGCCCCCTGGGTCAAGGGATTGCCAACGCAGTCGGTTTTGCCCTTGCTGAAGCTCATTTAGCAGCCACCTTTAACAAAGCCGATGCCCAAATTGTTGACCATTACACCTACGTCATTTTGGGGGATGGTTGCAACATGGAAGGGATTTCTGGGGAAGCGGCTTCGATCGCCGGTCACTGGGGATTAGGTAAATTAATTGCCCTTTATGACGATAACCATATTTCCATTGACGGTTCCACCGATGTGGCCTTTACCGAAGATGTTAGTCAACGCTTTGAGTCCTATGGTTGGCACGTTCTCCACGTTAAGGACGGTAATACAGATTTAGCGGCGATCGCTCAGGCAATTGAAGCGGCCAAGGCTGTCACCGACAAACCGACCATGATCAAGGTGACAACCACCATCGGTTTTGGTTCTCCTAAAAAAGCAGGGACGGCTGGCGTTCACGGTGCGGCTCTGGGACTAGATGAAGTAGAAGCCACCCGTAAAAATCTCGGTTGGGATTACGAACCCTTTGTCGTTCCCCAGGAAGTATTAGATCATACTCACAAGGCCATTGAACGGGGAGCCAGTTATGAAGCTGAATGGCAACAAGCCTTTGCTCAGTACAAAACTAAATATCCTACCGAAGCAGCAACCCTAGAGCGTTATTTGAATGGTGGCTTACCTGACGGTTGGGAAAGTGTTTTAACCACCTATACCCCTGAAGACAAAGCTCTACCCACCCGTAAATATTCTGAGATTTGCCTCAATCAGTTGGCCACGGTTTTACCGGAATTAATTGGTGGTTCGGCTGATTTAACTCACTCTAACCTGACAGAAATTAAGATTTCGGGCGACTTCCAAAAAGGTCAATACCAAAACCGGAATGTTCACTTTGGGGTACGGGAACACGCGATGGGGGCAATCTGCAATGGTATCGCACTCCATACTTCCGGTTTAATTCCCTACGGTGCAACTTTCTTGATTTTCACCGACTATATGCGGGCAGCCATTCGTCTCTCGGCTCTGTCGGAAGCGGGTGTGATTTGGGTAATGACCCACGATTCTATCGGTCAAGGGGAAGATGGCCCCACTCACCAACCGATTGAAACCATTGCCTCGTTACGGGCTATTCCTAACCTTACTGTTATTCGTCCTGCGGATGGTACGGAAACCTCTGGGGCTTATAAAATAGCGATCGAGAATGCCAAAGCCAACAAACCGACCCTGTTAGCCTTTACTCGTCAAAACGTGCCTAATTTAGCGGGAGCCTCCATCGAAGGCGTGGCCAAGGGAGCTTATACCGTTGTAGATGCTCAGGGAACACCTGACTTGATTCTTATTGGTACAGGTTCGGAAGTTAGTCTCTGTGTCACAGCTGCTGAAAAATTAGCTAGCGAAGGTAAACAAGTCCGTGTGGTTTCTATGCCTTCCTGGGAATTGTTTGAAGCTCAAGATGCGGCTTATAAAGAATCGGTTTTACCTAAAGCTGTCACCAAACGTTTATCTGTTGAAGCTGGTTGCAGTATGGGTTGGCACAAGTATGTGGGAACTGAAGGCGATACGGTCAGCATTGATCGTTTTGGTGCTTCGGCCCCTGGTGGAACCTGTATGGAGAAATTTGGTTTTAGTGCCGATAATGTTCTGGCTAAAGCTAAAGCCTTATTAGGCTAATTAAATGTGCGTTGATAATTTTTAAGCCTGGTAAGCTCTCTAGAAATAGGGAGCTTTTTGGGCAATTTAGATTGACTTGTATTATTTTCGCTTTTTCCTCGCGTTGGCGGCGGAGTTAGTAGAGCAGATTCTCTAGAAATCATGGTGTATAATGCAATCAAAAGCCACCATACAGGAATATGTCAAGAGTGTTCTTTCTTAGATACAGCACTTATCGGGATCTCGACGTACAGTTTTTTTCTACAAGGCTTGCTGAGTAAGGATTTTAGCTTTTTATCTGTATGGTGTAATTAAGCAAAGTGCTGTAACCCTAAGACTAAACTTTTCACTAAATTAGAAGTGATCACTGTTAAACAATTTTTACTAATATTAAAACTAAACTATTTTAGAACTTGACCTTCCGCGATCACCTAAGGTTAGTTGAGTCTGAATCTCAATCCATTAAGCTGTTATATCTATTCAATCTTTTTCTAAAACAAAATTTCTGTTTTATAATAATTGAAGAGAAAGAGCTTTCATATATTGTTTGTTAGAGGAACTAGAGATGGTTAAACTCATGCACGGTCTAACCAAAGACAAAATTCTTGTTTCAGTCAAAAATGAAAATATCGAATCTGGATTAAGATGTCAATGTTTTTGTCCAGCTTGTGGGGAGTCTTTAGTTGCAAAAAAGGGAAAAGTTATAAATTGGCATTTTGCACGCTATAGCAAGATTGAATGTGAATATGCTTTCGAAACGGCAATTCACTATATTGCAAAGGATATTATTAAAGAGAAAGGTTTATGTTTACCTACTTTAACAATAATGGAATATTTCAATCGTAATAGCTCGGAACTAGACTACGCAGAAAGATTACATTTATTGTAAGCGTTCAGGGGGGTAGCACATTTACCAAAATACTTAGGGCTTGCTGAAAAAGTCAAAAAACGAAAGAAATGTGGGTTAGGGAAGTATAAACTGAAAAAGCAGAGATAACTTATACTTATGATG
>JAYKJI010000351.1:0-16090 GCA_035285405.1 Snowella sp. | reverse complement strand
GTCTTCTCTCCTCTTAATGCAAGGGTTTTGAGCCATTTTAACCTATTTTCCTGCATTCTAGCTGTTCTTAATTTGGCTACTATCTTTTCTCCGTAAGGGTTTCAGCTTTTTTCAGCAAGCCCTAATTAAGCTTTTGGGAAATCTTCTACATTAATATGGGCTTGCTTAGGGACATAGTCTAACCTAAAATCAAAAGAGAGGCGATCGCAGTTAAAATATCAAGATCAGCAAAGCCAATGGCACTCAATGAAAGGTTAAAGACGGAGCCTAAAGGAGTCGAAAATGCGTCAAGATATTTACCTTTACAATGATGCAGGCGGTTGGGGAGTACTGGCTGGTGATGTGATTCGGCAAATTGTAGAAGACAATCGTGAACACGATGAACAGTTTGTTTTTTCTCACAAAGCGGCTCTCTTTGATTTGGAAGGGGATGACTATAGTGTTATTCGTGTTGTTGCGAATGAACCACTGACTGAAGCAGAAGAAAGGGAATGGATTGCCCGTGCGCGTTGGCGACTGAATATTAGTGATGGGCAGGTTATTATTTGCAGTGGATTTGATCCCGATAGTATCGCTTATTGGCTAGACGAAGGTGATGGATACGAAGTGAGGTCAATTAATATTCCCGCTCTGGATTATCAAGTGACGTTATACACCTATCTCCATAGTATGAATGGAGCCGTTTGGTTGGGCGATCGTTCACTGTTACCCGAATTAAGTGAGTGGTTTCAGCGAGATCATCCTAATGCGTCATTACCAACCCGGGTAGCGGCCATATATGCCTACGAAGATGTGGCCCCAGAAGATGATTGGTATCCGATGCGCGAAAATGTCCAATCAGGAAAAATTCTTATTGAAAAAGAGCCTTTATATTGGATCGGTTATTTAATTCATTTTTCACCTTTTACATCAGCCAAGGAACTGGATCAACCAGGGGCCTATGGATGGTTCGAGTCTAAAACGGGGTTAAGAGTGCCGACACTTTGTCCTTTAGGAATCCCGACTAGTTGTACTGAAGATAACGATATTGCTCACAAAGTTGAGTGGTCTTTCGAGGACACGTCTATTTAGACATTTTGGACGATTAGCGACTCAGCACTTGTAAAATGATGGCTATTGTCTTTGATTCATTCACAGTTCATTTTTATCGAGTAAGTATTGTGGGGAATAAAATAACGCTAGTTGTGGCTAAAATGCTGAAAATAGACCGATAATTAATGATTTTGAAGTAGCCAAACATTCTCTCTTGCGACACCGTTTCCCTTTAAGCCACCAGCAACATCAATACTTACGATAGGAGTCAAACGATAACTGCCTCCATAGTGTTGATTGACTTACTCATGACTAATTGAAAAAGGAGGGCCTGCCATCAAACTTTGATCGTATTCATAACAAATTAGTAACTGGGGGGCTTTATAGGTAATTTCCATTAAGTGCGCTGTATAACGGTTACGCATTGCTGCGGGCAGAGCCACTACAGCTGCCCTGTCATAAACGGCATCAACGACTCCAAGTATCTTACTAGACAAATGAAATATATCTCCAACAAAGATATCTATATTTTGTGCGCTGTAATGCTCTATTTCGCCAATTTGCGATATTTGGGGTTTCACTCCAAGCTCCCTAAATAATTGCGCGATCGCTATTTTGCTCAATTCAGCCCCCGCAATACGATAGCCATTAGCAAGTAGCCAGGCAATATCAAGCGTTTTGCCGCACAAGGGTAAAAATACACGACTGCCATTCGCTAAAGAAAGCTGTTTGAAATATTTGACTAGTAAGGGGTTAACTTCATTTTTGTGAAAAGCAATATCATTTTTTCCCCACTTTTGATGCCAAAAACTTGTCTCCATCGTAACTCCTTTGGAAATTTGACCTACATCTAACTATAGATTATGTGGATAGTTTCTGGATAACCTACCTGAGTAGGGTGCTTAAGTGAAAGCCTTAGTCTTGCCCATCCAAATTCCTAATAAACTCAAAAAAATAATCCCCATGATTCCTGCCAACGGATTTTGATCAATGCCTGTCACCCAACTAGGAACCTGCTCGGTATAATAAATTAACTGACCAATATTAAAAATATAATAACTCCAGACTAAACCACCATGAATACCAATACAAATCCCTAAACGTTGTTGATGAGCGCGTTTTGCTAAAACGAGAGCCGTACCTAATAAAAATAAGGCCGGAAATTGGGGAAATGTTCGGATTATTTCTGCCCAGGGTTTAAGGAAATGAAGACCAGCAAACAAAAATCCATTCACAACTAGAGCCTTGTGAGATGAATAATCTCGATCTAATTCCGTTAGTAACCAACCGCGAAAAAATAACTCCTCTGCAAAACCGACCCCTAACCCCGTTAAACTTCCTTCCAAAACAATTTTTAACAAAAACTGATCTGAAGCCTCAATCTTTACCCAACCAAACAGGGATTCCGTTATAAATAAAGCCAGGGTAAACAATAGCCCAATACTTAATCCCCTTAATACCTCTAAGCCATTTTTTCTAGTTCCCTCCAAACCATAAAAAGCGAAGGGCTGCTGCGTTCCGTAAACACGGCGACTCCAAAACCTCAACAAGAGCAAAAAGAATCCAAAGAGGAGAACCATCGTCACAATCGAGGCCAGGTTGGCATCACTTTTGAAAACTAGATACAGAGGAGCGGCGATCGGTAGCCAAAGAGCCAATAAAAAGGCAATAAAAAGGCCCAGCCGTAGAGGGGCAGGGAATTTAGCAACGGCGGGCCAATCTATGTTCAAACCTTAAGCACTCACACCAACAGGTAAAGGACAGCTAACATTCGTTCCCCCTAGTCCACAGTAACCATTCGGATTTTTGCCTAAGTACTGCTGATGATAATCCTCTGCATAGTAAAATTCGGGCGCGTCCAGAATCTCGGTGGTAATTTTTCCGTAACCCGATGTTTGTAAGGCTTGTTGGTACATTTCCTTAGAAGCTTCAGCCTGCTGTCTTTGACTAGCTGAATAGGTATAAATCCCTGAACGATACTGGGTTCCTGTATCATTGCCCTGACGCATTCCCTGGGTAGGATTATGGCTTTCCCAGAATACTTTTAACAGTTCCCCATAGCTAATGATTTTGGGGTCAAAAACCACAAGCACAACCTCATTGTGGCCTGTTAAACCAGAGCAAACTTCTTGATAGGTGGGATTCGGGGTATAACCGGCCGCATAACCAACTGCTGTACTGTAAACCCCTGCTAGTTGCCAAAATTTCCTTTCTGCGCCCCAAAAACAACCGAGGCCAAACATTGCCACTTCTAAACCATCGGAAAAAGGCGGCTTAAGGGGATGTCCATTGACAAAGTGAGCCGCAGGAACCCGCATCGGCGTTGTCCGTCCGGGAAGTGCATTGGAAGGGTTGGGCATGGCCGTCTTTTTGCCAAGTCCGAAAAGTGTCATAGCTGATGATCTCGCAAGCCTGAAAGAACTATGATTAGTGTAACGAATTGACCGCTAATTTGTAAAAAAACTTAATAAAAATTCTCATCAAAGCAGTTTAACCTAGGACATTAGGCGAATTTTTTAAAAACTCTCTCATAAGCCTCCTATTCAGTTCACCTAAGACCCAGGATATTTTAAACATGAGCGTCAATTTAGCCACTCAGTTACGTGAAGGGACAAAAAAATCCCATTCGATGGCAGAGAATGTTGGTTTTGTAAAATGTTTTCTTAAGGGTGTAGTCGAAAAAACATCCTACCGTAAATTGGTCGGCAATCTCTACTTTGTCTATGGTGCAATGGAAGAAGAGATGGATAGGTTGCGGGATCATCCGATTGTCTCCAAAATCTACTACGCTGAACTCAATCGTAAGCAAAGCCTAGAGAAAGATCTGCTGTTTTACTATGGCCCTAACTGGCGACAAGAGGTAAAAATTTCCGCAGCTGGTCAAGCCTATGTGGATCGCATCCATGAAATTGCCCAAACCAATCCTGAATTGTTGGTGGCTCATTCCTATACTCGTTATTTGGGCGATCTCTCTGGTGGTCAAATTCTCAAGAAAATTGCTCAAAATGCCATGAATCTACAGGATGGCGGTACGGCTTTCTATGAATTTGCAGATATTTCTGATGAGAAAGCTTTTAAAAATACTTATCGTCAAGCCATGAATGATCTGCCCATCGATCAAGCAACCGCCGATCGCATTGTGGAAGAGGCCAATGCGGCTTTTGGCATGAACATGAAAATGTTTAATGAACTTGAAGGCAACTTAATCAAGGCGATCGGGATTATGCTCTTTAACTCTCTGACCCGTCGTCGTAGTCCGGGTAGCACAGAGGCAGAACTAGCTACGGCTGAACAATAAATCGGGATGTATGATCGGCATTATTGCCCTGCTCTCATTCAATCGTTAGCCTAAAGGGGATGCTGATTAAGTCCTCTAGGGGTTAACTCAATTACGATCCTGAAGATGGGATGGCTATGCAATGGTTATCTTGTTTTCAGGATTGTTGTTTTTAGCGGTTCTAAATAAGAAGACTGTTCATTTAACGTAGTTAGATAGCTTGCTGATGGGTGATCAATGCTGATTAGGCGGTTTGCGTTTCTATTACGTCCCAGTGGAAAAATCGAAGTTGCTAGGGGCATTCGGACATTGATGGCGATGGCCATTCCGAGCTTGCTGGGTCTGGTGTTCCATGAACAACAGGATTGGCTGACGATCGCCCTATTTGCCCAGATTATGTTGCTGGCTGATGTGGGAGGACTCTATGCTCAACGGGCAACAACCTTGATGGGAACAACGGTTGGGGTGTTTCTAGCTTTATTTTTGGGAACTTTGGTGAGTGGCTCCCTCGGCTGGACGTTGTTATTGGTATCGATCGGATTATTTTTAGCGGGTTACTTAACGGTTTATGGTGAAAATGGAGGAGCCTCTGGGGTTGTTTTAGGTTTTACGCTGTTATTAGCCATTTCTCTGCCCCAGGGTGGCCTAGATACAGCATTGACGCGATCGCTGTTGGGATTAATAGGAGGACTGTGGTCAATCTTTCTGGCCTTATTTATTTGGCCCTTTCAGCCTAATTACCCTTTACGTAAGGTGGTTGCTCAAAATTTTCAGGGTATTGCTCAACATCTGCAACGGGTGTCAACGGTCAAACTGGATAGAGAACAGAATGATCAGTCCTTTGTTCAGGTTCGTCAACTACTTTTGAAGTCCAGAGAAACCCTTACCTATACTCGTCTCGGCAGTTGGGGACACAATGATTTACGGGAATTGTTAATCGTTTTGATCGAAGATAGCGATCGCATTATGACGACGTTAACGGCCATGCGGGAGATCGTTACGCTCCATTCTCTACCCCAATTAGCAACCGTTGAAATTTTGTTAGAAGATGTGTTAAAACAAGTTGCACTGATTTGTGAAGATATTGCTCAACTGATTTTAGGTAAACAGAAAAAGTCTGATTGCGATCGCCTCCAATTACTGATTAAAGCTCTCCAACAACAACAGCAATTACAACAGCAAACCTTGACCCTGGATGTGGACGACTATACCAGTTGGATTACGGTAGAACAATTAAATACCTGGTTAGAAAAATTACAATCTCAACTGCAATTAACGGTTCAAACCACCCAAGAACTCCAGCGTGGAGATAATCACAAACACCCTTTACAAAATCGTGAAAAAATCGCCCAAATTCTATCCCGTCATAAATCTGAAATAAAAGCTTTAGGTATTAGTTCTAAACAGCAATGGTGGGAACCCTTAAAAGAAAATTTTACCCTAGAATCGCCTCTTTTTCGTCATGCTCTCCGTTTAAGTATAGGAGCCGTATTGGGTGTTTTAATTTATACTTTATTGCCCATTCGACAGGGTTTTTGGATTGGTTTAACCCTATTATTTGTACTTAAGCCAGACTTTAGTTTAACTTTTCAACGCTTTTTCTCCCGTATTCTAGGTACGGTTTTAGGAGTGGGAGCCGTTTATGGGATTTTGGTGACGGTTCAAGATCCCCTTTGGCTAGAAATGATTGGCATTATTGCTATGGCGATCGCGATTTCCTTAATTCGTTTTCACTATAGTTTAGCCGTCTTTTTTATTACCGCTTTTGCCCTCATTCTGCATCAAATTTCAGGGCAAACATCAGAGAACCTGGGCATTACTGACCGAATTGTGTGTACCTTAATTGGCGGGATTTTAGCCTTTGCCCTATCTTTTGGTTTACTTCGTCAAAAAGAAGAATGGCGTTTTTCAACGGTGGCGATTACGGCTCTCAACAAAGTCAATCTCTATTTTCAAGCCGTGATGACGGCCTTTTTAGATAAAACCGTTTACCCAGTGGAGGAACTGCATCAGCGTCGTAATAAAGCCAGAATTGCTAATACCTGTCTGCAAACTGCCCTGGAACGTTTGATGGATGATCCCAGTACTCCCTTTGTCAAAATAGAACCTGCTATTACCCTAGCAAACTATATTCCCCGTTTAGGTCGAAGCGTTACCATTTTATTGACCCAATTAGAGCAGTATAGTGGCAGTGAAGCTCATCCCAATATTAATTTATTTATTCAACAGGTGACAGAAGCTTTAACTATGCTGTCCGAGGCTCTACAAAATAATCAAAAACCACTTCCCCTTCCCGCTTTAAATGAAACGGTACAAGACATTTTTGCTCACCTTCAAGCGCTCCAGCAAGCCCGTTTAAGCGAAATTAGTAATCATCAAGATAGTCAACAACTACGCCCTTATCTTCAAGATTACAATATTGTCATTACTGAACTACGAGAAATTGTACGACGCATTGAAGCTATCCAGGCAGCGATCGCCCGTTTTGAAGGGGACAGTTAGAAAATTGTCAGCAGAATTGAAGCAAAAGCTCTGGACTTTTTTCTTAATCACCTGATCGGGTCAGGATTCTCAAGCCTTTGAACGTTATGATCAGGGTTCGAGTCTAAAGAAAAATAGACCTAATTTCTAAATGCCTGGGTTTCTTGCGACCGTTGCTCCCATACCTTTACCTGACTGTTGACTTCGATGCACAGCAATCTAACGAAGAATCCCACTGAGAATCCCACTGTAACCCCATCCTTCTCTGCCAAAACCAAATCCCATCCTCTCCTCAATCCCCTCAAGGGGGTAATGGCCTTAATGGTGTTAGGACTCTGCGGTTGGGGGGGCTGGACTCTGTATCAACAAAATGTGGTTGTTCCTGAAATTAAAGCCAAAAACCTGCAAAATACGGTTTCCGTTCAACGTCAAAATTTAACTGTCACCGTTATGGCCAATGGGACAGTACAACCCGAACTTTCCGTCAATGTGAGTCCTAAAAATTCTGGCATTCTCAAGCAATTGTTTGTTAAAGAAGGCGATCGCGTGCAAAAAGGACAGTTATTAGCCAAAATGGATGACTCAAATTTACAGGGTCAACTTCTACAAAGTCAGGGTCAAGTCACTCAAGCCCAAGCCAATTTAGCCAAGTTAAAAGCGGGAAATCGTCCTCAAGATATTGCCCAAGCCCAAGCTGAACTCGGTCAAGCCCAAGCTAATTTACAGAAGCTAAAAAAAGGTAATCGTCCTCAAGATATTGCCCAGGCTCAAGCTCGCTTAGAAAATGCCCTCAGTAATCAACGCCAAGCAGAACTGGTTTTTCTTCAGAATCGTTCTCTCCATGAAGCAGGTGCGATCGCGGAAAGAGATTGGGAAAATTCGCGCACTCAACGGGATAATGCCGCGGCCCAGGTACGGGAAGCTAAACAGGCTCTAGCCTTACAAAAAGCCGGTTCTCGTCCAGAGGAAATTCAACAGGCCGCAGAAGTCGTTGCCCAAAAACAGGCTGCTTTATCTTTAATTAAATCCGGTTCTCGTACCGAAGACATTGCCCAAGCTCAGGCTCAAGTCGCGATCGCCCAGGGAAATTTAAAAACAGTTCAAACCCAAATTCAAGATACCGAAATTCGCGCTCCTTTCGATGGCATTGTGGCGCGTAAATATGCCGATCCGGGTGCTTTTGTTACTCCGACCACCGCAGGCAGTTCTGTTTCTTCGGCCACCTCTTCTTCTATTTTGGCCCTAGCAGCACGCAATCAAATTGTGACTAACGTTTCAGAAAGTAATATTGCCCAGATGAGTTTGGGACAAAAAGCCCTGATTAAAGCCGATGCCTATCCCACCAAAACCTTTGTCGGAAAAGTTATTCAAATTGCTCCTCAATCGATTGTGCAACAAAATGTCACCAGTTTTGAAGTGAAAGTTGCTATTTTAGATGATCCTCAAAATTTACTGAGATCAGGAATGAATGTACGAGTGGAATTCGCCGCCGGTCAAGTTAAGAATGTCTTAGTTGTACCAACAGTGGCTATTGTGCGTCAAGAAGAAGGCACTGGCGTTTATGTTTGGAAAGATAATCAAGCCGAGTTTGTGCCGATTAAGACGGGCTTAACGGTTAATGACAAAACAGAAATACGATCCGGTTTACAGGAAAAAGATCGTATTTTAATTACCTTTCCTGATGGTAAAAGACCTCGTTCTAAAGTTCCAGGCTCCCCTGGTATGCCCGGTTTAGGGGGTGGTTCTAGATAGGTTTAGGAGCTAAGAAAATGGTTAGAAATAATAATGCCAAATTTTGCCCCCCCAGCCCCCCAATGTTGGGGGGAGAGCGATCTCTTTCGCGGTTCAAAGTCCCCCAGTATTGGGGGATTTAGGGGGCTGGAGCAGGTTAAAAAGAAAACCGAAAACTTGTGTGTAAACGGCAGTTTTATTAAGGGTGGCAGGGAGGAATCAAGCACAAAATCTATCTTTAATTTAATTGTAACCAGCTACTTAATATGAAAAAAAAGAATGAAGCCTTAAAACAGAAAGATCCGTCAGGGTTAACCCCAGAAGAACAGCTTGTAAATCGTTCCCTGGTGACAGAAATTCTAACCATGGCCGTTCAATCCCTGTGGAATAATAAGTTACGCACGGGGCTAACCATGTTGGGTATGGTGATTGGGATCAGTTCTGTGGTGGCGATTACCTCTTTAGGGGAAGGGGTTAAAAAAGCAACGGAGCAACAGATTCAATCCCTCGGTTCAGATGTGATTCTCGTCCTAGCGGGGGCTGCTAGTAGTGGGGGCATTAGTCAGGGGGCTGGTTCGGCCTCTACCTTGACCTTGGAAGATGCTAAGGCGATCGCCGCCCAGGTAACAGCCGCTAGAAAAGTTACCGCTTTTTTACAACGGGGCAATATACAGGTTGTCTATAGTGGTCAAAATATCGCCACTTCAGTATTGGGAACGGATTTAAACTATCCTGATGTTAAAGATTCCTATCCCACAATCGGCCAATTTTTTACCCAGACGGATTTAGATAATGCCCAACCCGTTGCCATTTTAGGAACTAAAGTTCGGGATCAATTATTTGGCAAAGAATCCCCCATTGGCAAAGAAATTCGTATCCAAAATCAACTTTATCGAGTCATTGGTGTAATGCCGCCTAAAGGGGCCATTGGCAATGTGGATCAAGACGATCGCATCTTCATTCCCCTGAGTAATATGTCCAGTCGCATTGTGGGCAATAATGCCATTTCTGGTGTTGCAATTTCAGGGATCTGGGTAGCGGCAAAAGATGGTAATCAACTAGATGCTGCTCAATTTCAAGTCACTAATTTACTACGGTTACGCCATAATATTTATCCGCCCGAATTAGATGATTTTCGCATTATTAATCAGGTGGATGTAATTAATACTTTCACCAGTGTTGTTAGTATGTTTACGGTTATGGTAGTGGCGATCGCCGGCATTTCTTTAGTGGTGGGCGGCATTGGTATTGCCAATATTATGTTAGTTTCAGTGGTGGAAAGAACGAAAGAAGTGGGACTGCGTAAAGCCTTGGGCGCAACTTACACTGCTATTTTGTCCCAATTTCTAACAGAGGCAGTGGTGGTTTCGACGGTGGGGGGCGTGATTGGTATTGTCCTGGGTATCACGATCGCGATCGGCTCAACCCAGGCGATGAAAATTCCCTTGGTAATCTCTATCTGGTCAATTACCTCCGGCTTCGGTATTTCGGTTACAGTGGGTTTAATCGCTGGTGTGGTTCCAGCCCGTAATGCGGCCAAACTGGATGCAATTATCGCCCTTCGTAGTGATTAAAAGAGCCTATTAATATTAGTCTTGATAAATAGCAAAAGATAAACTATCGTGCCTTTAAATTATTTGATGATGTTACCTAAAAAACGTAACAAGGAGCTTAAGCCCCTTGCCCTTATCGGTTTAAGATAATTAGCTGCTTATCTAACCGCAAGTTCTTCTTGCAAGAAAGAAGCCACTGGACGGAGTTTGTGATGTAAAGGTTGCCAAGCTAACACATCATCTAAAAAAGCTTTATAACCGGCCACATTAGGATGGAGACCATCTTCCATCAGGTGTGAATTAATCCAAGCTTCCCCACGCTGTTGCCACAGATCAAAAATATCGAGATAAGGAATATTGCGAGCCGCACAGAGTTGTTTACTCAATTCCTTATAGTTATATTGATCGACATGATTGAAATAAAAACAATCTAGAAAAGGCATTTTTGTCTCATTGACTGGAACCATGCCCACAAATAGGACTGGACAAAGTTGCTGGGCCTGCTCTAAAAGATGATTAACCTGTTTTTCAAACAACAATAAATCCGTAAAGGAACGGCCATCTGGTCGCCCTAAACGGGGAGAATCATTGACTCCCACCGAAAGAATAAGCAAGTCTGGAACCTTATTACGAATTTCCCCTCGATAGCGAAACTCTAATTCTAATCGCTCGGCTACCTGGGAAACGCGATCGCCGCGAATGCCTAAGTTATAGAGAACGTGGCCATCACCTTCCATCCAAAGACGGCGCAGACGTTCTACCCATCCCCCCCCAATGGGATCGCCATAGCCATAAACTAAACTGTCCCCCATGGCAATAATTTTCAGGGGATGCTCAAAACGGGAAACAGAACCAGTTAAGGTAGGAGGCGAGATTGTTTGCATGATGGAATCTTCCTAATTGCAAGCAATTTACAAATCTAAACAAAGTTTAACGTAGATTGCCGATTTTACCGTAAGTATTTATACCAAGAGGGCTGATTGACCCCAGGGAGAGAGTTTTCAAATTCAGGGAAACAAAGACTAAAGATGAAAGACGAGAGGGCTACAGACCCAGTAAACTAGCTAAGGGAATCTTGCTTAAGAACAACATCGGTTTATAGAGTTCATAGTTCCTATCCTATCTCATCCGCTCAGGCCTCTGCGGTTAGGAGAGATACAAAACTTCATTAACTTAAGTGAATTTTATGAGAAGAGAGGGATTTTGGGCGCGATGACAAATCAGACGACTCCCCTTTATGGTCTGGCTTTGCATACCAGTAGTCAGCAATTGGGGTTGGCGATCGCTGTCAATGGTGAGATTCGCCGCAGTCGAACCTGGGATTTGGGGCGGGAATTATCTAACCAATTACATCTCCACCTAGCAGAATTTATTCAACCTCAAACCTGGTTGGACATGGCCTATCTAGCGGTTGCCCAGGGGCCAGGCAGTTTTACCAGTATGCGTATTGGTCTGGTAACAGCCCGTACTTTGGGGCAACAATTAAATATTCCCGTTTTTGCTCTGTCGAGTTTAGCAGCCTTTGCTCTCTCCCAAATGGATCATCTTTCTCCCGCCGGTTTAATTGCCGTTCAAATGGCGGCTACCCGTGGCCAAATCTACGGTGCGGTTTATCAGATCCAGGCTCAGTCTCTCAAAACGATTGTCGGCGATCGCCTTTTAGATCCTTCCGACTGGCAAAGGCAATTAGCCCAAATTGATCCCGATCTCCATCCCCTGTCTGCACCAGAAGCCCTGGGCCAAAATGTTGATCAGATCTTGCATTTAGCCCATCAGTTATGGCAAGCCGGTCTGCGATCGCCCTGGTCAGAAGCCTTACCTTTTTATGGGATGTTACCCTGATGAAACAGTGAGGTTTTCCAAGATCCTTAGTCGTTCTATAATGCTCAATATAACAAACCAATAAACAAAAGCTGGCAAATTAAATGAAAATCTTAGTCACTGGTGGAACCGGATTTTTAGGAACAACATTATGTTCTCAATTAGAAGCTCAGGGCCATGAATTAGTGCGGATTAACTCCAAAAAGGCCGATCTAAGAAAAGCGGACTCTCTCGCTCAGTTTAATGATAATTCCTACGACCAAATTTATCATTTAGCCGCCTGGACTCAGGCTGGTGATTTTTGCCTTTTCCATCCAGGAGAACAATGGATTATTAATCAACAAATCAATACCAATATGCTGACCTGGTGGCAACAATATCAACCTCAAGCAAAATTTATCTGCATGGGAACTAGTTGTTCCTACGATCCGAATTTACCCCTACGAGAAGAAAACTATTTAACCGGCCTTCCCATTGATAGTCTCTTCACCTATGCCATGACCAAGAGAATGCTTTATGCTGGTTTGTTAGCACTACATAAACAGTATGGATTAAATTATTTATGTTTAGTCCCTTCCACACTCTATGGGGCGGGCTATCATACGGATGGACGGCAAATGCACTTTATTTTCGATCTGATCCGCAAAATTATTCGAGCAAAACTTTACGACGAACCTGTCATTCTTTGGGGAGATGGCTATCAATCTAGAGAACTGGTTTATGTAGAAGATTTTGCCCAGATCGCGCTCCACCTTACCCAAACTGTTGATCATGATTTAATCAATATTGGGGCAGGAGAAGAATTTACAATTCGTCACTTTGCCCAGATCATTTGTGAGCAGGTCGATTATGACTTTGAGAAAATTCAATTTGATACTAGTCGTTATGTTGGGGCTAAATCTAAATGTTTAGAAGTCGAAAAATTAAAGCAAGTCTTGCCGGATCTAACGCTCACCAATTTACAAACAGGGTTAGCTAAGACGATCGCCTGGTTTTGGGAAGAACAGGAAAAACTAGTACCTGCTTAATCATTTTGATCAGAAAATAAGCTTTAAGATTGCTGCCATAGCAATAGATCAATTGAGATTAACATAATTCAGCTTTACGTAATCGATCCAATAAACCAGGTCGGTTGGGATATTTCTTAGCAATTCTTTGCACCCTTTCCTGAAAAATTACGGTTTGATTTTGATAGTTGGCTAAATCTCGCAGTTGTATTAGTAATTTAAGAGCCTGATCGTAATTTTGGGCCTTGGGTGCGACTAACAAGGTATCAATTTCTGCCCACATTGCGTCAGCTTTAGGCGCGATCGCCTGTAGTGCTTTGATTCTTGCTTTTTCTGCCTTTTCTAGCTCTTGACGTTCCCAAATAGTTTCCTGTTCTGACGCTGCGGCCAATAATTGGGCGATTTTACGCTGAGGTTTACCGACGGTCGGGTTTGAGGTTAGGTGTTCAGCTTTAGCTAAAGTTCGTTTTAACTGGGTGGCTAAATTGCGTTCTCCCTTAGCCAGTCTTACTAAAAAATCATCACATTCGGCACGGGATAATTGGGCGATCGCTGATTCGAGGGATAGACTTTGGGGTGGAGTGGTGGCCACTGGACTAGCAGCCTGAGCAACGGTTAAAAGGTGGGGATTAACCTCAAAAATTTTGCAAAAAGCCTCTTGAGACTTCGATAATTTTTGTAAATTTGCCGGAATAGGTGCTTCGAGTTGATTGGGGTCAAAATCAATATAGTCTTCCTCTAGGGTAATGGCTTTAAGCCAGGCTAAGTACAGTCCTCGATAATCTTGATCTAGAATTTCCTGATGTAGTTCCAGCAATTGATCTAGAGTTCCTTCGCCTTCAATCCAATATTGAAAACCTTCTTCCTGTCCAAATTGCCAGTTTAAAATAGCCCAGTCTCCCACAAAGGAAAGCTCGATGCAATTATCTAAACAGTAAGGGGCGATCGCTTTAGCTGAAATAAGGTTTTTAGGGAAACGGAAAGCCAACTGATGGGAACCCCAGTTAGCAATATAGTACATAACATCGAAGTATTTAGCGAGTACCTCTTCTGCTCTGCTAGGGAAATCTCCATAGTGGTAAACAAATTTGGCAACATTAGCCGTTGGTTTAACTCGGCTGGAAAGTTTACAAATTTCTTCTTTTTCCTTAGGGGTTAGGGAGCGGTCAATGGCTTGAAATTCATAATACTGATATTCACTCATGGTAGGTTTGATCAGATAGAAAGGGTTGATCAAAATTGTAATAGGTGATCGCTGTTTATCGGTATCGGAAAGGGGGCGATCGCCTTTTCAAATTGCCAAAATCAAGGTCGATCGCTTTTTATCACTGGGTAACGGGCTAAGGGGCGATCACTTTTGAAACAGATTTGATCATTTTAGAGAGAAACATCTTGATTATTAACCTCAGTAATGGGTAACTCTACATCTTCATAAATTGCAGAGAGATTGAGCGTCCAATTTAAACTTTCTAAGCAAAATGTTCCTTCATCATAACTGCCATAAAACCATCGTTTGGGTTCATACCGTCGGAAAACCTCCACTCGTTGATGTTGGCTATTTACTAAAACATATTCCTGTAAACTATCTAGGGTTTGATAATCATTAAATTTATCCCCGCGATCAAAGGATTCTGTACTTTCTGATAGCACTTCAATAATTAATTTAGGAAATCTTTTATAAGTGGAAGTTTCTCGGTCTTGAGGATCACAAGTGACCAAAATATCAGGATAATAAAAACAGTTGCGTTTTTCCAATCGGGCTTTAATATCGGCAAAATAAACACGACAATCAGTTCCGCGTAAATGATTACGAATCAAGGTATAAAGATTACCTGCGATCGTGTTATGACTGTCTGTTGTCTCCGCCATCGCATACACTTCTCCGTTAATATATTCGTGTTTAATCGGACTTTTTTCTTCGTTTTGAAGATAGTCTTGAGGCGTTAGATAGTTATAATCTGGTAAGGCAATCATGGCTATCACTCTATTTGCTAGAACAAGAGGGGAAATCTTGTTTTTTATTTTAACTAGCCAAAAGTGATCGCGGTTTGTTTTCTTTGACGAAGGAAGGGCGATCGCCTTTTCAATTTGCCAAAACCAAGGACGATCCTGTTTTATTATGATGGTAATTAAAATGCTGCAAGGATTTCCATGAGGGAATGATGGTTTTTGGTTTTTCAGGATTGAGGCTTTGGTGCGTGATCGCCGTCGCTGCGGTCTTTGCTTTGCCTGTTTACGACTTATCCCTGGCAAATCCTGTTGCCTCCAAACCAGGCACTTTAGCCTTCAGTTCCTACTCGCTACAACGGAAGAGCAATGGTTTATTTACTATTCAAGCGGATGGGCGCGATCGTCGCCGAATGACGCGAGTTCAGGACACCAATTTACCTCTGTGGTCGCCCGATGGAAAAAGATTGGCATTTACTGCCAATTATCAACAGGATCTCTATGTCACCAATGCCGATGGTTCTCAGTTAATTACGGTATTTCAGGGGGACTTTTGTAAAGCCTCTTCCCTGCGGTTCAATTGGACAGCAGACTCTCAACAATTAGTCTTCGTCATAGGCTGCGATGCTTCGACTAGTGATACCCCTGGATTGCAAGCTCTCTATGTCAGAAACCTTGCACGAGGTGGGAAAACGAAGTTAATTCAAGAATGGAAGATTGGCGGCTTTCCCCCAGACACGGAGATTACTTCCCCAGTTTATCCTTCCCCCGATGGTCGCTACGTCAGCTTCATTAAAAACCAGAATCTTTACCGCATGAACAGTGATGGTTCTGGGTTGACCCAAGTAACTAATGGGAACCAGCAAACCCAACCCGATTACACTCTACTTTACTGGTCGCCAGACAGCCGCAAAGTTGCTCGTATGGATTTTTTCCCTGGCGATGTACCCATGCAACAAATTTCTATCTTTGACTGGGATGGCAAGTTGCTCAGGCAATGGCGTAATCCTGGGATTAGTTGGAGCGATCCCAACTTAATCTGGTCGCCGGATAGTCAGCGAGTGGCGTACTATCACACGGAGGGGCTGCAACAGGATATTTACCTCTACGACTTGGCCTGGTGGGGCGACAAGAGAGCTAGAAGACAGACATAGCAAGCAACTTAGCCCTTTTACCTCGAATGTAATCCTTCAACCGATGGCGGCTAATTTGCATTAGCTCTTGAATAATTTTTTCATACA
>JAYKJI010000350.1:0-4644 GCA_035285405.1 Snowella sp. | reverse complement strand
AGTTTCGGGCGCTGAACCTGGATATTGGTGTGGTGACGCTCTATGAACCTGTGTTTACAACCAAGCCTGTTATTGATCAAAATGGCTTTATGCAACTTAAGGGGTATTTCCCCACCCAACCGATTCGTATTGAATTTGACTTGATATTTTCCTTTATTGAAGGTCGCTGGCGGCTGCAACAAATTTCAGTCAATGCGAAAAGATAATCTAAGACTTGACAGATCCTGCTAAAATCCCCCGCACAAAATACCGTTGTAGTCCAAAGAAAACCGCTAATGGAACCGTCATGGTAATAAACGCTCCAGCGGTGAGCAAATACCAATCCTGACCCCGAGACCCCACCAAATTACTGAGTTGAATGGTAACCGGGGCAACGTCCGCTGTTCCGCCTAAATACACTAGGGCAATCAATAAATCATTCCAGACCCAAAGGAATTGAAATACGGCAAAGGAGGCGATCGCCGGTAGGGAGAGGGGCACAATTAATTTGGTAAAAATTTTTAAATGGGAGGCCCCATCCACGGCAGCCGCTTCAATCAGATCCCTGGGTAACGCGCCGATGTAATTACGTAATAGATAAATTCCCAGGGGCAAACCGTAGGCAGTGTGGGCTAACCAAACCCCTAAAAAACTCCCTGCTAGCCCCAGATTGCCATAGACGCGCAAGACGGGAATTAATGTCGTTTGTAGCGGCACCACTAATAAACAGACCACGATGATAAATAATAATTGTCGCCCCGGAAAAGTCATCCAAGCAAAGGCATAGGCGGCAAAGGTGGCGATCGCAATGGGAATTACTGTGGCGGGAATAGCGATGGTCAAACTGTTTAAAAAAGCTTGTCCCATGCCCGAATTTTGAATCACTTCACTGTAATTGCCTAAATAAAATTGGGTTAATTCAAAGGGATGTAAAAAAACTGTCCACCAGCCCGTGGCTAACATATCGTCCCGATGGCGAAAGGAACTAATTAATAGGCCTAAACTGGGCAATGTCCAAATAAAAGCAATGGTGATAATGGCAATATGGATGGGTGTTTGTTGCCAGATTTTTTTGAGAAAGTTTTCTTTAGTCATTAGCGTAATTTCTCCTGTGCCCTAAATCGACGAATATTGGTGATCATGACGGGGATAATTAAAATCAATAAAATAACGGCGATCGCACTACCCCGCCCGAAGTTGCGGTAATTAAACATTTCTTTGATCATGCGACTGGCGATCACTTCTGTCCCCTGATTTCCCCCAGTCATCACAAAGACAATGTCAAACACTTTCAACACTAAAATCACCACCGTGGTACTCACCACTAAAATGGTGGAACGAATCATGGGAATGGTAATGCGCCAAAAGATTTGCCAACTATTGGCCCCGTCAATTTTGGCCGCTTCAATGACATCATTAGGAATGCCCTTCACTGCTGCCGATAAAATGACCATACAGAAGCCGGTGTAGAGCCAAATCATGATGGCAATGAGGGCAAAATTGTTCACCGATCGCTCCACTAACCAACCGACAGGTTCAAAACCTAAACCCGTAACAATGGCATTCAATAAGCCAATTTGATCATCCCCAGCGGGTTTATAGGCATAGACAAATTTCCAAATCACACTGGCTCCCACAAAGGAAATAGCCATGGGTAAAAAGATGACCGATTTGGCGATCGCCTCATAGCGGACTTTATCCACTAAAACGGCAATAATTAACCCTAAACTAACACTTACTCCCGTTACTAAAACTAACCAAAGTAAATTATTCTTAAACGCCGTCAACATGGATGGATCAGTAACGGCAAAGGCATAATTTTGTAAACCAATAAAATTTTGCGATCGCCCGTCAAAAAAGCTTAAATAAATGGTTTGTAACGTCGGTAAAATCAAATAAGCCGACAGAAATAATAACGCCGGGGCGACGTAAACCCAGGGCAAAAGGCGTTGATTCCAGGGTTTTGGTAGAGCATTAATGGCATAATTCGCCAAATAAAATAGACCAATCACCCCGCCACAGCCCAAGGCGATCGCCAAAATAACATTTAAGATGCGATAAATCAGCAAAGATCTCTCCTCAAAATAACAACAATTAGTTTGGACTTCGACTACGCTGAGCCTGTTCGACTATGCTCAGCCCGCGACAGATAAATTGCACATTATTGGGGCCAACTTTGTTCAATCTTATCCAATACTTTCTCCCCGTCCGTACCGCCAATAAAGTCCACCATCCCCGACCAAAATGTCCCTGTTCCCACCGCCCCCGGCATCATATCCGATCCATCAAAGCGAATCACATCGGCATTATTTAAAATTTCCGCTTGCTTACGGGTCAACGCATCAGGATAGAGCGTTAAATCAATGTCTTTATGGGGAGAAATATACGCCCCTAAGGTTGCCGCCACTTCATGGGGTTTCTTGCTAGCTAAATACTGCATTAATTGCCGGGCTTCCGGCGTATCGTTGAACATGGCAAAAATATCCCCGCCCACTAAAATTGGTAACCCATATTGGCGATCGATGGGGGGCAACGGAAAAATATCGACTTGATCGGGACTTACATTTTCGGGTAAAAAGGCAGCAATGAAATTGCCTTGACGGTGCAGGTAACAATTGGGCGGATCTTTAAATAATCCCAAAATAGAATCCCCAAACGGTATACTCAAGGCCCCCACTTTGCCGCCGTAAATCATTTTTTCGTTACGGGCAATTTTGCCAAATATATTTAGCGCATTTTGCACCGGCGGCGCGTTAAAGGGAATTTGATGGTTCACCCATTGATCATAGGTTGCCGGGCCAGCAGTGCGTAACATAATGTCTTCTACCCAATCCGTTCCCACCCAACCCGTGGCATCCCCGCTTTCAATGCCCAAACACCATGGCGTTTTACCGTCTTGGATAATTTGCTCACTCAACGCCATCATTTCATCCCAGGTTTGGGGAATTTCGTAGCCATTGGCTTTAAATTGCTGGGGATTGTACCAAACCAAACTTTTCACCGACGCCCGATACCAAACGCCATAAACTGTACCATCCACACTGGCTAAATCGATCCAGGCTTGATCATAGGCGGCCTGCATTTCCGCCGGGGGAATAACCTCGTTTAACGGAATTAACTGACCTTCCCTGGCAAAATCCGCCATTAACCCCGGTTGGGGAAACATGGCCAAATCGGGGGCCTGGCCAGAATCCACCCGAATCGGTAACGTGGTGGCAAAGGTATCAGTCCCTTCATACACCACTTCAATGCCAGTCTCCTCGGTGAAGGGGGCCAGGGCCTTTTCAATTTTTTCCTGTTGCTCCCCGATCATCACCCCCAAAATGGTTACCTGCTTTTTGCCGCTGCCTCCTTCGCCCTGGGGAGGTTGACAACTGGTTAGTAAGAAAACGCTAATCAGTGCGGCAGTGATTTTTAAAAATTTCATGTCTTTAGTTAAGTGTATTAAATTTAGCGATCAAGATAAATCGAGGATCTTCAACAATCATTTTCAAAATAATCAGAATCCATTTTTTTGACTTTATATTCTGAAACAGTAGAAACCCCTAAGTCAAAGTCAATCATATATTGGGCTAACTCTTCACCATCAATCATCACTAATTTGATATCATTTTTAGGCGAGTAAGACTTAGCTTGCTCAGAAAATCTAGAAGTAGTGATAAAAATTCCTTTTTTCGCACCTTGACCTGCTAAGGCTCCGACAAACTTCTGAATTTCAGGTCTTCCCACAACATTTTCCCAACGTTTTGCCTGAATATAAATGGTATCTAGCCCCAGCCTATCCTCTTTAATGATACCGTCAATTCCTTCGTCTCCAGTCTTTCCAACAGCTTTTCCGGCTTCTTTGATTGAACCACCATACCCCATCTTGACTAACAATTCTACAACCAACCGTTCAAAAAAAGTAGGTGAGCAAGACTTGATTTTGTCTATAATTTCTGAAGCTAGATTTTCCCTTATTTTCTGATAAGAATACTCTAGGGCTTCTTCCGGTGTTTGTCCATTGTTTTCTACTGTTTCAATTATATTATCGGATTTAATAGATAAGGTATTGGTGCCTCCAATAAATTCCAGAAACTCAGGATATTGTTTCAACAAGGCTATGGTGATCTTATCAGGTTTAGTTTTAAGTAAGTCTAAACCACGACTAGTTATTTTAAAAATTGCGCGACTAGGGTATTCTAAAAGCCCAGCTTTTTTAAGATGAGTTCTCGACCAACCTACACGATTAGAAAAAATAGTCTGTTTACCGCTGGGTAATAATTCTTTTTGTTCATCCTCAGTTAAATCAAAATAATTACAGAGATATTCCATACATTCTTGAAGAGAGTGTTGTTTTTCATCGCTTGCAAATTTCAGAAAGGGTAACATTATACTTTGAAAATCAGGAATTGGCATATTCATTAATAATTAAGAGCAAGTTGAGACGAACTTTTAAATTTTGGCAATGAAAAATTAGTAATTTCTTCGGCAATTGATATATCTTCATCATTAAGATAGTGAAATGATTGAGGTGGTTTAAAGTTTTTCCACTTCTGTCTAACTTCATCTAAGGGGATTTTTGTCGTATACTTATCTTCAATCCTAATAGCAACTCCAAAATTAGATTTGTGGTAGTAAGTGTCAAACTCTTTTTTCGTAACACCAGCATCATTTTTGATTCTT
>JAYKJI010000349.1:0-11623 GCA_035285405.1 Snowella sp. | reverse complement strand
CGTTGTTGGCTTCTTCCTTTAGTTCCGTTCATACTCGTTCTGTTCTGCCTTGGTAAATAGCTTGTCATCTCCCCTGGATAATTTGTTTTTAACTTCCTGATAAACCTGATTGAGATTAGCTCCGGGTTCCAGTTGAATAACGCCAACATTAATTAAACCCTTTTGACGATCAGGAAAGAGACGAAAAAAGTTGAGATCACTGGTGACAATGAAACCATCAGCCCCAAAGGATGAACCCAGCGTAAATAAACCACCGACTGTAATATTACGATTAGCAACTTCTGTCGTTACCGTTTTACCGGCTAAAAAATCCTGTTTGATCGGGCCAAATTCAGCACGAGAACGTTGGTCAAAGAGGACAACATCAGGCTGTTTGGTCAGGTCTAAATTGTCTGCAATCCCTGGCAGATCTAAAACATTATGAACGGGATTAAAACCAATGACAAAAATTTGGCGAGTTGCTTTTGTATCAGGGTTTTTCCAAACACTAACGTTCATATACATGGGATTAATATTTTGTATCCCATTGATGCCCATCACCTCATACAGTCGTCTGGCCGAGAAATTTTTAGGGGAAATAAAGGTATCTGTCTGGGAGCTAACCAGAAAAATATCTCCCTTTAAACTTTTCGGTAATCGCACCGCACTATCAAATAGGGCATTCTTAAAACCCAACTGCATAAACATTAAGATGTCTGCAAAGGCAATACCCGCGATCGCCACCGCCAAGCGCATTCTCTCATGGGTCAGTTGATGCCAAGATAGAGGAATTTTCATTATTGAGGTTAGGGCAGAATTTTCACGAGGGTTTTCGCATAGGTTAACCCAGCCACTTTCTTGCTTGACTCAGGAGTGAGCAGGATTTTAACCTCTACCACCCTGGCATCCACATCGGCGGCCGGATCCGTATTGAGGACATCTTTTTTACCAATCTTTAAGCCCACAACCCGAACCGTTCCTCCCAATTCTCCGTCAAAGCTGCCATTTTCACTTTTAATCACAGCCATCTGGCCTGGCCGCACTTTGCGAATATCGTCTTCATAGACTTCAGCTACGACCATCATTTGATCTGTTTTTCCAATATCGGCAATGCCATCACTATCAATGACTTTTTCTCCTGGACGGGTATAGATTTTTAGAACCTGACCATCCGTGGGGGATTTCACCAGGGTGGTATCGAGATCAGCTTTTGCTTCATTGAACTGAGCCAAGGCTAAATTTAATTCGGCCTCCGCTTTTTGGACATCAACTTTACGGACTTCAGATACCTTATACAGATTACCCTGGGCTTCCTTGGCTTGGAACTCGGATTCCCTGGCTCCTAAAAAGAGAGTGGATTTATCCTTCAGCATTTGCGCTTCCTGTTCCCGAATTTTCTGCGTCATGGTGGCCTCGGTTTTAATCAGGCGGGCTTGGGCTTCACTCAGTCTTTGTTGGGCTGTCACCATAGCTAAACTGCGCTGTTCTAAATCTGCCAGGGCGATCGCTCCATCTTCAGCTAAGGCCCGATAGCGTCGATAATCATTTTGGGTTTGACGTAACTCAGCCTGTAAACGATCAATGGTTGCTTGCTGTTCGATGCGTTCTCCCTGTAACTCCTGCTTTAAATTCTCCAGGGAAGCCTGGTTAACCATTTGTTCTTGAACAAATTCTGCTTTAGACCGTTCAAAGGCTGCCCCCGATCGCTCAAACTCTGCTCTTTGGGCTTGAATTTCCCCGATTTTTGCCCCCGCCGCCACAATGGCCAAATTGGCTCTGGCAACCTTGACCGCTTCTCTCGCTGTTAAGAGGGCTGCCACCTTACGCTCATAGCTATCTAACACGGCCACCACTTGACCCGCTTTAACCTTGGCACCTTCGGGTACTAAAATTCGGTAAATCCGAGAGCCACCCATGTTTGGGGAGGGAGATAGCTTAATGACCTCTCCTAGGGGTTCAATTCTACCGAGGGCAGAAACCACATCAACTTCTGTATTACTCGCTGAGGAAGGGCTGGATAAGTTTCCGGTCGATGTTGTCGAATTCGTAGATGATGTAGAGGTCGAGGTCGAAGTTGTTTCAGGAAGATTACTTTTGGTAGATTTAACCCCATAGACAATAGTTCCCCCTGTCACTAACAGGCCCAGAACAAGGATTGCCATAATCCAGCGCAGGCTTGAGTCTGGTAGAGCGGCTTTGGAGGATTCTAGAGGTTTATCCATAGGATCGTGCTGGCCTTGATTGAACTAGATTCTGGCCCTAATTACCCGTGATTATAACGTAAAGTTTCGTAAACAGTCATTGCGCCGAAAGACAGAGATGGAATGATGGCAAACTCAAACCGTATCAAATAGAACTTTTGTCATATAGCGATCTGCCCATTCATTACCAAAGGCTTTCTCTAATACCCGACGGGTCTTATCATTTTTTTGTTGCTTGGTGCAATAGTTATGTTGTCCGGCGTAATGTTCCTGTTGTTGCTCATTGGCCAAGGGTTCGGACTGTCGGGCCTGTTGGCAATGAATTCGCAAGAAATCCTGAACTCGTTGTAAAAACTGCTTTTCTTCTTCGGGATTATCAGGACGAATAAACAAACAATAATTCGAGAAAATATCGCCCCATTCTGGCAAATCTCGCTGCTGTTTAAAAAGGTAAGGCGGTAAGCTATCTAGGCTGTGAGCGTAGCCTGGGGGAAGTTGATGTTGACTATTCGTGGGAGATAAATCGGCGATCGCGGCACTAATCCCCGCCGGGCCAGCGACAATATCACACCCAAACATCGGTAAACCGTAGGCAGTCTTGGGAAACATGACACAGTGAAGGATATCTAGTCCCTTACCCACCTTGGCCAATTCGAGGTGCATCTTACGAAAGTGGGTAGATTGATAGCAACGGTTCTCGATCACTAATCTCTCGCCTTCTAGACGACCTTCGATATAACCCAAATCCTCTGGCAATTGGTAGGGCGTTAAGTCCAGATAGGTTTGCCAAGTGTCGAGAATGACACCCGCTAGTTGATCGATTAAAGCATGAAGCTGAGGGCGAATTGATACGGAGACAGTCTCTACCATGGCCAGAAAAATATACACTCAAAACCCAATAGTTCTACCCTATCATGCTTAGGACGATGGAAGAGGCTTTGCTCTAGGTCAAAATCGTTATTTTCAGACGCAAGCTTCCCACCGCCGTCAATTATTTTCAAAATCATCAAACATCATATCCCGTCTGGTTTCTACGGGCCAATCTTCATTAACACCACCAATAATCATTTTGAGAACAACCACATATTCTTTACTTAACTGATTTAAAGCATTGATCAAAATATCCAAAGAAATTAAATCACTTGTCCCCAGATCAAACCAACAGCGTCCCCAAACCCCTTCGTATTGAAACTCAGCCATATTGTGCATGGGAGCCATCATGGCGTGATCAAGATGCTCGTTATCATATTCCAGATAATTCAAATCAATGCCCGCATCCTGAACCTGTAGATTTTCAGCGTTAAAGGCTCCCAATTTGCCTAAATAGAACCAGGAATTGAAGAGTTCTTCGATATATTGTTGCTCCATTGATGAGGGAACAGACTCGAATTCTAGCCAAATCCAGAGATCAAAGGGATTAAATTCTCGGAATTGAATTTCCATAGATTAGCGTTCGATAAAATAGCTAGGAATGATTGAGCTTCCAGAGACTACTGGAGACTAAATTGGTCACAATATGAGCCACAATGGGAACCATTAAATTGCCCGTTACCAAGGCCGTATAACCCAAAGCAAAGCCCACAATCGTTGCCCAAATGACGTAGGGCCATTGTTGCAGGCCGCTTAAATGCAATACGCCAAAAACAAGACTGGAAACAATAACGGCGGTTAAATTTAAACCTAAGGCGGGTAGCATAATGCCACGAAATAAGAGTTCTTCACTTAAGCCAGGTAATAGTCCCAGCCAAATGAGATCGGGCCAGACTAAGGGCCTAATGACTAACTCTAAATAGGCATCCGCACTGTGACGATAGGCGGGCCAAAGTCGATAGATAATGCCACTGGCTAAGACGATCGCCGCCGCTAACCCTAGACCTTCTAGTCCCCCTTGCCAAGTGACTTGCCATCTGAGCAGGGTAATTTCTCCTAACTTCTGCCAGATTTTGGCGATCACTAGCAGAACAACGGCGGTTATGCCCATGACCATCAGAATTTGGGTGCGGGTCAAGGGATCAAAATCAGAGGGGTTAGATTGGGTCACAGATTTGGTTTAAATTAGCTTAAACAGTGCAGTGCGGAAAAGGTGGGATGAAAACAGTCAAGATTCACACCAGCCCGATGAGCCACTAAAACGCCCAGGGCTTCTAAATACGAGTTTACCCTAATTGCTTTGATTGCCAAGGCTTCAGGTGGGACTTGCATCTGGGTTTGATTATCGTTAACGGCAATGATCAGAGGTGATTGGATGGCTGGAGTTTGAATTTGCCCCCAACTTAGGGTAGCACTTCCACCACAGGCACTAGCGGGAATCACCAGGGCATTAACTTGATTTGACCAGAGTGTATCCTCGTTTCCCTGCCCAGGCTTGACGAATTGGGGAGCGCGCCTTAGACCCACTAACACACAGGGCAGAAAGGTATAACCAATTTCTTCGGCCGCCGCACGGGGAGAAATGGTGGGATCGAGGGGTAAGGGGCTAAGGGCCGGGGCGTGGGCACAGGGGATTTGGAATTGCCGCACGATTAAATGGGAAATAACAGCTTCGGCCCCTGAAAGCGGATCAACGCCTGAACCATGACGGTATTGATCCAGAACGGTTTGATCCACCTGATCGGGAAAACGAGCAATTACGGCGATCGCTGTTGCCTGGGCCTGAGTAATTAATTTTTCGGCGGCTCGTAATAAACTATCAGGATTCCCAATGGTTCCCCAACTAGCACCTGATGGTGAGGTTCGCAGTTCAACGGCTAAAGGAGCATCGGTGATCACATAATCAGTTAGGGTTAGTCCTAAGGTGGCCCTGGTTGCCTCGGCTACTTGAAGATGACGCGATCGCAGATCGGATTCAATGCCTTGATCCAGAATGAGACCAATGCGGTTCGGCTGGCTAGGTTGAGTCGGTTGCAGTCCCCAAAACCCCTGGGCAAATTGATCCAGACCATAACCTTCTACATAAAGTACATTGTTAATGGGCCAATAGAGTTGCGCTCCATTCATCACATTGGGATGGGTAATCAGGCGATCGCAAATCTGAGCCATAGCCCTGGCGATCGGTAAAGCATCCCCCGCATAACCGCCTAAAGACGCACCAATCCCCGTTGGAATAATCAGAGCAACGTTATAACTTGTCATTGAACTAGGATTGAGCCTGACCAGTGGTGACAATGGCCTCAATCTGAGCCGTTTGGGTGACGGTATTTACTTCAGTAATGGCCCAGCGTAGGGGTTCTCCCTGTTTACTCAACTCTTCGTTAATAGCCTGTTGTAAGGGAGTAGTGGCATTATTGAGATCGATTTCGGCCGTAATAAAATGGGTGGTCATGGTAATAGTTTGGAAATAAAGACTGAGGTTCTTCCTAGTTTAAGCCGAAAAAGTCAGTGATCGATGATTAGGGTTGAGATTTGGCTGGGAGCCATTTCTAAAGTTAAACGCAGCACTTTAACAGCGCGACAGCTTAACCTAGGCAAAAATAGGCACTCATCTGGATGTAGTATGCTGTATTATGTATGCTCTAGTTGGAAGTAATTAACGGCTCCTTGAAGATAGGTCAAATAGAGCAAGCTATCGGCTAAGTTGGGTAGTTTGGGAATGACTAAGACTGATGCTGCGGAAATGATTAAAATTCGAGGATCGGGGTAGGGAACCAGTAAAACGGCTTCAATTTCTGGGGTTTTGACCTTGCCAATAGCTTGATTATCTAGGCTGACTTTGAGAAAATATTGATCGATAAAACTATGTTTAACACGACTTAACTGCCAACCCTTATAGATCATCAGCGCGATCGCTGTGCCAAAGGCAAAAAAACTATGCCAGTTCCAAAAGGCAAAAAGTTGAGCCGGACTCTGGGCAAATTCAATAATTACAGGTTCTTGACCGCGAAATCCCTGTACAAAAAGATTGATGAAGCCACCGAATTGCAACATGATTCCCGACATCAACAAAACAAAGAGTAAAAATCCCGACTCCTTAAAAACTTGCTTAATAAATTGCCAAGAATGATGAAATTGCCAAACTGAACTAAGATGCCATTTTTTTTCTGTTTTGTGACATTTTATTCCCCAATTTTTAACCGCTCCAATAAACATTTTTGATTCTTCTAAGTCAATCATTGCATACTCTCCCGACCCGTAACTCTCTGCGAATTGGATCGGTACGGTAACATAGGCTTGCAATTTTTTAGCAATATTGAGGACAACAAGTAAATCCGTATCTTCTTCAACCACCCAGTCTGAACCATCGTATAGCCATAATTTGACTTGCCAAATCTGATCTAGCTTTTCCTCAAAGGCTCCCCCAAAAATAGGACGAGAGGCGATCGCAATTTCCCTCACTTGACCCCAACTAAAACGGTTTTCTAATATTTTATGTTCTGGCAAAGATAATAACCAACGAAGGTCTCCCGTTTCGTTCTGCAAAATTTGTAAGGGACGGTCATATTTCTGCTGTTGATAGGCTTGCCGGGCAATACCAATGTCGATATACCAAATAACGATAAAAACAATTAGAATAAGCTGTAAATAATTTTTAAGAATAAAACTTAGCCAGGATAAAACAATAAAAAGAGTAAATAATAAAATTCCTGCCAAGTCATTTTGCTTAATTTCTCCCTTGATCAGTTCTACCCACATCAGTTTTAACAGAAGATTATACAGGGCTTGAAAAATCTTCTTGATCTGTACGAGGGGGAAAATAAAAATGGCATAAATGCTCTTTTGTGGATAAAAAGCTTTGCCCTGATAAAGCACTTTTTCTGGCATATCATCCCCCCAATGCCTGTTTACCCAGGAAAAAATAACTAGTAGTCGAATTTTAAGTTTCTGGTTTGCTGATTTGGGTTTCTAGTTTCGAGAGACGACTTTTTAGCTCCTGATTTTCCTGTTTGATCTGGTCAAGTTCTTGACGCAAATCCTTTAACCCTTGCTCAGAGCCAATTTTGCCCTGAACTTTGGCGATCGCCTCTTCTGCTAAACGACGCACCCGACCATCGGGGGTTTGATGGGCTAAAGATTGTAAAATAGCAATGGCCTTAGGCGTTTCCATTTGTCCGAGAGCCGAGGAGACTGCCACCTGGGTTAAAAAGAAGGATTCCTGGGCGATTGCGGTTAAACGCTCTAAAATTTCCGTTAATTTATCGGCTGTTTGTCCCGTCGAAATGGCTCCTAAAGCCCGAATAGCTACTAAACGTAAGGGTTGGGGAATGCCCAGAGCGGTGTAATCCAAAATCAGATCTACCGCTTCGACCGAGGATTTAAGCTGACTTAAACCGGCGATCGCACCACAACGAACTACTTCATTCCAACCAGAACGACTTTCCAAAATCAGCTTGAGGGTGGCAATCACCTCTGTCACTTTATCTTTAAGATTACCGGCGATAATTTTGCCTAGCCCAGTGGCCGCCGCCGCTTCTGTGTAGTAACTAGATTCGCCTTTTTCTAAACAATCCTTGAGGGTTTGATAGGCCGTTAAGGTTTTGACTTGACTTAAGCTATTAAAAATGGCTTTTCTGACCTTGGGATTTTCGTTACTTAAACCGGCAATTAGAGCCGTCCCAGCTTGATCTAACTTAATCTCGGCTAATTGTTGGGCAATTTCCACTCTCACTCCCCAAAAGGGATCGGCGATTAAACGATTTTGCAATAATTCCACGACCTCTAAACCACCTTTTTTCCCTAACGCGATCGCCGCATAGATACGAGCAATGGGATCGGGATCATGACAAAGTTGGGCTTTGAGTTCTGCCAAAGGATAATCCAACTCAACCGTTTTCAGAAAAGCATTGCCCTGATCAAAACTGACAAAATCCGGCTTACGATCTAAAGCAAAATAAAAACGCTGCTCCCGTTCCTTCAGTCTGAGCAAAAGGGTTTTCTGGGTAATGGTTTCCCCCTGGATAAAATTAAAGGCAATGGGAATTTTTAGATCAAAAAGCTCATGATGATCACTCTCCGGTTTTGCCTGGGTTTGAGTAACCGTTAACTGTGCCAAATGATTTTCCTGATCCCAACTGTAGGTAACTTTATAGTCGGGATGACCACCTCGAAAAACATACTGATCAAACAGCCAGAGTAAGTTAAAGCCGGTTGCCTTTTCAATTGCTCTTAATAAATCAATCGTTTCAACGGCTTTATGAGCATTATCTTGGACAAAAGTATGAATAGCGCGGCTAAATAAGCGATCGCCTAAAATAGCCCGTATCATGTGATAAACACAGGCCCCTTTCTCATACAAATGCCGATCATAGAGTTCGATCGCTTCCCGATAAATATTTGTTACCATCGGACGACGATAACGAGACGTATCTTCTTCTAAATAACTACGGGCTTCTCCTAGCAGATAATAGGCTGCTTCATCGGGGCCATATTCATGCTCTGTCCAGAGCACTTCTGAGTAAGAAGCCATCCCTTCTTTGACCCAGGCGTGTGACCAATGTTTAATAACGACCAAATCCCCAAACCATTGATGGGCTAACTCATGGGCCACTAAACTTTCCGTATTGCGATTGTCTAAAGCGGCTCGTTCATCTAATAGACAGCGATCGGTTAAAAGGGTAGTAGAAGTATTCTCCATACCACCGAAAATAAAGTCATCTACACAAACCTGGGCATATTTAGGATAGGGATAGGGATAACCAAAAGCTTGGGCAAAGAAATCAATCATCTGTGGCGTTTTTCCCATACTGCGCCAACCATCAGCTTCCCGACCTTTTTCTACATAATACGTCACTGGAACAGGATGCTCTTGTCCCTTAAGTTCGGCAAAATCTCCCACCGCCAAGGTCATTAAATAGGTAGGATGAATTTCCTGTTGTAACCAGTGAAAAATTTGTTCTTGTCCACAATCTTCAACGGACTGTAAAACGCCATTGGAAATCGCCATATAGGGTTTAGGTACTTGAACTTTAATTTCCGAGGTGGCTAGTTGTCCGGGATAATCAAAACAAGGAAACCAAAAACGTGAGTCTTCATCTTCTCCCTGAGTCCAAACTTGATAGGGTTTGTGGGGATAATGGTCATCCGGCTGAATAAAGTATAGGCCCCGTTGGGGATGATTAACGTGATAATGAATTTCAATCTCCGTAGGTTGCTCTTCTAGGGATTGCAACAAATTAATCGTTAGTGTTTCGCCATTATAATCAAAGGATTGGCTAATATTTTTGACGAATACCAAATCAATTTGCAAGTTAACGGCATCTAAAATTAACTGGTTAATATCAGCACGAATGGGGGTCAAGGTCAGGCGACAAATTCCTTGAAATGCTTGTTTTTTAAGATCTAGTTTTAAATCTAAGCAAATATGATTAACTTGTCCAGGTCGATTAGGGTTGTAGTGAGGTTTTGCCCCTGGTAACTCAAAACTTTTGCGTTGATTGTTTTCCGTATCAAAGGTAAGCAAGGACATTGTTAGTAATAACTCAGTAGAAAAACTAAAAATTTAAGAAGGCTATAGGCCTGAGAGAACAAGAGAAATGGTGAGTGAAAGTATTCTAATTTTAACTAAATTAAGAAGCTTTGTCTATGTAGATTTTCTCTGCTGTTGGTAGGAGGATTGGTTCTATACGGTGAAATAATTGCCTCAGTTGCCACTCTTTTCGCTACACTTAGGGTCTGAGCATTTAATTGTTTAACTTATCTTGACTAGTAAGTTTTCCTCGTAACAATCTGCACCATTGATTCTATGACTTGGCTGCCCCATTATCGTCCCCAACAACTTTCCCTTGGCCCCCTAGAGCAGGAAATTCTCCAGATTGTCTGGGAGTTAGGCACTGCCACGGTCAAGGATATTCATGAGCGTATTTTGGCCAATCCCGATCGCGAACTGGCCTATTCTTCGGTAACGACGGTTTTAAATCGACTCACGAAAAAAGGTTGGCTGGTTTGTCATAAGCAGGGTAAGGCCTTCTCCTGGCAAGCGGCTATTTCCCAGACCCAGGCCAAGGCGATTAAATCCTACGAACAACTTCAGCAATTTTTAGCGATTAGTAATCCCGATGTGGTGGCGGCCTTCGCCGATAGCCTGGACACGACTAGTATTGAACAGTTGGATGCGATCGCGGCCCGCTTAAAAGATCTTCGTCGTCAACGGGAGGGATAAAGATGCACTTCCTGATGTTATTGATCGCTGGCTGTCTTGCCTGGGGATTACGGTTATGGACTGGGCGGGATCAATCTCCCCTCTCCTGGTCAAAAACCCTTTTTTGGTTTGTTTTTCCGCCCTTATTACTGATTACTACTGCCTTGGCGATCATTTCGATGGGCTACCAGGGAACCATGTTGGGGCTGGAGTCGGGTTGGTTAACCTTTGGCTTGGCGATCGCCTTAGTAAGCTGGAGTTTGGGCGTTCTAGTCCTACAGTTCTATCAAGCGAGAATCTCTCTTCAACAATTGCAACCCTATCCCCAAAAAAGCATTCACGGACAATCGGCTCGTATTTTAAATGTCAGTTTTCCCTACAGTGCCCAGATCGGTTTTTGGCGATCGCAATTGGTAATTAGCCAAGGTTTAATCGAGCTTTTAGACAGTGAACACTTGCAAGCCGTCATAGCCCATGAAAAAGCCCATGCCAATTATCGAGATACGTTTTGGTTTTTCTGGTTAGGCTGGTTGCGTCAGATTACCGCTTGGCTACCTAACAGCGAATCCCTTTGGCAAGAACTGCTATTTTTGCGAGAACTACGGGCTGATCAAAAAGCCGTCACTCAAGTGGATGCCTTAGTTTTAGCCGAATCTTTGATGTTAGTGGCTCAACAGGCCCATCAAACGTCTCCTTTGACAGATTTAGAGGCAATTTGTGCGACCTTTTATCAAGAAAATCGATTACTTGTTCGTATTAATGGTTTGATTGATCCCAGTACTCAAAATCGTCTGACGGAAATGGGTTGGACGAGACTATTCTGGTTATTAGTTTTTATTCCTCTAATCCTCATTCCTTTGCATTATTAATATGGGTCAATTACCAAAAGTTAACGATGCAGCCCCGCATTTTGCCGCTCAAGATCAGACGGGCAATATTGTCTCGCTAGAGGATTTTCAAGGGTCTTGGCTAGTGCTCTATTTTTATCCCAAAGATAATACGCCAGGCTGCACAACGGAGGCGATTAATTTCAGTGAACAACAGCCAGTTTTTCAGTCGTTAGGCGTGAAGATTCTAGGGGTTAGTCCAGACTCAGAAAAATCCCATGGTAAGTTCATTGAAAAGCAACAGTTAAATCTACAACTACTCAGTGATCCTGATCATGTAGTGGCAGAAGCCTACGGGGTATGGGGTTTAAAGAAATTTATGGGCAAGGAATATATGGGAATCCTGCGCTCAACTTTTCTAATTAGGGCTTGCTGAAAAAAGCTGAAACCCTTACGGAGAAAAGATAGTAGCCAAATTAAGAACAGCTAGAATGCAGGAAAATAGGTTAAAATGGCTCAAAACCCTTGCATTAAGAGGAGAGAAG
>JAYKJI010000348.1:0-4004 GCA_035285405.1 Snowella sp. | reverse complement strand
TTATTTTCTCCATTAAGTAAATTGCGAACTAATTGACCTTACCAATAACCCAAAAAATACAGGACAATTCTAGCAAATCTTCAAATTAGGAATTGTGATGACAAAGCGTCCTCGCCAGTCCTTAATTACTGTAGGATGATGGGCTAATTTTAGCTGGTGCGTTTTAAGTGACAATCGGGGGCAACGGCAATCAGGAGTTTGTACGGCCATTGATAACAACGAGGGCAGGATGGTGGCGGGCAACAGCCTTTGCTTAATCAACTCCTCTCAGTCTGGGAAACTGGGTAGGGGCTTTGCCAAGCTTGGCGGCATCGCCACACTGGTCAGTGGGGACAAGCTTGATAGTTTAAAAATGTTTAACATTTAAAACAATTATAAGCTTGATGCCTAAAGGCTTTAAAAAACTTATTTTTGCTGGAGCCACTCACTTAAAAAGAGTAAATTCCAAGTGGGCCAACCTCGCTTTTGCGTTAGTAACACTTTGACTTCTTGAGATTCCAGAAATTGGTATATAGGGTTGTGAACATCTAACAATTGCTCGTCAACTTGACGACTTACTTTAGATGAACCAAATAACCAATCTTCTAACGGAATGCCAAATCCTTGCTTGGGGCGATTAATAAAACTGTTATCTAGCTTTTGACTCAATTTTTTCTTGATGGGGAGTTTCCCACTCCAATCATGCTTAGGAAAAGATTTATTTTTCTTAATTAGAAAATTAGGAGGAATTGTGAAAGCGAGTTCCGCAACGTTGATGTCCACCAATGGGGTTCGGCATTCCAAACCGTGCATCATGGAAGCGATATCCACCTTTGTCAGTATGGAATAGGTCATGTAGGACTGAATATCAGTGATTTGAGCTTGACTAATGCGATTTAAAGAACTGCCTGACCTAAAGGCGGATTCCATCGCTTCAGGAAAGGGATGTATGGGGTAAACATCGTGTCGCCACAGATTAGTTAGAGTGTTTGTGTCAATAAACGAAGCAAGTCTGGCCCAAAGTTCCAAAGTGCGAGGGTTAGAATCGGGTGGGTAGCGATGGGGTAGAAACCGAGTGGCTAGGTTTCGTAATTGTCGTTTCCAAGCAGGACGTTGGGGAGGATTGGTGGCATTAAGCCAAGCATAATAGCGGGGATAACCAGCAAAAAATTCGTCGCCCCCGTCACCAGTGAGCACCATGGGGACTTGACTACGGGCAAGTTGGGAAACGTGCCAAGTGGGAATGGCGGAACAATCGCCAAAGGGTTCGCCGTAGTGGCGCACAAGTTGGGGGAGTAGTTCTAAGGCGTTAGCACTGATAACCCTTTCGTGGTGGTGGGTGCTAAGGGTCTCGGCGGCAGTTTGGGCGTACTTTCTTTCATCATAGGCTGCTTCGTTGAAGCCAATGGTAAAGGTTTTAACCGGGCGATCAAGGAGTTGGGTCATCTGGCTAGTTACCAAGGTAGAGTCTAGTCCGCCAGAGAGGAATGCGCCAAAGGGAACATCGGCAACTAAGTGGGCTGAGACGGACTCTGCAATAGTGGCTTCAAAGCGTTCTTGCCATTGGGCTTCGCTCAGGCTGTAGTCAGGATTAAAGCTTGGTTGCCAGTAGCAGATAGGTTTGGGCTCTTGTTCTGGCTGTTTGAGATCAAAAACTAAATAGTGGGCAGGGGGAAGTTTACGGATTTGTCGGAAGCCGGTACGAGGAGCGGCGATGTAAGTGTAACGAAGAAATTCATAAATGGCTTGAGGATCGTGGGTTAGTTGCCGATTGACCCAGGGTAGGGTGCGTAGAGCTTGGATTTCGGAGGCAAAGGCGAGGCGATGATCAAGATAGGTATAAACAAGAGGTTTAATGCCAAAATGATCACGGGCTAAAAATAGGGTCTGGTTACGGTAGTCGGCGATAGCAAAAGCGAACATACCGCGCAGGTGTGTTACGCAATCTACGCCCCATTGGGCATAGGCATTGAGGATGACTTCGGTATCGGATTGGGTTTGAAATTGATGACCATGGGTTAGTAAATATGATTTGAGTTCCCGATAGTTGTATATCTCTCCATTAAAGGTGATGGCGAGATTACCATCAAGGTTTTGCATAGGTTGAGCGCCGCCAGCTAAATCAATGATGGAAAGACGAGTATGACCTAAGGCAATGTTCTGTTGAATCAGGCAACCATCTCCGTCAGGGCCTCGATGTTTTAGGCTGGCTACCATAAACTCTATTTCAGATTTTCCAAGTTTTTCACTTTGAACATCTCTAAAAGTAAATCCTGCTATACCACACATGATATTAATTCCTTACTAAGGTTTTCAACAGATCGGAATAATTTATTATTGCTTTCTTTACTTTAAAGTTTCAAATAGAGGGATAAGGCTTGATGGGCAATTTTCTCTGGAGAGGCACAACTTTGAACAAATTCATAACCTTTACGGCCTAAAAGGCCAATCTCTTCATAAGGAAGAGAGCAAACCTTGACAAGCTCACAATACAAAGAATCTTCATCCCAAAAGTCTATTGCTGGTGATTCTCGACCATATAAACTTAATATCCAGGCAGATGAGTGAGATGAAAAAACAATTTTGCCTAGAGATAGCGAATATAAAGAGTTGTACCCTAGTGCATCTCCAAATGCTTGATCAACTACAATATGAGCTTCATTTAAGTGTAGCAAATATTCTTCAAAAGTTAACTTTTCAACAATGAGAGTTTCTATTATATCGGGAAACCGCTTTTTTATCCTAGACAATGCTGAAATGATGATATCACTTCCCTTGAAGCCTGCTCTTGATATGCCATGAAGTATTTTAATTTTATCTTGGGGAGAATTGTCAACAGAGCCTTGCGTTTTTATTTCAAGTGGAAAGGGTAAACAACTTGAAGCATTTGGATAAGCTCTTAAGTAAGCTTCTCCTCCTAGTGGCATGATCATATCTACTTTTGACTCTACAAATGTCTGAAGTTCCTGATGTTTTTGTGAAATCAGGAAACATCTTTCCATGTTCATGTCCTTAAGACAGCCAGGGCAGGGAGATCGCTCCATTTTAGATAAAGTTTTTTGGGTGTGATGGTCACAACCTGCAACAGTTAGAACAAATCTTGCTCTTGATTTTCTCAGGATAATATTTAAATATGCAAGATATCTTTTTTGCCATGTGTTTGGTGTATGAATAAATCTTGCGGCAATAATTTGAACAACATCGTGTTTCAAAAATAAGGAATTTAAAAAAAGAGGTTGTTCAATTACAAAAAAAAACAATCTTTTCACCGGGTCGCTTGGTGGAGAAATCCATGGGAGATCACTTGGTATTCTCTTAAAACTATCTCCATCAGAATATATTACACAATTTAATCCGATATTTACAAAGCCTCGCTTTAGATTCAAGTGCAATCCACTAAAATCACAAATAAATGCCACACTTTTTATAGTTTTTTTTCTCAGTGGAATTATATTAACAAATAAAAAAGCTAGTTTAACTAAGCGAGGAAATGTTCTCAAGATTAACAATAAATAGTCGTAAGATAACTTTGCTATATTGAATATTTTTCTAGCACTTTTTTTTGTTATATTCAGTAATTTGTTTTGCATACTTAGCAAGGAAGGCTATTGAACAATTTAAACATATATCTAATCTGGCATTGGCTAAGAAATGGATCCATCGGAAGACTTAAAACTTGAGTAGCAATTTGTTCAGTTCGCAAAAGGTTAATTTTGAGAAAAGTATTGATTTGGTAGGCTTCTGACAGATGAGGTGGAATAGGATAATGAATTAGGGTTTGGATGCCATTCTCTTTTAATCTATCCGCCAATTTATCCCGTTCCTCTGAGCGGATGACAAAAAGATGCCAGACTGGCTCAGCCCAGCTAGGGACATGGGGCAAAGTCAGAGAAGGCACTTCTGCCAGATTCTCCAGATAGGATTGGGCTACCATTGCTCTCCGGACGTTCCACTCATCCAGTTTTTTTAGCTTGACTCGCAGGAAAGCCGCTTGCAACTCATCCAGCCGACTGTTAAATCCTTGG
>JAYKJI010000347.1:0-9604 GCA_035285405.1 Snowella sp. | reverse complement strand
GGTCGTTGTCAACGAGTACTAGCAGGAGCTGTAGAAGTGCCGATTACGCCCCTAACTTTAGCTGGTTTTCAACAAATGGGAGCTTTAGCTGCAACGGGTTGTTATCCCTTTTCCCAGGAGCGAGAAGGATTAGTGCTTGGAGAAGGTGGAGCTATTTTTGTGCTTGAATCTGCCGCTTTGGCCCAGCAACGGGGGGCAAAAATCTATGGGACAATTCAGGGCTGGGGTTTTAGTTGCGATGCGAGTCATGTGAGTGCGCCAGCGATCGACAATCACAGTGCCACCTTGGCCGTCAAAAAATGTTTAGAAAGAAGTCGGTTAACGCCAGAGGCAATTGATTTGCTCCATCCTCATGGAACGGGCACTCAGTTAAACGATCGCCGAGAAGCTGACCTCATTCAATCTCTTTTTCCGGCATCGGTGGCCGTTAGTTCTAGCAAGGGGGCAACGGGTCACACATTAGGGGCATCAGGCGCTTTAGCCGTTGCTTTTAGTGTAATGGCCTTACAGGATCAAGTCTTGTTTCCCAATGTGGGTCTGCAAACCCCAGCCTTTGATCTAAATCTGGTAAAAACAGCCTATGCAGCAAAGCTTCGTCAGGCTCTCTGTTTCAGTTTTGGTTTCGGTGGACAAAATGCGGCGATCGCTTTAGGGCATTGCTGATTTGAGGGTTAACTAGGGCTTACTGAAAAAGGATTATCGTGCCATTTTTCTAGGCATTGACTAAGAGCAGGGCTGAGAGGAACTTTTTTGCGGGTTTGGGGATGAATACAAAGATGGCGAGTTAAAGCTTGGGCCGCAGGTCGTTCTGATCGCCGTTCGAGATGATCAAGAAAGACTTGATAGGTTAACTCAAAACCATATTCATTGAGTAGATGGGAGGAAAAGTGAATGAGGAGGCGATCGCCACATTGGAGCGGCGCAAAAAAGTCAATTTCGGCATGAACAATCGGTAAAATTATTTCAGAATGGGAGAGGAAAGTTCGTAAAGGAATATTTTCTTGTTCTAGGGCAAATTCGTAGGCTTCATGACAAATGGAAAGCAAAGAGGCAAAATAAACAACGCCGGCAGCATCGGTATCGCCTAAACGTAGGGTGCGAAAATAGGTCATGGGCAAGTATGGTTTAAAATATAGTTTGAATTTATTTTAAATCACCGTTTATTTTATCTTTTTTATACTTTTTATGACGGCTGAATTCATCACTCGATCGCCTTGGCAATTAGCCTGGCAACGTTTTAAACGCGATCGCTTGGCCCTAGTGGGAACGGTTATTTTTTTACTCATTTTATTAGCCGTTTTGATTGGCCCCTGGGTTTATCGGGTTCCGATTGATCAAATTGATTTTAGCCAGACGGCGGCTCTCCCCAGTTGGCAACACCCCTTAGGCACTAATGACCTAGGACAGGATCAATTGGCACGATTATTGGTCGGTGGCCGCATTTCTCTAACGGTTGGCATGACGGCGATGTTGGTTTCGATAACCCTCGGCACAGTCATTGGCTTATTAGCTGGTTTCTATGGCGGTTTAATTGATACTCTTTTGATGCGAATGACGGATTTATTTTTGTCTTTGCCTCAATTGCCTTTATTACTGCTCATTGTCTATCTTTTTCGAGATGCGATGAAAGCGATCGCTTCTCCAGAAATTGGCATTTTTCTACTAGTTGTGCTACTCATCGGTGGTCTCAACTGGATGACCGTTGCTCGTTTGGTACGGGGCAATATTTTAAAACTCAGGGAAATGGAATTTATGAGTGCGGCGATCGCTTTGGGAGCTAGACCGAGAAGATTAATCTGGCAACATCTTTTTCCCAATGTTTTCAACATCATTATTGTGGCCGCAACCTTGGCGATCGGCAATGCCATTATTACCGAGTCAACCCTGAGCTTTTTAGGATTAGGATTCCCTCCCGATGTTCCGACCTGGGGACAAATGCTTTATACCGCTAAAGATTATTTAGCAACGGCTCCCCAGATGGTTATTTTTCCTGGATTAGCTATCTTTTTAACTGTTGTTAGTATTAATTATGTGGGTGATGGTCTTCGCGATGCCTTAAGCCATCGATAGATCGGCGGAAAAATGAGATTGTAAGGTTTATTCTCGCAGGAAAAATTGGGCATTAGTTTCCACTTTTTTGATAGCACTATTGCGGCTAATATTATTAAGTCTTTGTAGTAGTAAATCGGGTTGTAAGGGTTTAAGAATATAGTCGTCAATCCCACTTTGGGATAGCTCTTTCCATTCACTGGAAGAAATATTTTCACTGAGTAAAATAACTTTTAAGCTATTGACATTGATTTGATGGGAATCCTTTAGTAAGCGACTGATCTTGGCAACTTCCTGAAAGTCCTGATCAATTAGCACAATGCCTGGCTGTAATAGCTCAATTTGTTTGACCGCATTATTGGTATCAATTAACCAGATGACTTGATAATTGGCCACCGTCAATAATTCACAAATTAAGGTTGCAATTTCTTCATCCTGTTCAATGACGACCACACTAACATTAATGGCTGGAGCAAGTTCCTGGGATCGCAGATCTTTAGGGCGTTTAATATAGGATTGATTTTGGTAGGGAATAAAAATGGTAAAAACAGACCCTTTTCCCTTTGTCGATTCCACTTCAACCGTGCCACTATGAAGTTCTACCAGTTGTTTGGTGAGAGCTAATCCAATACCTGTACTTTCATAGGTTCGTTGTCGGTTTTCATGGAGTTGTTTAAACGCTTCAAAGAGGTAGGGAAACTGATGGCGATCGATGCCAATGCCCGTATCTTCAACCTGAAAAACAGCCTGCTTTTTTTCCTTCCAAATGCGGAGTGTCACCCGACCACCATCCGGCGTAAATTTAATGGCATTACTCAGTAAATGGGTCAAAATTTGTTGGATACGGTCAGGATCAGCACAGAAAGCATCCTGTTCAGCATGGATTTGAAAATCGAGTTTGAGTTGAATATTTTTGGCTTTGGCTAAATTCTCTAGACGATATAAGGCCGCCTGAGCAAGAGACATAAGGGAAAAAACATCAAAATTTAAGGCAGATTTTCCTGATTCTATCTGAGACAGTTCAATAATATCATTGATTAAATCCATTAATTTTTTACCACTATCCTGAATCATTTTAAGATAGTGCTGCTGTTTATCGACAGGTAGAGAAGTGCCTTGATTAAACCAATGTAATAGTGTTCCAGAAAGTCCAATCACACAGGTTAAAGGGGTTCTCAGTTCATGGCTAATATTATCTAGAAACTCGCTTTTGAGATGACTGGCGGCTTGGGCTGCCAATAAAGTATCGCGCAATTCCTGGGTTCTTTCGATCACTCGATTTTCAAAGTTTTGTTTTTGATGTTGTACTTCGGCATAGAGTTGGGCCTGTTTAATGGCGATCGCCAGATGTTCGCCAATCTGACCTAAAAAATTTTTCTCCTGTTCTAACCATTCCCTCGGATAGTGACATTGATGGGCAATTAATAATCCCCAGAGGTAGCCATTGACAATAATCGGCGCGGTCAAGGTAGCCCGAACTTGGTATTTTTTGAGTAAATTGGTTAAACAATAGGAAGAAGAATAGGCGGTTTCCACATCCCGAATAGCGACAACTTGGCCTTCTAAATACTTCTGTTGATAATTTAAAACCTCATAAAAACAATCATTCTCTGTCATCAAACTTAAAGTGGAAGAAACATCGTCAGAATCTTTGGCTTCGTAAGTAATTTTTCCACCAGCTAATAAAGGTAAAGAATGTTCAGTCTTTAAAGATAATTGAGTTTCGGTAAATTGATAAATTACTAAGCGATCAACTTGTAAACATTTTCTGACTTCGGTCACGGCCGTTTCTAAAATGACCGATAGATCTAAACTTTGCCGAATTTGAGCAATCACCTGGCTAAGAAGCTGATCCTGGCTAAAGAAAAGTTGCCCCGATGCTGGGGAGGATAACGACGCTACCAGGGGAGAATTAGATTTATTTTCTTTTTCAGCAACATCTTGAGATTCTGCTGACAGGATGGTAAGCAAACCGATGGTTAAATGATTTTGAAACTCAGTTCTTTTTTTGGAGGTCGCACGATAATCAAATTTAGGAATGGTTCCCAAATTCCGTTGTGCTAAAAAATCAGCGATCGCTTCATCACCAAGGGCCAAGAAAACCTGACAATGAGTTGCAGAAAAGTTCTGTGCCCGGATCAAAGCGTTACCGTAGGCAGTGAATAATCCACAAAATCGTTCTAGCGGTCTTGCCGGTTCAGTATTCAGGGGACTCTCAGTTTGATTCAGGTCAGTCTGTAGATGATCATTCGTTAGCAAAACTGCCCGATTCCCCATCGGCTCTGCCAACTGGTACCAAAGAGTCACTAAGTCCTCAAAGGTAGTAATCGGTAGAACACGACAAAACGAAGGAGAAAAAGCAGTCATCATGCTTAATTGAGGATGGAAGACGGGAAGAACGATAAACGCTATCTTTAAACTCTATAATGACCACACTTGCCGGTCGTTCAACAAATCCTAAGCATTACTTAAGATATAAGGAGTTTAAATGCACCGATTAAACGCCCTACCAGGTGGTTGGATTCCCGACAGTGATGGGGTAATCTTTATTGAGCAGACTCCAGGGGCAATCATTTTCTTGACCGCCGCCGATACCGATATTCAAAGTTTAGCGGCTACTTTTCCCCATTTACCCCCAAATTTTGCCACTCTTCGGGTCGTTAATCTCTTAAATCTTCAACAGCCCTTAAGTATTGATCACTATGCAGAAAAAGTACTAGAAGATGCCCAGATTATTATTTTACGTCTATTAGGGGGAAGGGCTTACTGGAGTTATGGATTAGAAGTGCTCAAAGCCCTGGCCTGGGCAAAGGGAATTAGTCTTTGGGTTTTACCAGGGGACGATCGCCCTGATTTAGAGTTAATGAGTCATTCCACCGTTACCTTGAGCCAGGTAGATCGACTTTGGCAGTATTGTCGCGAAGGTGGCCTGGAAAATTGGCGTAATGGGCTGCAATGGCTCAGTAATCTTTGTTTAAAAACGGATTATCCCTGTTTACCTCCCCAACGGGTTCCCAATGTGGGTCTCTATTCAGGCAATTTTCAGTTCTCAACCTTGCCTTCTCAAGAACCTATCCCAACTCAGCCCACTGTGGGGATTTTGTTCTATCGTTCCCACTATTTAGCGGGCAATACCCTGGTGATCGATGCTCTTTGTGAGGCGATCGCCGCTCATCAATTAACTCCCATTCCAGTCTTTGTCTCTTCCTTACGGGATGCAGAGGTTCAAGAAGGAGTTCTGCAATATTTTCAAGCCTCTGCTAAGTCAGCCGTGCAAGTGGTTCTCAATACCACCAGTTTCTCCCTCGCTAAATTGGAACGTCAAGGGAGCAGTGAAGAAACCATTCCCCTTTGGCAAGCTTTAGATGTACCAATTCTACAGGTAATTTTGAGCGGTGGCACGCTAGACCATTGGCGGTCGAGTCAACAAGGCTTAAATCCCCGTGATCTGGCTATGAATATTGCCTTACCCGAAGTGGATGGCCGCATTATTACTCGCGCCATTTCCTTTAAAGCGGTACAACAATGGCATGAACAGCTAGAAACGGATGTGGTGATCTATCAACCTGTCCGCGATCGCCTGCAATTTGTGGTTGATCTGGCCGCTAATTGGGTCAAATGTCGTCAAACCCCAATTTCTGAGCGTAAAATAGCCCTAATTTTAGCCAATTATCCCAATAAAGATGGTCGTTTGGCTAATGGTGTGGGTTTAGATACACCAGCTAGTTGTTTAAATATTCTCAACGCTTTAAAAGCAGAGGGTTATTATCTTGAAAATATTCCCGCAACCTCTGAAGACTTAATTCAACTTTTAACTTCGGGTGTCACCAATGATCTCGAAAGTCGAGCCTGGCGAAAAGTTCATCAGTTTTTAGACCGAAAGACCTTTGAGACTTACTTTCAAACCCTACCTGAAAATATCAGAACTGCCATCCGCGATCGCTGGTCAAAAGAGGAGAATTTAGAAGCTCAAGTTAGCAAAAAAGGGATACCCATTGCAGGCATCCAACTCGGCAATATTTTCATCGGTATTCAGCCCAGTCGCGGCTATGATCTAGACCCCAGTTTAAATTATCACGCGCCGGATCTTGAACCAACTCCTGCCTACCTGGCCTTTTATTATTGGTTAAAAACAGAATTTGCTGCCCAGACAATTATTCATCTTGGCAAACACGGCAACCTGGAATGGCTACCCGGCAAGAGTGTCGCGCTTTCGGCCCAATGTTATCCTGAAATTGCCTTAGGAGCTTTACCCCATTTCTATCCCTTTATTGTTAATGATCCAGGGGAAGGTTCCCAGGCTAAACGTCGTTCTCAAGCAGTGATTATTGATCATTTAACACCGCCTCTTACCCGTGCTGAACTTTATGGCGATTTACAACGCTTAGAGACCCTGATTGATGAATATTATGAAGCGCGGTCTCTTGATCCTCAACGTTTACCGATGATCCGCGATCGCCTTTTATCTTTACTGAAAACAACCCAACTTCATCAAGATTTAGGTATAGCGGAGGTGACGGATCAAAGTATTCAAACTTTTCTCAGTGTTGCGGATGGTTATTTGTGTGAACTGAAAGAAGCCCAAATTCGAGATGGACTACATATTTTAGGGGAATGTCCTCAAGATCAACAACTACGGGATTTAATCATTAGTATTGCCAGAGCACCCAGTTATGAGCAAAGGGGATTAACTCAGGCTTTAGCCGAGGATTTAGAGCTAGATTTTAACCCTCTGACAGAAGTACCTCAAACGCCTTTTAGGTTGAGTGCTGAAACTGTTAGTATTTGCCAAGCAATTAAGGCAGAAGTTTTATTAACTGGATTAAAAAAGTGTTTGATTGTGGGTGATGTGATTGAGCAATTAGAACTTTATAGTCAGTTATTAGTTGATACTTTGATCCAGTTAGAGAAAAGGGGGGTGAGTTTGGTTGATGACGATAATTCAAAAAAATGTTCTCACTTAGAAAATAGATCCCCCCTGCACCCCTTAAAAAGGGGGGTGAGTTTAGCTGATGACGATAATTCAAAAAAATATTCTCAGCAAACGACTAAGGTTCTGACCTGGATTGAAAAGACTTTGTTACCGGCTCTCCAAAAAACTGATCAAGAAATTACCCATCTATTACGGGGATTAAACGGTCAATATGTCCCTAGTGGAGCCTCTGGTGCGCCAACCCGTGGCCGTCCTGAAGTGTTACCCACTGGCCGTAATTTTTATTCCGTTGATATTCGGGCGATTCCCACCGAAACGGCTTGGGATGTAGGACGCAAAGCGGCGGAAATCTTAATCGAACGTTATACCCAGGAACAGGGAGAATATCCCAAAACTTTGGCAATTTCGATCTGGGGAACTTCGACGATGCGAACGGGGGGGGATGATGTTTCTCAAGTGTTGGCTTTGTTAGGGGTAAAACCGCTTTGGGATGGGCCGTCTCGACGGGTCATTGATTTTGAAATTCTGCCCATTAGTCTTTTAAATAGGCCCCGTATTGATGTTACTGTCAGGATTTCAGGTTTTTTTCGGGATAGTTTTCCCAATTTAGTGCAACTCATGCAGGCAGCGATCGCCGCCGTTTCCCAATTAGCAGAAGCAGAAGCAGATAATCCCTTAGCAGCCCAAGTTAGTCAGGATAGTCAATATTGGCAAGGGCAAGGATTCAGTTTAGAACAGGCAATTACTCGCTCTACCTATCGTATTTTTGGTTCTAAACCAGGAGCCTATGGTGCCGGACTTCAGGGGTTAATTGAAGCTCAAAATTGGCAAACCGATGCAGATTTAGCGATCGCCTATCGTAACTGGAGTTGCTATGCCTACGATCAGCGGGGAATTGGTCATGCAATGCCGGACGTTTTTCAACAGCGATTAGAAAAATTGGACATTATTTTGCACAATCAAGATAATCGGGAACATGATCTCTTAGATTCCGATGATTATTATCAATTTCAAGGTGGTTTAGCCGTGGCCGTCCGTGCCTTAACTGGTAAAAATCCTCAACTTTATTTTGGCGATAATTCGGTTCCCAGTAATCCAAAAGTCAAATTACTATCAGAAGAAATTCGTAAAGTTTATCGTTCCCGTGTCATTAATCCCAAATGGATTGCCGGAGTCATGCGTCATGGTTATAAAGGGGCTTTTGAGATGGCCGCAACCGTTGATTACTTTTTTGCCTATGATGCCACTACCCATTGCGGAGCGGATTTTATGTATCAAGGCATTGCCGATCATTATTTACTCGATCCGACGGTACAGCATTTTCTAGAAACCAAAAACCCCTGGGCCTTGCGAGATATGACGGAGCGACTTTTAGAGGCCCAGCAACGGGGATTATGGTCAAATGTTTCTCCTAAAACCCTCGATCAATTACGAGCGATCGCCCATCAAGCCGAAGGGGTGATTGAAGAAAGGTGATAAAATAACGCGCAAATAGCATTTTTCATCGTGTTTTTCTAGGCATCCATGACGGAAGCAATCGTCGAATTTGAAGTTGTCACTGTTGATACGCAGGGTAAAATTCTCCGGCGAGAACGGCGTTGTCAGCCATCCCATATCACGTTATTAAATGAAACGACCAATCTGTCGTTAGTAGCGATTCCCCCAGGCCAATTCCTAATGGGGGTTGGTGAAGAGGAGGAAGGTTATCATCGTTCCCAAGGGCCACAACATTTGGTGACACTATCTGCTTTTTGGATGAGTCAATTTCCCATTACCCAGGCTCAATGGGAAGCCGTGGCTGCTCTCCCGAAAGTTCAGCGATCGCTTGATCCTTACCCATCAAATTTTATTGGCCAGAATCTTCCTATTGAACAGATCTCCTGGTATGAAGCCCTGGAATTTTGCGATCGCCTCTCCCAGTTCACCCAAAAATCCTATCGTTTACCCAGTGAAGCGGAATGGGAATATGCCTGTCGCGGTGATACTCAAACGCCCTTCCATTTTGGCCCGACCATTACAACGGACTTAGCGAATTATTCTGGTGTGGATTGGGACTATCAGGGTAAGGTCTGTAATCGTGGAGCCTATGGTGAAGGCCCCAGGGGAGACGATCGGCGACAAACCACACCCGTGGGTTCTTTTGGTGTTGCTAATACTTTTGGTCTGTATGATCTGCACGGCAATGTCAGAGAATGGTGTGCTGATCCCTGGCATCGTAATTATGACAATGCACCTCCAGATAATCAGGTTTGGCTGAGCGAGGGGGATGAACAAAAACGGGTACTTCGGGGTGGCTCTTGGAATGCAGGGCCTCAGAAATGTCGTTCCGGCGATCGCGCTCGTTTTGATCCCCATGGCCGTCTCTATGACATCGGCTTTCGGGTTGTTTGTGCGTTCTAAATCGTCAGGATGGCTAACAATTTGATCACCAATAAGCGTCTCTACTGATGATATGCTAGGACGAGTGTCTTTGACACTCCTCGTGCTGAAGCAACGAGGATTCTTGGCTCAACGAAACCACTTAACTAAAGTACCTTGCAGTGCTTTAACCAGAGGTGGGATTCTCCCCAAGCGTTAAATTCGGGTATGCCCTACCCTATTCGTATTGCTACGAGTCCTTTT
>JAYKJI010000346.1:0-3799 GCA_035285405.1 Snowella sp. | reverse complement strand
CGGGAGAGGCATGAAAGTTGGTAAAAATCCGACCCTGCCGGGCCAGGTCGTCGGTAATGGGTGTACTGACTTCCGACCCGAATAACCCCAAATCACTAAACCCCAAATCATCGGATACCACCAAAAGAATATTGGGACGCTTTGGTTGGGACGAGGAGGGCAAAAAAGGGAAAAATGCTAGGACAAGGGCTAAAGTCAACCCGGTAATGATGCCGAGGATACGACTAAATTTCATGGCAAACCTTGATTCAAAGAACCCACTAACGGCGGATTTTAAAAGAAATTCCTACCTGGCTTGATCCCAAAAGTGCAATGTTGCTCGCAGGAACTATCTCAGGTGTTTAGGGTTTGAGAGGGACTTTCGCCACAAGACCTCCGAATTTTCCAGATCACACGGCTAACGCTTGGGAACGGTTTACTAATATCCCGGCGATCGCCTTACACAAGTCTGATGCTGAGGAAGTAAAAACAATGTAAAGAATGATTACAGGATGGTCTGAACTATAAAATCGTTGCTACTCTTCAGTAGTGCTATGTCTTGGCATGATCTACAGAATTTTTCTGGCGATCGCGCCTAAATGATAATGATATGCCGCAATTGTCCGTATATCGTCATGATGGAGATTTTCATACGAAAAACCTCTGTATAATCACTGGTTAGCGAAACTACACATAAGATGGACTAAAATAAATGAAAATTGTTATTTACAAGGACAATACGCTGCCGTTGGATACAGATAAAGTCTGCGAGGTGCTTAATGGACTATCTAAGTCTGTAAAATTTTCTCCCGGGAAGGAAGCGTTTCGCATCACCACTAGTAAGATCAATTGCCCCACAACCTATGAATCCATGAATAGTTCGCTGGTAAAAGAAATACAGCAATTCGATCACGCGATATTCGCCACGAATGTTCAATACGATAATAATTATTTTTTTGAAAGTCACCAAAATAGAATAATTGTTTCTTTTTTCGGGTGGCATCAGCTAACTGATTTGCCAATCACAAATGGGCTAGTCTATTTCATAGCATTGTTGCTTGGAAATTTTATTAATCTTGGACTTTCACATGATATAAACATTGGCTGTTTAAACGATTTTTTGTATGATAAGCGAGGCGTGAACGTCGGAATGCGGTCTGCATTCGTCTGCAGGGAATGCATTGAACGTACCAATTTCTCTAATCAAACTTCTAGAGATATATTTGAAGATATTAAATCAATTCTTAACGTTCTCTCAGCATCTTCACGCGACGGTCAAGATATCCTTGAATTAGAAATGCATCACCACGAAAAATCCGACAACAAGTTTCATGTCTTCCTGTGTCACAATTCAAACGACAAGCCATCTGTCAGAATCATCAGCAGCGAACTCAAACAAAAACAGGTGATTCCTTGGCTGGATGAAGAACAGCTTTCTCCGGGAAGACCTTGGCAATTAGAACTAGAAGAGCAAATAGGGTCTATAGGCAGTGCCGCAGTATTTGTTGGTAAAAATGGACTTGGGCCATGGCAAGAGAACGAAATACGTGTCTTTCTTTCCGAGTTCTTTAATCGAGGATGCCCTGTTATTCCTGTGATATTACCGGATGCGCCGTCTGTACCAAAGCTGCCTATTTTTCTTAAACAAATGACTTGGGTTGACTTGAGAAAAGATTTCCATGGCGGAATATCAAGATTGGCTAATGCGGTGAAATAAATGCTAAAAATCACATGCACTTGAACATCAAAAAGTGTTGCTCCTTTGTCGCTCTGTTTTTTGCCGCAGATGATGGGCACTGTAATCCTATTTCCTGATATCGAAAAAATCCCGTAATTGAGCAATAATTGATGACTTTAATCACGGCATTTAATTTAATATGTAGAATGACGTAAATTATTTCTTTAGATTTGAGCTTTATGCCTAAAAATGACCCAGCCGTCTTAACGCAAGTCACCGTTAGTCTCCCTTTTGGGCTTGGATCAGCGTCTTGGAAGTCAGATCCGACAGAACGAAATGCAGCATGGGAACTTTATATTGAACTGGTGACGAGAATTGCTGTGCAGTCTTTGGAGCCTAACATGGGGTTGGTACGGGAGGCACTAAATTCGCTGTATAGCTTGTTTGGCTCGACAAGAGAGATTTTAAGGAAAGCAGGGCCGAAGGTAGGAGCATCTAAAAGATCGGTCGGTGGGATTGCTATTGCTGTGTTAAATCGAGGTTTACGTCCCTTTCTGTCGAAGTGGCATCCGGAGTTGCAGGAATGGGAAGCGAAAAATACTACTGGCATGAGTGCTAAGGTTCATGAGCAAGAATGGGACAAGGAACCCGCATTACGCGAGGAACTTAAGGCATTACGTCAAGAATTAGCTGTGTATGCTCATGCTTTGGCTGTGATCGCTGGTGTCGAGGAGTAATACCAGATGAGTGAGCAACAGTTTGATGTATTTCTGGCGCACAATAGCAACGATAAGCCACAGGTTGAAGCCATTGCCCAAGAACTCAAACGGCATGGGCTAAATGTTTGGCTAGATAAAGAGCAACTTCATGTTGGAGATTCTGTTCCAAGAAAAGTCCAGCAAGGGCTGATTCAATCACGCAATTTTGCCTTCTTTATCGGCTTAGAGGGTTTTGGAAAATTCCAGGATTTCTGGGAATTAGATGCGATGATCATGCTTGCTTCAAAAAATGATCTACGGATCATCCCAGTTTTACTGCCAGGTGTCAGTGAATTGCCTAAAGAACAAGCATTTTTAGCCTCAAGACTATATTTACAGTTCCAGCATTCAGTGGACGAAGCTGAACCATTAGATCAATTAGTTCGGGCTATTAAAGTAACGACAAATTCAGGCAATAATCGGATCACTGGAATTAAGTCTCAAAGTATTTCGGATAGCTCTACAGTGGCAAATAACTCCACATTGCCTCCTGAATTTATACAGCCCAGAGAAGATACCGAATGCGATGCAGCAACCTTTGAAAGTCAACAGCAGCAACAAGAACTAACCATAAATCAGCAACCGTCCCAAGAAACGCCTCCTGACAGAGAAACTGAAGACCGCATACGCGAGGAAATTGAAGATCAACAGCTAGTCACCACTGCAAATCAGCCACCGCAAACAGCAGAGTCTGTTAGCCCATCTCAATCAGATAGCCCACCTCAGACAGAGCAGGACGACCTCAGTTCAGAACGATTTGGAGACAACTACTACGCCAAACTGCGCGACCTGTTAGCCGCTAAAGACTGGGAAGCGGCTAACAGAGAAACTGACCAGCGCATGCGTGAAGTGAGGAAGAGTATGCGAGAAGATTCGGACATCATCATTAGGGATTCAGAAATCTTAAAGAATTTCCCCTGTCTCGATTTACGCAACATTGATCGCCTCTGGGTAAAGTATAGCCAGGGAAAATTTGGTTTTACTGTGCAAAAGGAAATCTGGGAAGGCTGTGGTAGCCCAACCTCTTATACTCAAGAATGGATAGATTTTACAGATGTTATCGGCTGGCGAACCTTTAGCTGGTTTGGGCCTGGTAACATTAGAGAATCTAATCAACTAACCTATGACTTGGCTCTTGCGAAAAAAGGACATCTACCGACATCTCTGATCAAGCCATTTGCAGAAGGTGTAATGGGGGATCCTGGTGCTGTACTTTATTTTATTGTTTCAAGACTTTCAGACTGTAAAATATTATCAGGTTAAACTAAGCCGTCATGTCACCACAACGGCTCGTCTTCAAAACCGAGCATGAGAGTTTCCCCCTCACTCGGCTCCTCAATAGAACAACCATTGTCATTGGTACGTCTTCTATAGCTATTATCAA
>JAYKJI010000345.1:0-8557 GCA_035285405.1 Snowella sp. | reverse complement strand
CACCAAGTTTTTGACGCTGACTGGGGTTTTATCCCAATCATTTTCGTCAATTTCATTTGTCTCTAGTAGGTGGTTTTCTTGCATAACTTTTAGATTATCACCTTTTGTCCCCCTGAACGATTACGTTTCTACTTGTTAAGAGCCATATTTAAGCCGGTTTGCTGAGCAATGGTTACGTATAAAGCAGACAATTAATGCCATAGAATACTTAGCATTTTTAGATTTTTCAAACAGAACTAGCTTAACAGCATTTATGGTTTAGAAAATCACAAATATCAATTAGGCTTATTTCCTATAGCAGAATTACTTTTGCAAGATTACTGTTCTTCCACTCTGACCGTTTTCTGTCTATCTGTTCGGAGTTGTAAGCGAGCGAGGACAAGCTGAGAAATTTCAGTCACCAATAGGGTCGCTAATAAACCATCATCAATCCAACCTACGACGGGAAAAATGTCTGGCAGAAAGTCTAGGGGACTAACAAGGTAAATTAGGGTTCCTAATACAATCCACCAACGGTATTGGGGATGGCGGATCATATTACGATACCAAGTGTAGAGGGACTCTAGGGAAAAGTTCATTCTGGTTGGCGATAAAAGTTATCTTTTCTTATTCTGTCTAAGTTGTTGGCTAACTGTTCAGTACGGATATCCCCCAGAATGGTTAGGAAATCTCGCCAGCGATCGCCCTTAGATTTTTGCTAATCTTGATCGGACGGATGAGGGACTTCCCAACCAGTGAGACCAGGTAGTCGGTCTGGTGTTTTTAAAAATCCAGCAACAAGTCATTTAAATCGTAATCCGAGGTAAGCGGTGTTTAAAGCCACAAAGAATTTCCCAGGAAATCGTACCCAAGGCTTCAGCCCAATCATCCGCAGCAATATTTTCCTGGCCATCTTGGCCAATTAACGTCACCACTTCTCCCGCTCTTAGATCAGGAATATGGGAAACATCTAACATGATTTGATCCATCGTGATTGCCCCAATCTGGTTGACACGCTGGCCACGAATTAACACTTGTAAACGATTGGACAAATTACGAGGTACACCATCTGCGTAGCCAATCCCTACCACTGCGATTTGCATCGGGCGATCGCTGACAAAATGATGACCATAACTAACCCCCGTACCAGACTCAATAGTTTTAACTTGGGTAACTTTTGCCTTGACCCCTAAAACCGGCTTAAGGTTAATCTGATTGCGTAGATGGGGAGCCGGATAAAGTCCATATAATCCCAAACCGACCCGCACTAAATCATAATGCCAGTCCTGACCATTCAACGTGGCCGCCGAATTAGCGAGATGAAAACGATTGGTCTGAACACCCGCTTGGCGTAAATTGGCGATCGCCGTTTCAAAACGTTGTTTTTGCATTTGCATTTGCAGGGGATTGGGATCATCCGCCGTCGCCAAATGGGAATAAACACTCGCCAAACGTAAATAAGGTAAATCCTTGACTAACTTGCCAAAACTAAAAGCCTGTCGCCAGGACGTTCCTAAGCGAGACATCCCTGTATCTAACTTGAGATGCACCGGCAGACTACGCCCCAACTGTTTAAGTGTCTCGGAAAATAACTGGGCCTGTTCCCCATGACAAAGGGTAGGTTCTAATTGCCAATGGGCGATCGCACTAATTTCTTCCGGCGTATTTATTGCCCCTAAGATCAGGATGGGAGCCGTAATGCCCGCTTCCCGTAACTCAATCCCTTCCCCCAAGGTGGCGATCGCCAACCAACTAGCCCCTGCCTGTAAAACGGTTTGAGCAATGCGGATCGCTCCATGACCATAGGCATCAGCCTTGACCACGGCCATCAGTTCTGTGCCTGGCTTCAAAAAGGCTTTGAATTGTTGCACATTATGAATAAGAGCCTGTTGATCAATTTCTACCCAAGCCCGTTGGCGAATCAATTCCGATAAACGATAATCATAGCGACCTGACCTAACCTCATAGAGAGCCGGATCTTTGCTCAAGACCTCTTGACTGAACACCGTTGTTTACTCCTGACGACCACACTCACACCACAGATTACGTTAAAGATAAACTGAAATTTCTAAAAGTTCCAGCTTCTTCTCAGAGGGAGAAACCGAAAAAATAACCGGAGCCTAACAAGAATCAGCGTCTTCAGGAAGAATAGAACAAAAAATAGTTTGGTAGAGTTGCCTATTGACGGAAGACACAGTATGATGAGCACAATTGTGAATTCTCCTCCTCAAACTAGAGTCTTTGTTCTCATTTGTCCAGCTATCTTTAAGCAATCATTAAACTTAGTAATCTTAAGTTTCTGCCTAATCTTATTTTGTAAACTTAACTTGTTACACTAAATTTTATTAATCATTATTATGAAAAATATTACAACCCTGAACCCCTTGGCCAACCACAAATTACCCTTAGCCTTATTATTCTTAATTGCACTCAGTTCTGTTGGTAGTGGATTTTTAACTTTTAAGTTAGGAGAAGAAGCGATCAAAGGAGTCGCTCAACCCGAAGTCAATCCCACCCAAAAACTGATTGATAAACCAGCGATTAAAGCAGGAGAAAGTCGTCCCCAAGTAGCTTTTCAACCCTTAAACATTAATAAAGTTACGAAGGAAGTTAGAGCCTACATCGCCTCTCAACAAAAAACTACTAAGGCCAATGTTAAAGATTCCGCCCAGTCTAAGAACGCTAAAGCTAAAACCGAAAAAAACAAGTCATCAACCGCTACAACTCAATCCTCTTCGACTGAGGGTCAGTCATCTGCAAAAAAAAACTAACCGATCAGGCCCTTAACGACGCTTTTCCCCTAACTACCCAATCCCAGGGAATCACACTGGTCATTGAACGGGCCCAATCCCAGGAAAGTTCTCTCGTACTTTCTGTGAAGTTGATGAATACGGGGAACAAACCTGTTGAATTTCTCTATAGCTTCTTGGAAGTCCAGGATAGCAATGGTCAATCTCTCAATGCGATCGCCGAAGATTTACCGGACACTTTGCCGGCTGATGGCAAACCCTATGGGGGGACAATTCAAATTCCTGCTAGTGTAATCACCGATAGTGATTTTATTTCGTTAAAATTATCGGATTATCCTCAACAAAAAGTGACCCTCGGTTTTGACAAAATTCCTATCGGTCAATAACTGCTTCAAAATTTATGCTTGCGTCTTTTTTGCCGCCTTGGTATCTACGACAAGGTTTTGCGATGACCTTGTACTCAGCTTGGTATGCGAGTCGGACTTGGGAAAAAACGTTAATTGAATCCGAACCGCCTTATCAATCCCGTATCTTTTGGGGGGCAGGGGGAGTGCCGATCTATGGTCAAATTGCCATTCCTCCCCAGGCGAAAGCAACTTTAGTGGCAACCTATGGCATTACCGGCGATCTAGACAATCAATGGTTTTTACGTTTATTGGGCAGAAAAGCCTATGCTCAAGGCTATGCAGTCGTTTTATTTGATTGGCGAGGCCATGGAAAAACAGCAGAATTGTCGCCAACCCTAACCTCCGATGGCCTGTATGAAGGGGAAGATTTTGTGCGAATTGCTTCCCAGGCAAAGGCTCTAGGTTGTCCTACCCCTTTTTGGTTAGTGGGTTATTCTCTGGGAGGACAACTGGCCCTCTGGGGGGTCAAAATGGCTCAAACGGTGCAGACCTGGGGGCGAGATCTCAATTTAGAGGCAACCGATATTGGGGGGGGAGCGGTAATTTGTCCGAGCTTGGACTCAGAGCGATCGCTGCGCTATTTAATGGCCCATCCAGTGGGTAAATACGTGGAAAAGGCGATTACCAAAGAGTTAAATAAATTAGCTTGGCAATTACATCAATATCATCCCCAGGACATTGATCCCGATGCCATCCAGAGAGCTACTAGTATCTGGGGCTTTGATCAAGAATTAGTCATCCCTCGCCTCGGTTTTGCCACTGTTTCAGACTACTATGCTGCCAGTAGTGCCTTACCCCTATTACCCCAACTCCGTAAACCTACTCTCATTCTCTACGCAGCCGATGATCCTCTCTTTGACCCGGCCCTAGTAACGAAACTGCAACATTTAAGCACAGACAACCCCTACATTGAACTAGCGTTAACTCGCTTTGGTGGCCATGTCGGTTATATCAGTGGTCAAAAAGGTCAACAGCTATCAGGAGACGGCGATCGCTGGTGGGCCTTAAATCGTCTTTTAGATTGGTTTAATCAACAATCAGCCCGCTCAACCCTTTCCCCAACCAAACAGCTAGACAAGACAGACAAAAAAACGGCGACTATTTCTTAAAACTAGAATCTTTCCTTGTGGCAACAGTATTGCTGCTTACCTATTAACCTGATCATTCCCACTAGAATAGAGAATAAATACTTAGTAACGCGAGTCTGTTTAATCGACAGGATTCTCCTAGCCCGTTGTCTCTACACCTCTGGAGAAAAAATGTTTCAGTCTCTTGCTCAATTTGCGGCTGACCCTGCCTATGATATTTTGGGGTCTCAGCGTCAACCGCTCTCACCTATTTTTTCGCCCAAAACCGTTGCCGTCATTGGTGCCACCGACAAACCCAATAGTGTGGGTCGTACCCTGATTTGGAACTTGGTCAGTAATCCTTTTGGGGGCAGTATTTTTCCTGTTAACCCTAAGCGTAGTAACGTGTTAGGCATTCCGGCCTATTCTTCCCTCAAAAAGATTCCCGTTCCTATTGATTTAGCCATTATTGCCACTCCGGCCCCAACTATTCCGGCCATCATTCAAGATTGCGTTGATGCGGAAGTCAAGGGAGCCATTATTATTTCGGCGGGATTTCGGGAAATTGGGGCGGCGGGTTTGGCCCTAGAGCAACAAATTCAAGCGATCGCCTTGGGAAAACTACGGATTATCGGGCCCAATTGTTTAGGGTTAATGAATCCCCAGAGCGGACTAAATGCCACTTTTGCCAGTAAGATGGCTCGACCTGGAAATTTAGGCTTTATTAGTCAAAGCGGGGCCCTCTGCACGGCGGTATTGGACTGGAGTTTTCCTGAACACGTGGGCTTTAGTGCCTTTGTCTCAGTTGGTTCGATGCTAGATGTGGATTGGGGAGATTTAATTTATTACCTAGGCGATGATCCCCAAACCAAGGCGATTGTGCTTTATATGGAATCCATCGTTAATGCCCGTTCTTTTCTTTCGGCAGCGCGGGAAGTCGCTCTGACTAAACCGATTGTTGTCATCAAGGCGGGTCAAACCGAAGCCTCTGCCAAGGCGGCCACTTCCCACACAGGGGCCTTGGCCGGCAGTCAAGAAGTATTAGCAGCAGCGTTTCGTCGTTGTGGCGTGTTACAGGTTGAACGTATTTCCGAATTATTTGACCTAGCCGAAGTGTTTGCCAAGCAGCCTCGTCATCCCCAGGGGCCCAATTTAGGAATTATTACGAATGCTGGTGGGCCGGGAGTATTGGCGACCGATGCGTTAATTAAGACAGGGGGACAGTTAGCAGAATTAGAATCAGCAACCCTGGAGAAACTCAATCAGCTTTTACCGTCCCCTTGGAGTCATGGTAATCCCATTGATATTTTGGGAGATGCGGACAGCGATCGCTATGCTAAAACCTTAGAGATTGTGCTAGAAGATGCTAATACAGACGGGCTTTTAGTGATTTTGACCCCCCAGGCCATGACCAATCCGACCCAAACGGCCCAACAATTAATCGCTTCAACCCTGGCTACCCAGAAACCGATTATTGCCAGTTGGATGGGAGGCGAGGAAGTCTTGGAAGGGGAATTAATTCTCAATAAAAACCATATTCCCACTTACCGTTATCCCGATGCAGCGGCCCGTTTGTTTAATGCGCTATGGCACTATAGCTATAATCTGAAGGGAATTTATGAAACCCCGACTTTACCGAGAGATGAGGATAGTATTCCAGAACGCTCTCAGGTAAGGGAAATGATCACCCAAGCTCTCAATAGCGGACGCACCTTATTAACGGAAGTAGAATCTAAAACCCTATTAGCGGCCTATGGTCTTCCAGTGGTTAAAACAGGGATTGCCAAAACGGAATTAGAGGCGTTGGCTCTGGCAGAAGAGATAGGTTATCCGGTGGTTTTGAAACTTTGGTCGGAAACCATTACCCATAAAACTGATGTGGGAGGTGTACAGCTTAATTTGACCAGTGCAAAGGCGGTACGGTGGGCCTATCAGGAAATTCTATCTTCTGTGACTAAGCAAGTGGGCGCAGAGCATTTTCTGGGGGTGACAGTACAGCCAATGCTAAATCCCGATGGTAGCTATGAGTTAATTATTGGCAGTAGTCTCGATCCGCAGTTTGGCCCGGTTTTATTGTTTGGGACAGGGGGGCAATTAGTCGAAATTTTCCAAGATCGGGCGATCGCCTTACCACCGCTTAACACAACTCTAGCCCGTCGTTTGATGGAACAAACCAAGATCTATAAAGCCCTTCAGGGAATACGAGGACGAAAAGCGATCAATATTGCTTCCCTAGAGCATTTATTAGTGAAATTTAGTCAGTTAGTAGTAGAACAACCTCGGATCAAAGAAATCGACATCAATCCCTTATTGGTTTCCAATGAACGGATTACAGCCCTAGATGCGCGTATTATTCTCCATCCCGCCAGTCTAGCCGATAGTGATTTACCCAAATCTGCCATTCGTCCCTACCCGCTTCAGTACATTGTCCCCTATCAACTACGCAATGGTCAAACGGTGACAATCCGCCCCATTCGTCCTGAAGATGAACCTTTAATGGTCAAGTTCCATCAAACTCTTTCTGAGCAGAGTGTGTATTTCCGTTATTTCCATCTTTTGGCCCAGAGTTCTTTGATTGCTCACGAACGGCTCACTCGCATTTGTTTTATTGACTATGATCGAGAAATGGCCCTCGTTGCAGTCTTGCTCAATCCTGAAACCCAGGAACCGGAGATTTTGGCAGTGGGGCGTTTGACCCAATTACACGGTGTTAAGGAGGGGGAATTTGCCATGTTAGTTAGTGATCCTTGGCATGGTCAAGGTTTAGGGTCGGAATTACTGCGGCGATTGGTACAAATTGGTCGAGATGAAAAACTAGAAACAATTCGGGCGGATATTTTGCTTCAAAACCGAGCCATGCAACGAGTTTGTGAACAGGTGGGTTTTCAGTTACGGCGAACCCCAAACCTCGTCTATGCAGAACTTAAACTCTAGCTTCAAAGATATAGAAAAAAGAATTAAGGGAGGTATAGGAACTGAGAACTGACGGCTCTTCCCAATTCCTCATCCCAAAACCGTTAGGCCTTACGAGAGTAGTACTCAACGACCAACAATTCGTTAATTTGTAACGCCACCCATTCTCGTTCAATCACACTATTGACTTTACCAACCAAGGAATTTTTGTCGAATTCTAGATGGGTCGGGAGGTTGGCTAAACCAGGATATTCCATATTGGTTTGTACCAGTCTGCGAGAGGCATCCTTATTGCGGACACTAATCACTTCACCCGGACGACATTGGTAGCTAGGAATATCAACGACACGACCATTGACAGTAATGTGGCCATGATTGACTAATTGCCGAGCCGCCGGAATGGTTCCTGCCATCCCTAAACGGAAAACGGTATTATCCAAACGCATTTCTAACATTTGGAGTAGAGCTTGACCAGTAGAACCCGTTGCCCGACGTGCTTTTTTTACATAGCGGACTAATTGAGTTTCCGTAATGCCGTAGTTGAGGCGGAGTTTTTGTTTTTCTTCGAGACGAATAGCGTACTCGGAGCGTTTTTTACGATTTTGGCCATGTTGACCAGGGGCATAGGCCCGACGGGGTGTTTTGCGGCTTAAACCGGGGAGTTCTCCCAGTCGTCGCACAATACGCAAGCGTGGCCCTCTATAACGAGACATATCAGGTATTATCTCCTGGTGAATTATTGATCCCAAAACTATGATTATAGCCGATTTATTGCCTATTCGCCTAAATAGGCTTCCAGTACCCGTTGATTGTTTTGAATTTCCTGGGGAGTGCCATCGGCCAGGTTACTTCCTTCGGCCAGAACCCAGACATGGTGGCAGAGAGACATGATCACGTCCATATTGTGTTCAATGATCAAGAAGGTGATGCCCTGGCGATTCCAGTTCTGAATATGTTCGCAAATTTGGCCAATCAGGGTGGGATTGACACCAGCGGCAGGTTCATCAAGTAAAATCAGTTTGGGATTGGTCATCAAGGCTCTTGCCATTTCTAGCAATTTTCGTTGTCCTCCCGATAAAGCACCTGCATAGTCCTGGGCTTTGGCCGCTAATCCGACAGATTCCAAAATTTCCAGGGCCTTTTCCCGATTCTGTCTTTCTTCCTGTCTGACTTTTCCCTGATGGAAACAGGCTTGTAAGATGTTTTCCCCTGTTTGTTGTTGAGTGGCTAGTAACATATTTTCTAAAACCGTTAAACGGGATAATACTCTAGCGACTTGGAAAGTACGGACACAACCTTTGAGGGCAATTTTATGGGGATGAAGTTGTTGGATCGGGCTACCATCAAAAATCACTTCACCGCGATCGCAGCGAATAAAATTAGAGAGCAAGTTAAACAGGGTGGTTTTGCCTGCACCGTTGGGGCCAATTAAGCCTGTTAT
>JAYKJI010000344.1:0-6688 GCA_035285405.1 Snowella sp. | reverse complement strand
ATATTCTTTTGTTATCATGTTCTTTTTGAGGAGCATTGTACTGTTTTACAGAGTATCTTGTCTTTTTTCTTTTTGCTGTAGTCTTTGCCACACAAGACTTTTAACCCTTCTTGTCTCCCTAGCAGTTCCCAGATAGTTTGGCATTCTTGTTTTTAATTGTATTTCTTAGTCGCGAGAATGCTAACTCTCTTTTGTCACTGAAGAACATCTTTCTTTTGTCACTGAAGAACATCTTAACGAAACCACAACGCTTTAGCCAACGAAAGATCAAGATTTTAACCTAGTTTGATAGAAGAGAGTTAGCCATGCTTTTGCTTCGGCTTGATTGGTAATTTCCTGGTCTAAGGTTGCCATTAATAAAGCTTCTAACAAAAATTTAAATTGAGGGCCAGGTTTATAACCTAAAGCTTTGAGATCATTGCCATTGAGGAGAGGTTGTACCTGGGAAAGTTGGGTTAGATAATAGCCAATTTGACGGCGCATGGCTTTGTTATTTCTCACCGCTACCAGGATCAATGTGATTGGTTTATAAGTTCGTAATAGTTTGACAATTGCACTAGATCGCTGACAGAGGGGTAATTGTTCAATTACACGTTTTTCCACTGCCGCCAAATTTTGTAAAATATCAATCAGAGGTTGGGGTAACTGTAAATTAGTGGCAATTTGACCGCGTTCGTGATCCGGTAAAGAGGCTAATAAAATTAGCAAACGCACTAGCCAAGCTTCGGGAAGCGGATGAACCTGATGCCAAGGTGAGGTGGTAAGGACATTCTTTAACCGTGTTATGAAGCGCATCTGCCAAGCTAATTGGGAATTAAATTGTAGATGGGGATGCAAACATTTCAACGCACCTAAATCCGATAATTTTTTAAGGGCAGCTTGCCAAAAAATACTGTCTAAAATTATCTTTAACTCAGCTTTTAGACGAGTGGTTAAAGCCGGAGCCGGATGGCCAGCTAATTTTAGATTTTCATAAATACCGCTTTCAACGGCATAACGAATATGGGATTCCGTTTGAGGTTCGATCGCAAATCCTAAACGCACGGCAAAACGCACAGCCCGATAAATGCGGGTTGGATCTTCGATAAAACTGTTGGCATGGAGTACCCGCACTTGGCGCGATCGCAGATCTACTGTACCGCCAAAAAAGTCTAACAATTCCCCCTGATTAGGCGTTGTCAGCCGTAAAGCTAAAGCATTGATGGTAAAGTCCCGTCGGTACAGATCTTGACGAATGGAACTGGCTTCCACCTGGGGATTAGCCGCCGGATAGGGATAAAATTCAGTACGAGCAGTGGCAATATCGACCCAAAGCGACCCCAATTCGGGATCCTTATGCCAAAGTAGGGCCGCCGTTTGAAATTCTCCGTGAACAGAAAGTCGGGCTTGGGGATAACAATTCTGTAAATGACGAGCTAATTGCACCCCTGCCTCAGCCTCAGCCGCTTCGTGAAAACCATCCACCACCAGATCAATATCCTGCAAAAGGAGAGTTTTCTCTTCCCCTGTCAGTAATAGATCGCGAATCGCTCCCCCGACCAAATATAAATGCCAGCCCTGAGTCTGGGCAATCTGGGCTGCTTGTTGTAAAAATTGCCAAAGGGCCGGCTGAAGACGATCGCGGAAATCGGGTAATAAACAGGATACGAGGGGATCTTTACTCTGTTGACGATGAAAAAATTCGCGATCGCGGTGTAATTGCCTTAAAACATCGGTGCGTGTGACAATGCCAATTAATTTTCCTTGATCCACCACCGGCAAACGTCCCAAATCAAAGGTCACCATCATGGCCTCAATATCGGGTAAAAGGGTATCGGGACTGATGGTTTTGACCTGGCGGGTCATATAGCCTTTCACAGGAGCATGGCGAAATCCGTGATGGAGGGCCAGATCAATATCCCGTCGAGAAATAATTCCGACCAGACGATCAATTTGTGCGGCTTCTCCTTGCTCCTGGTCGGGTTCTTGAACCTGATCGGCCAGGGGGTCAGGTCGATCCACCACCGACAGACCTGAATGGCCATAGCGAAATAAGATGCGTTGGGCCTGTTCAATGGTGGTCTGGGGGCGAATAGTACGCACTGGAGAAGACATTAAATCTCTGGCTGTCAGGGGTTGGGGAATCTGGCTAATCAGTTGCGATCGCAATTGGGCTAAACAGCTTTGCGGATCAACATCCCGTAAATTAACCGCCGCCGCCTGACTATGACCGCCGCCGCCCAGGGGGACAAACAACGATTGCAAATTGGTTCCCTCAATCTGGGTGCGGCCAATCACCGTTAACCTCACATCGGGATAAAAACCCTCATCCTGGCGTTGACGATAACTATGACCCAGCAGTAAAGCATCACTTTCCGTCAATTCCAGCAGCCTTTCCGCCAGATTTGATAGTCCCGGAATAAAACTATCTGTGTGCAGTAAAACCGAAGTAATCCGAAAACCAGAAACCATCGAACTCTCTAAATTTTCCATCGCTTCCGTTAAGAGCGTTTGCAACATTGGTGATAGTCCTGGCTCCACATATTCGGCGATCGTCCGCACTTGCGCTCCCTGTTCCATCAACCAGACGAGGGCCTGGGCATCTCGAACGCTGGTTTGGGGAAAGGTGAGAGAACCTGTGTCCACATGAATTCCCAGAGCCATCACTGAAGCCTCTACGGGTTGAAGTTGTAATTTAGTGGCCTGTAACTTTTCGACGATTAAAGTGGTGGTCGCTCCCACTGCCTCAATTTGTGTAAAGGTGGCTGGAATATCACCTAACTGATGCAGATGATGATCGTACACTTCAATACTGCTTAAATGAGCTAAATCTAACCATTGGGCAGCCTTGCCCAGGCGATCACGTCTTTGATTATCCACAATAAAAAGCGATCGAAGATGGTGGGGATTAACACTTCGCATTTCCATTAAAGCTAATTCGTCCCGATGTAAGGCTAAAAAATCCCGTACCGTGGGATGGGCTCCCCCTGTTAAAACAATGCGACTGCCCGGCCTCAGTCGAGATAGACCTACTGCCGCCCCTAGAGCATCGAAATCCACTGTTTGATGACACAAGATTAAATCCATAGGAAATAATTATTTTAGCGATTGATATCCCAACAATATTGAGCTAACATGAACAGAGTAAATTTTTAAAAAAGTATTCAAGTAACGTTTTTATTCACAAGAAACTATCGTTTTTATAGTCTCTAAGGCAATGCCCCAACCAGAATTTTACAGGGTCAAAAATACTTAATTAGGCAGAATTTCAGTGGAGCTTATCCGAACTTTTTTACTGGCATTAGGGCCAATCGCGCTTGTATTTTTACTGGGAGGTAAAGGGGATGCCGCCAATCTCAACGCTACCTCAAGTTCTTGTGCTGCTCTTGACTCTAACCTCTGTGATCTGAGTGTGGGCCAAACAACCCGTACCGTAACCGTCGGTAATCTGCAAAGACGATATATCCTCTATGTTCCCCCTAATCATAACAATAAGGTGATCATGGCGTTTCATGGCGGCGGCGGCGATCCCGAACAGTTTATCGGACAAACCAATCTGGAGCCGTTAGCAGACTTAAAAAAATTCATTTTGATCTATCCCTATGGAACACCTTCATTACCTAGGCAACCCGACAAGTTATTAACCTGGAATGCTGGTTTCTGTTGCGGAAATGCGGTGGATAGTAATATAGACGAGCTAAGTTTTGTGAAGGCCATCCAGTCGGATATCTCAACTTTTTTTAGTAGAACCTCTCCTAGTTTTTATGGAACAGGCTTTTCTAATGGCGCACTTTTGGTAGAAAATCTTGCCTATCAAGATCCTTCTTTATTTAAAGCAATTGTATCAGTTGCCGGAACTTACAAAGGAACTGCTTCCTATCGTCCTAATGCACCTTTACCCCCTGACCCCGTGCTCAATAGTAGTAATAAAATCAATGTTTTGTTAATTCATGGCGTAAAGGATCCTAATATCCCTTATTTTGGTGGAGAACAGCAAGAGTCTCTCTCCTCAGCTACTGTCCCAATTCATGTGCCAACTTTTGAGGACGGATTTGACTTTTGGCAGAGGGCTAATCAATGTCAAAACTTGATTGCAATTGGGCCGATTACTCAGGAAATTACCCGAAAAAGCCAAACTTGTAATGGGAAAATCGTAACAGCGATTGTTGGGAAATCAATGGGTCATGTCTGGCCTGGCGATCCGAATCAGTTGGAAGGCGTAATTTCACCTCCCTATACGGATTTCTCTGCTGATGATCAAATCTTAAGCTTTTTTGACCAAAATCCAGGCTCCCCTGAACCTCCCCAATCCATTCCAGAAAAATCTCCTCTTCCTGCTCTTCTGATTTTATTAAGCATATTCCTCTTTTCCCAAAAACATAGTAAGTAGGTAGGTCTTAAAATTTATAAGATCCCCCTGTCCTAAGGACACCCCCCTTATCAAGCTACCGTGTACACACAAGTTGCAGAATCCCCCCTAGCCCCCCTTTGAAAGAGGGGAATCAGAAAATTTAAAGGTTTTAAGTCCCCCTTTTTAAGGGGGATTTAGGGGGATAAAACCTCAAAGCGTGTATGTTTACAAGATGTGTGTACGCAGTAGCCTTATCAATGCGGGCTGGGGGGATCCGGCACAAAATCTATGTTCAATTTAATTGAAACTAGTTACTTATTTAATTTGCAAAAATTTTCCTTTGGCTAACCTATGCCCCTTGAGTTACAGACTGAAAAGCCCATCCCAACGCGATCGCCGTTCCAAAACTTACTTTACAGTGCCAGTAATCACCTTTTTAATCTGATTGGTCATTTACTCACACCAACCTGGGATAAACGTCTCCTAGGCATTAGCCAATTACCAATTCAAACGATTATTGATATTGGAGCCAATGAAGGGCAGTTTGCGCGACAAATGAAGCGTCTATTTCCTCGTGCTAGAATCCATGCCTTTGAACCCTTGCCTATCCCCTTTGCCAAACTTTCCCATTGGGCAAAAACAGATTTACAAAAAATTGCTGTTTATAATCTGGCTTTGGGAGAAAATCAGGATAAAATTAGTATTAATAGCCATTTATATTTTCAGCCTTCATCCTCTATTTTACCAACAACAGAACTCTGTGAAAACACCTTTCCGATGGTTAAAAAGCAGGAAAAAATCATCATCGCTCAATCAACCTTGGATCAGGAAATGGCCAACATCGATCCGCAAACAATGGGGATGATTTTAATTAAATTAGATGTCCAGGGTTACGAAGATCGGGTTATTCGTGGTGGACAAAAAATCTTTGCCCAAGCCACTGCTTGTATCGTGGAAATTTCCCTAGATTTGTTGTATGAAAAACAGGCGCAATTTCGAGATATTTTCTATTTATTAGATCCGTTAGATTATTACTATGCCGGCAATTTAGATCAAGTTTTGGGTCGAGATGGCCATGTCAGATATTTGAATGCTCTCTTTTTAAAGCACCCGATCAACAAAGATCCTTAAGATTTAGCCGAGCGTAAAGATTTGACTGTTTCTACAATAATGTCAATAGCTTGATCAATATCTGTTTCCTTTGTAAATCGTCCTAGCCCTAACCGTAAAGAAGCTTGGGCTAAGGCATCAGAACGGCCTAGAGCTTTTAAAACTGGGGAAGGTAAATTGTTTTGGGAAGAACAGGCAGAACCGGAAGAAAGCGCGATATAGGGTTGGAGAGCTAGTAATAAACTCGTCCCTTTTACGCCTTCAATACTAATATTAAGATTACCGGCTAAACGTTGACTAGGATGACCATTTAAGATAACACCGTCTAAGCTTTGTAATCCCTGCCAAAGGCGATCGCGTAATGCTTGTTGACGTGGATTTTCTGTTAGTAATTCGGCTAAACCTAAGCTAATCGCTTCTGCAAAACCGACAATTAAAGGAGTTGGCAAGGTTCCCGATCGCCCACCGTCTTGCTGACCGCCCCCCTGAATTTGAGCCGCCAATTGAACTTTCGGATTTTTCTTGCGTCGATAAAGCGCGCCAATGCCTTTGGGGCCATAGATTTTATGGGCGGTTAAGGACATCAGATCAATTTGCATGGCTTCCACATTTAGGGGAATTTTGGCGATCGCCTGGGCTGCATCACTATGAAAAAGCACCTGTTGACGGTGACAAATAGCTCCGATCGCGGCCAAGGGTTGCAGTACCCCAATCTCATTATTGGCGGCCATAACTGAGACTAAAATCGTATCTGGACGAATGGCGGCCTCTAATTGCTTGAGATCTAATAATCCGTCAGCCTGAACGCTGAGATAGGTCACTTCAAAACCAAGAGATTCTAAATAACGACAGGGATCTAGAACAGCCCGATGCTCTGTTTGCACCGTAATTAAATGTTTTCCCTGGCCAAAATAGGCTTCTGCTACTCCTTTGATCGCTAAATTATTGGCTTCTGTGGCTCCACTGGTGAAGATAATTTCATCGGCACTGGCGTGAATTGAGGCGGCAATTTTTTCCCTCGCTTGATTGATAGCTGCCATTGCTTCCCAACCGTAGAGATGATGACTAGAGGGATTCCCAAAATGATCTAAAAAAAAGGGTTTCATGGCCGTAAATACCCTTTCATCCATGGGGGTAGTGGCCTGATAGTCGAGGTAAATGGGACGCTTGATCATCTTTTACGGGGATATTAACCGACACAAGTCTTTAGTTTTCTGTTTAACCTTATTTAGCCCCCTAAATCCCCCA
>JAYKJI010000343.1:0-13118 GCA_035285405.1 Snowella sp. | reverse complement strand
CAGTTACGAATTTGGATAACTGCCTGCGCGACGGGGGAAGAGGCCTACTCCATGGCCATTTTGGTGGATGAGGTCATCACTCGCCTGGGCAAACATATCAGCGTCAAAAATTTTGCGACCGATATTGATAACACGGCTCTAGCCAAGGCCGCTGAAGGAGTCTATCCCGAAAGTATTGCGATTGATTTATCCCGTAAACGCCTAGAAAAATACTTTACCTTACGCGATCGCAACTTCCATATTTCACGAACGCTCAGGGAAAACATCATCTTTGCGCCCCATAACCTCGCCAAAAACGCCGGGTTTACCAGAATGCACCTGATCAGTTGTCGCAATGTGCTGATCTATATGCAGCTCAGTTTGCAACAGCACGTCATGCGGATGCTGCACTTTTCCCTGATGCACAAAGGCATTTTGTTCCTCGGCGCAGCAGAAACCCCTGGTGATCTGATCGAAGAATTTAGTCCCATCTATGAACGGTGCAAAATTTATCAGAAACGGCGCAATGTTCGCCTGCCCATCCTCACCCAAAATCTAGAATATACCGTTCCTTCTGCAACTCCTCGCGCCATTACTTCACGGCGGAGTAACAATCAGTTTGATCCGATTCTCACTGCTGCCTTTAGTGCCTTTACTCGCCGCAGGGGTTGTACCTGTTTACTGGTCAACGATGACATGGAACTATTTCATGTGGTGACTGATACCGCCAACATCATGCAAGTGCCAGAAGGGATAATGACCCGTGCCGTTGCTGATTTAGTCCCCGATGAATTGCGTCTTCCGATCAACACCGCTCTCCATCGGGCCAAACGAGAACGCAAACCCGTTCTCTATGGCAGCGTCCATTTCAACCAAGCGGATGTGATTCGTTCAATTAATGTGGAAGTAACCTACTACCCTGGAGATACGCGGGTGGAAGACTTTTTCATGTTGATCATTGAAAACGAAGACCGTCCCCCGATGCCCCAGCCGGCGGAGGCATTTCATCAGGATGCAGAAGCGACCCAGCGCATTCTCGATTTGGAGTACGAACTGCAACAAACCCGCGAAAATTTACAGGCGACCATAGAAGAACTGGAAACCACCAACGAAGAACAACAGGCGACCAATGAAGAGCTTTTGGCTTCCAATGAGGAATTACAGAGTACCAACGAGGAACTGCACTCCGTCAATGAGGAACTCTACACCGTTAATACGGAATATCAAACCAAGATTCGTGAGTTAACGGATCTGACCAATGATGTAGATAACTTATTGCGTAGCAGTGAAATTGGTGTCATTTTCCTTGATAGCCAACTGCGAGTACGGAAATTTACACCGGCGGCTGTCCCTGCGGTCAATTTGGTGCCGACGGATGTGGAGCGTCCGATCCAACACATTACCCACAATCTCGACTGCCCTAATTTGGTGGAGTTGTTGCAACAGGTTTTGGAGACCGAAACCCCGATCGAACAGGACGTTTATCTACGGGGGGCACAGGCACATTTACTGATGCGGATTTATCCCTATCTGCGGGATGGGGCACAGGCACATTTACTGATGCGGATTTATCCCTATCTGCGGGATGACGATCATCTGGATGGGCTGGTCATCACCTTCATCAATATTGATGAAATTAAACAGGTGCAAAAGGCGTTGGAGGAGCAGACTGAAGTCTTACACCAACGGGTAGAACGGGAACATTTACAACTTGAAATCACCAAAAGAATTCGCCAATCATTGGATTTGCAAACTATTTTTGATACGGCTTGCCAGGAAATTTTGGCGGTATTGCACGCTGATCGCGTCGGGATTTTTAAGTTTGATCCAGAGTCTCAATTTAATGATGGTGTGTTCATTGCTGAAGCTTTGGCGTTAGGTTATCCATCGGCATTGCATCATCCCGTCCATGATCATTGTTTTGGCGAAAACTATGCCAATCTCTATAGCCAAGGTCAGCATTATTCGGTGTCTGATGTTGATCAGAGTGAGATGACACCTTGCCATCGGGAAATTTTGACTCAGTTTGCGGTCAAGGCAAGTTTGGTGATGCCCTTGGTGCGGGGGGATGAATTGTGGGGGTTGTTGTGTGTACATCAGTGTAATGCTCCTCGTCATTGGCAATTGGAGGAGGTGGAGTTAACGCACCAGTTAGCCAGCCAGTTGGCGATCGCCAACTGGCTGGCCAACCTCTATCAACAGGTGCAATCGGAATTGTTAATCCGTCAACAAGCGGAAGTAGGACTAGCGAGACAGTTAGCCAAACAGCAAGCCCTCGCCAATATTACCGAGCGAACTCGCCAATCCTTGAACCTAGAGGAGATTCTGGCGATCGTCGTCCAGCAAGTCAAGCAGCTTATGGACTGTGATCGTGTCATTGTTTTTCGTGTTTTCCATGATGCTCCTAGCTACATCATTGAAGAAGCGGTTTCCCCTGACTTGCCCTCGATCAAGAATCGTCTCTGGGAAGAGGAAACTTGGTCAGACGAGGTACTAGAACTCTATTGGCAGGGGCAACCTCGGATTGTGCCTGATGTTATGGACGACATTTTTACTGACTGTTTGAGGGACTATTCTCTCGAAACCCAAATCCAGTCAAAAATTGTTGCTCCCATACTCCAAGAAGACCACAGCCAAGACCTTAACCGATGGGTTTCCACACACAATGCTAACCGCGTTTGGGGTATCTTGGTGGTTCATAACTGCCATACGAAACGGCTCTGGACTGACTCAGAAGCCCAATTTTTGCAACAGGTGGCCAACCAATTGGCGATCGCCATTCAACAAGTGAATCTCTTTGAACAGTTACAACAGCAACTTGGGGAACGACAGGAAGCCCAGCAACAACTGAGTCAACGCAACTATGAACTCGCTATTTCCAACAAAGAACTTGCGCGGGCAACTCGCTTAAAAGATGAGTTTCTGGCAAATATGAGTCATGAATTACGAACACCACTGAATGCCATTTTAGGTGTTACAGAAGGACTACAGGATGAGATTTATGGTGTCTTAAATAAAGAACAAATCAAAGTTTTGCAAACGGTTGAAAATAGTGGCGAACACTTGCTTGAATTAATTAATGATATTCTCGATTTGGCTAAAATTACATCGGAGCAGGTCGATCTCAACTGTACTTTAACTAATCTTAACGGTCTTTGCGAATCTAGCCTAGTTTTTATTAAACATCAGGTAACGCAGAAAAAAATCAGTCTGAGCTTTGCTATTGATTCTTCACTACCCGATCTGATGGTTGACGAGCGTCGCATCCGCCAAGTTCTGATCAATTTACTGAATAATTCTGTCAAATTTACTCCTGAGGGGGGTGAAATTTCTTTGGTTGTTGGGCAAGAACCTATTCTTCCTGATGACGAAGAGAGCGGCAAAATTGACTCAACGTCAAACTTTACACATTGGCTTAAGATTGAAGTTATTGACACAGGAATCGGTATTGCTGGCAAAGATATAAATCAAATTTTCCAGCCTTTTGTTCAAGTGGATAGTGCGCTGAATCGTCAATATGATGGCACGGGTTTGGGTTTAGCCTTAGCTAAAAAAATTATTGAACTTCATGCTGGTTATATCCATGTTTTTAGTGAACTAGGCGTTGGCACTCGCTTTGTTATTAAGCTTCCTTTTTGTTGGCCCGACCAGACAAATTTATCCTCCTCCTTGACTGCTCAGACGATACTTAGCAGTGATTCTGTTGATTCTTGTCCCTCTTTATCGGGAACAACCCCTCCTCTGATTTTGCTGGTGGAGGATAATGAAGCGAATACTATTACAATCTCAAGTTATCTGGAAGCTAAAGGCTATCGAATGGTCTTGGCTACCGATGGCGAAGAGGCGATCAATGTATTCAAGAATAGCCAACCCAACCTAATTCTGATGGATATTCAAATGCCTAATATGGACGGACTAGAGGCAATTCAAAGAATTCGTGCCCAACAGTCAACTGAAGTGCCAATTATTGCTTTGACGGCTTTGGCCATGCCTGGCGATCGCGAACGTTGTCTTGATGCCGGGGCAAATGAGTATCTTAGTAAACCCGTGAAGCTTAAACGGCTAGCCAGCATGATTGACCAGTTCTTACATTGCTAGTTACCGACTTCGTTTTTCTAAATGTCATGATCTAGGGATCACAAACCCAGGATGCAGAGTAGACTTGTTGCACAATAGCGTTTGATCCCCCTACATTCCCCTTAAAAAGGGGGACTTTCTTCGACTTGCAAGAGGTCTAGTTTCTGATAGATTCGTTCCCCGCTTTGATGGTGTCAAAGTTCCTTTCTGGATTACTTGCGATCGCTTTGATTGGATTAAAATTATGCGATCGCATATTTCTGTAATCATAGTGCAATCACTTAAAAAAAGATTATAGATAATTAACTAGCCCTGTTAATAGTTTTGGGAGTTAATTAATCTAACGGAAATTTCCTTTCATTATTGTCAACTCGCACCAATTTAAGAGCAAATTTCGGTATTAGAGGACTGACTGTCCAGACTCCTCCCGATAAATTGTGAAAATATAGTCCCCCTACTGTGATTAAAAAGAAGCCATAGGCTAAAGCTTGAACCAGATAAATTCGTTGGCTATAGCCCAATAAAGCACTTAAAACAATGCCAGGAAATTGATCGTCAGGTAGAGTTTTACTAAAATTCCACACCATTGGCCCTAGCATACAATCTTGATCTAATGGTTTAGCAAAGCGTTCATAAAAGAAACAGAGAGATTCCGAGGAACGATCCATGCTGGCGAAGGTCTGTAAAGCGGTATCAAAATGCCCTAATGCAGAAACGACCAAACCTGCCACAATGAAAAGTAGAAAAATCCCCATAACCTGAAAGAATAATTTGATATTCAGTTTTATACCCCATTTAAATAGCATAATACCAATCCCTGCCGACGCGGCAATGCCAGCGATCGCCCCCAATGCAGGAAATAAACCCTGTTGAAACTTAGCCGCAATAAAAAGAACTGATTCAAATCCTTCCCGAACAACCGCCAGAAAAACTAGGATAAAGATACCCCATTCTTCCCCTAAATTCCCTTTAAAAACAGCCCCCAATTTTCCTTCTACTTGTTGACGCATCTGGCGAGCGTGTTTGGTCATCCAAACTAACATCCAACTGAGCATAATAATCGCGAGTAGGCTAAAACTTCCTTCCAGCAAAGGTTCAATGACAGGGGCATATTTTTGATTAGCATCAGGCAAACCTTGGAGTAACCAATTAAAGAAAACACCAATTAAGGCACTCGCGAAAATTCCAACTCCAATACCGGCATAAACCCAGCGATTCGTATGGCTCCTTCTTGCTTTTTTGAGGTAGGCGAGAACAATCCCAACCACAAGAGCCGCTTCTACTCCTTCACGTAGAGTAATAATAAAAGTTGGTAAGACTGCGCTATAGTTCATGAAACTTTATTAGACTTTTTTGGTAAGCGGAATCGTTAGTTTTTCAATATTTTTAATTAAGGTAGTAACCTCAGCAGGGCTTTTAACAGGCATCTTAGGAGGCTCTACACTTGGCCAAATTGCTTTTAATGCGGTCAAATTTTTTTGAATATCGGCATTGACTTGCGGATCGCTTTTTTGTAGAGCAGGGGCGATCGCCTTATAGAGTTCCTCCGCATAAATCACAAAACCGCGAGAATCTTGATATTCAATGACGGCCGCAATTTTGTTATTCGCAATAGCAGCACCATACTCTGAATTAGCCGTATCTAATAATCCATTAATCACCTTCAGAACAAAGACTGGATTTTGCCGTTCTGTTAGAGGTAAGACAGCGATCGCCTGATCAACAGCTTTTAAAGAAGCTTGGAATTCTGTGTTGACTTTGGCCGGATCTTTGGCCCCAGTCTTAACCAAATCTTGCAGACTAATCAGAGTCGTTTTAAATTCAGGTACTTTTCTTTCCACCAATTGATCTTCTACATCTGCATAAATTTCTTCTACCGGATGACCAATATGAGGTTCTGCTTGGGCAGGCTGCCTTAGTACTAATAATTCATTGGCAACGATTAAATGCCCTTTCATCAAGCCCAATTTAGTAAAGTAGTCCACATCCTTGGCTTCTCCTTCCAATACGATATCTTCCACCGTTACCATATCTTTAATCTGGTCGAACTGATCCTGAGTTAAAACTTTTTTAGAAACTAGCTCATCAGGACTACCGTAGGGACGACTGGCTTGAATTTGGTTAGAAAGTGCAGGAATACCCAGTTTTGCCTCTAATTTATCTAACTCAGATAGAATGGCATTGTTGATATTAATCGGTTGGCCATGATTCATGGAATGAGCAGCCTGAGAAGCTATTGGTCTAGAAGACGGACTGATAGTAGAAGACGGAGGGGTTGTCTCACCACAAGCCGTAAGCAAGGCCAGACTAACCGTTACCGTCCAAAAACGACGGGAGAAGATCATAAAGATATTTGACTAATAAAACAAAGCTTCTAGGGGCATGATGCAAAGCCCACAGAACCTAACTTTCGTTACTGTAGCAGATTATTGAGAAATATTTGCAAGATTATTAGAGAAATTTGTTTTAGATAGCTAACTTTTAGCAATAACCTCAAATTGTCCCATACAACCCGCTTCGGCAATCGCGTCCTGGTGGGGATGAAACATATAACGTCCAGGGTGACTGTAGCTAAACTCCAGAATATGTCTCTCTGCCGTTCCCATCGAAATCACATCCGTTGAATAGCTGGGAGAGAGAGTCATGCCTGTGGGATAAACCTGAAAAAAGTTCGCGTGAATATGAAAGGTGGCGACAGGGTCATACTCAATCATATTGAGCAGATAGAGACGAATCCGCTGATCCTCTTGAATGGGAATTGGATGGGTTTGATAATAGGCAGGCAAACCATTAAAGGCATAGAGTTCATTCTTTTGATCTTCGTTGGTATCATAACCGCCCATAATCAACACCATTTCATCAGCAGGGGGACGCGATTCAGGCGGATCAACGATAAACATTCCGTAGAGTCCCTTACTAATATGGCGAGTGACGGGGGCAATATGACAATGGTAGAGATGTACGCCATAGGGCTGCGCGTCAAATTCATAGATAAAAATGCCATTGTTGCGAACCGGTTTAATCCCATCCATTGCGGCTTCATGAACACCGTGAAAGTGGAGAGAATGGGCATGGCCCGCACGGTTATAGAAAATAATGCGAACGCGATCGCCTTCTGTGGCCCGTAGAGTTGGACCTGGCACTTGACCATTAAGATTCCAGGTAACATAGGAAACCGCTGAATTGAGTTGAATCGTGGAGGTTCGAGCCTCTACCCGAAATTCGCGGATGGTTTTTCCCCCTTCTTGTTTTATTATCCCGTAGTCAAAATGCCGCAAAAAGGTCAAAGGATTAGCCGCCGTTTGGCTCGATAGATCCGGCAAAGGGGGAACCTGCACCTGAGTGGGGGAAGATAAAAACCGTAACCCCTGCCAGCCCAATACTGCTCCGCCAATACCGATCGCTCCCCTCCCAGACAATTGGAGAAATTGACGACGATTAGGGAAAGACAAGCTAGATTTTTCAGGAAACATGGAAGCTGTAGTAATAAAAAGGGGAGGCAAGACCACTGAGTTGCCATTCTACTATAGCTATTAATTCTCAACTAAGAAAATCTATTGATTCTGTCTGAACGCCTGAAAGTAATATTGAAATTCAAGGGAACCAAAGCAAGACAGGTTAATTCGGTTGACCGACCTAAACTTGATTCCCATCCGCTAGGGTGAATCAAACCTGAACCAGATACCAGATAATAAAGAATGGCGAACGTTTGTCATCAGGAGTGATGGGTGCTATTAACCAAAGGTGTTGAAATTGAAATTTACACAGGGACTCCTCAAGGGGAAATCATCGGCCTATCAGATCGGATTGTGCGAGATTTAAGTGGATTTGTCAGAGAACCTGACAGCCGTAACGTGGAATATACCACCGCTCCCTTCAGTAACTATGAACGATTGCTCTGCGCGATTTTGCGGCCCCGTCGTCAATTACGGGAATATTTAGTCAAGCAAGGGAACTACACTCTTATCCCCGGTAGTTGTTTGTCTCTCGGTGGCGGCGATCGCTTCTATCGGTCTGACCCCCAAAATCCTTACCATGATTATATTGAGCAAACCTACGGCACTAAAGTTGTGACGGCCAGCATTCATATTAATATTGGCATTGCTGAACTGGAACAATTAATACAAGCCTGTCGCCTTATTCGCCTAGAAGCTCCCCTCTATTTAGCTCTCAGTGCCTCCTCTCCTTTTTTCAACGGCCAGGTCACGGGTTCCCACTCCACCCGGTGGCAAGTTTTTCCGAAAACCCCTGCTCAAGTCCCACTTTTCACCAGTCATGCCCATTTTGTGCAATGGACAGAGGAACAGTTAGTCCTAGGAACCATGCAAAACGTGCGTCATCTCTGGGCCTCTGTGCGACCGAACGGAGATAATCGACCCTACAACCTCAATCGCTTGGAATTACGCATCTGTGATCTCGTTACCAATCCTATTGCCCTACTGGCTATTATTGCCCTGCTGGAAGCCCGACTGATGCAAATGTTGGCGGATCCGTCTCTAGATCCTCTCCAACAAAGTCAGTTATCGCCAACGGAATTGTTAACCTTGACCGATGCCAATGAAGTCGCCGCCGCCCAGCATAGTCTAGACGCAACCCTGTTGCACTGGCAGGATGGTCATCCCCTTTTAGCCAGGGATTGGATCAGCGAACTTTATGAAACGGTTTATCCTTTGGCGAAACAACAAGGTTTTAGTTGCTTTCTGTCACCCCTCAAATCTATTCTTCGCCAAGGCAATACGGCCCAACAGTGGTTAAGTCAGTATGAGATGGGTTTTTCCCTGAGCCAAATTTTAGAGCAGGCCATTTTGGGACTAGAAACCGAAGAGGCTTCCCTGGAAGATTATCTTTGTCAAGCCTGGGGAGTGACCTAAAACCTTAATAAAATTTAATCAATGGATAGTTATGACCAAATGATAAGAAATTGTGATTAATTAGCCAGAAAGCTTTTAAACGGACATCAAAGCTTATAAAACGCCATAAAACAAGGTAATTGCCAGTTAATGCTGAAAGTAGTCTTAATTAACCCCCAAATTCCGCCTAATACGGGGAATATTGCCCGAACTTGCGCTGCAATGGCTTCGGAGTTGCATCTGGTTGGCCCTTTAGGCTTTGAATTGAGCGATCGCTATTTGAAGCGGGCTGGTCTAGACTATTGGCCCCAGGTCAATCTTCACTATCACCTTGATCTGCAAGCATTTCAATCCCATTGGCAGACCCTAGGCGGAAACCTCATTGGCTTTAGTGTGACAGGTGGGCAAAACTATCTATCATATCACTATCAACCCTCCGATTGGTTAGTCTTTGGCAGCGAAACAGATGGACTGCCCAGTGAGTTGCGAGAGAAATGTAAAGAATTACTTTATATTCCCATGCCTCAACCGGTTGTTCGCAGTCTCAATCTCTCTGTGAGTGTGGCGATCGGATTATTTGAAGCTTATCGACAACTTGAATATTCCCCTCAAAGCCTCTCCTGAAGCCCATCACTGACATCACGACCAAGATAGTGCAAAAATTCTGTTTTCCATTATTGGCTTCTGACTTGTCTTGATGGAACTGATCGCTCTGTCCTTTAGGAATTCCACATAAATACGCAGTGGACAGTCAAAATATTGCCACAACTGATAAGAAATTTATATCGACTTACCGCTAGACCGCTCTGCATCAATCATTGTTATCTCTCATTATTAAAGCGGCTGGATTCAGACCATAGATCCTATTTTTTGATCAGAGGTAAAGCCTTGGGGCTCAAGAAAAATAGCGGCTTTCTCTGAAACATTCTGGGTCTTGTTACGTCATCTGCCCAAGTTTAACTCCTTGTCATTTTAGAGATAGAGCCGTGTTTTCTCTCTACTTCTCTAGACTTGTTTAATTTTTCAAAGCACGCTAATCTGCTTTAGCAATCCCTTAAATGAGTATATTGGCTTAGGTCATGCTCCAAACCCATTGCTGCTGTTTTCGTTTAGCGACTACTTTTCACAGTCAATAAAGCGTGTTAAACGCTCATTCACACACCAGGAGGTTCTTCTTGAAAGACGTATTCACACAGAAGGTCACACCGATTCCCTCATGCTTAACCGAGCCGACAGAGGATGCCTTTGCATTATGGGTTAAGTCATTAGAAGATTCATTGGCCCCAAGCGAGGGATACCGTCGGGTTCGTCGTTCGGCGGCCATGATTGGGTTAGCAATCTCGATGAGTGCCACTGGCATGATTCTTTCCCATAAAGCCAATGCTACGACTGCAACCGGGAACCCCCAGGCAACGTTCGCAAATCTTCCTAGCCATGCCGATGCAGAAACGCCAGTAGCAAAGGATGCTACTTCCTCAGAAAGTTCAGAAAATACGGTTGCGACCCACAATATTGCCGATAGCAATAGTAAGTTAGCCTCTCCTACCCTCAAATACGAAGTCCAAAGAGGGGAAAGCGTCTGGCAAATTAGCAAAGAATTTCAAGTTCAACCCGCAGCGATCGCCGCGTCCAATCAACTATCTCGCAATGCGTCCTTAACAACGGGACAAACTATTAATATTCCGACAGCGGCCCCTAGACAACAGTCAAGCTCAACTATTCAAACCCTTGCTGTCCAAACGCTTCCTAACGCTTCGGCTCCAATCGTTATTCCCAATGCAGTCTCTCATTCATCGGTGCTAGTCCCCACCGTCGTGTCAAGTCCGGTCGCTCTAGCCAGTCCAGTTTCCTCGCCAGAGACCTCTGCAACGGTATCCGATGTTAGTCAGCCCATTCAGGTGATTCCACCTCCCTCGCCCAATATTCAAGGGACTCTAGTTCCGGCTGCTCGCAAAGCGGGTGTAACGTCTGCCAATATTCCCCCCATTGCAGCTTCTCCTGTTCCGGTTCGAGTAGCGGCGGCAAATTTTGATCAACCTATTCCCATCGCTGTTCCTACCCCAGAAACGAATGTAATTGCGCCGATTAAACGAGAAATTGAAGTTCAGTCGATTCCTAATAACTCCACGGCTCGTAACATTTTACCGGTGGTTTTACCCCCACTCCAGAAATCAGTTTCTCCATCGGTCAATACCACCGTTGCCGTTAATCAGTCTGTTCCTAAGATTGATAATCCTCCCGCTCCGGTAGCCCTCACACCTTCGGCTCAGAATTTTGACAAGCCGATCACGATTCCCGTTATGCCGTCAGCAAGCACAGCTAACCCTCGTGCTTTAGAGCCAGTGAGAACAGTGCAAGCTTCGATCAATAATCCAACTCCCAAAACCTTGCCGGTTGCCTTAGAAATCCCAGCCCCTCCGACCGTTCTTTCTGCTGATCCAGAGGTGCAAGGTCAAGACCATTATCAAGTTCGTCCAGGTGATACCCTCAATGGGATTGCTCGTCAGCATGGTATTAGTAGCACAGCTATTCTGCAAGCCAATAAGCTCAATAATCCTAATCTGATCAAGCCTAATCAACGTTTAATTATTCCTACTCGTTCTGAAATGGCGATCGCGCCTAAAGAAGATCCCACTTTTGCACCCGTTGACAATGATCGTCCTGTGGTTTTTCAATCGTCAGCCCCAGTGCAGTCTAAATCGAATACGGTTGCTGTCATTCCTATTGCGGTTGAGTCGCCCACCTTTACTAATCAATTAAAATCGGATGTGGCCCGCATTCAACCAACAAGCCGTTCTTTTTCTTCTTCTCTTCCCCAATCAATCCCAGTGGTTGCTCAATCCGTTGGCGGCGATCGCCTAGAGGGTGAAAGCGAGGATATCAATCCAGAATGGCGTAATGAACAAACCTTGCCAGCCAGAATGACCGCTCCCCAAAGCACATTAAATCAACTGCAACAGCGATATCGTCCTTCGGTCAGAAACCCCCAGAATTCCTCGTCTCAGATTGTGGGTTCTGCTCCCGTTGATCCCCAGGAATATAACAACGGTTTTCGTATTCCCGTCGGTCAAGAGGTAAATCCCAATCTGCCCCCCCTTTCAATTCCTGAATTTCCCGATGCCCCCACCCAATTTACGGGTTATATTTGGCCAGCAAAAGGCGTTCTCACTTCTGGTTTTGGTCGCCGTTGGGGCCGGATGCACAAAGGCATTGACATTGCCGCCCCTATTGGCACACCAGTATTTGCTGCGGCTCCCGGTGAGGTCGTTTCGGCAGGATGGAATTCCGGTGGTTACGGTAACTTGGTTAAAATTCGCCATCCGGATGGCAGCGTTACCTATTACGGTCACAACAGTCGAGTTCTGGTTCGCGAAGGTCAAATGGTTGCCCAGGGAGAGCAAATTTCAGAGATGGGTAGTACTGGACGTAGCACAGGGCCTCATCTTCATTTTGAAGTTCGTCCCGATGGTACCGGGGCCGTTAATCCGATCGCCTTTTTGCCTCAACGATAAAATGCTAGATTCTCTTGGATAGAGCATAAAAACTATATTTTGATTTTAGGAGGAGAGAGCTAAACGGCTCTCTTTTTTGTTTAAAAGTTTGTCTGAGAGGTTTACTTATCTGCAAATATTGGTGTAATATAGGAAAAGTGAAAATTAGGCTCAGTAGCTCAGTGGTTAGAGCAGGGGACTCATAAGCCCAAGGTCGCAGGTTCAAATCCCGCTTGAGCCATTTTTAATTTTTATTGAGAGGGTCTTGATGATGCGTCTAATTTGTCGAAATAAGATCGAGGGACTGATCATAATCACCTTTCCATAGACAAACATTTTTGTTGATGATTTCCCCCTTAGCTTGAGCGATCGTGGTTGTAACACTCACGGAATATTGATAAAGTTCACGCCATTCTTTTTGATTGAGAAAATTCTCGGACTTGAGTTTATTGAGCAGTTCAGAAGCACGGCGATCGCGGTCAATGATAACATTAACTTTATTATTTTCTTCAATTAGTTTAAAAGCTTCACTAACCGTTTGGAACTCATAGTTTAATCTTTTAGAGTTAATACTTTAGTTGAAGCATCAATGAATGATGGTAAGCGTTCAGGGGGGTAGCACATTTACCAAAATACTTAAAACCCTTGTATAGCAAGGGATAGATGAGATTCATGCGATGGGATGATTTCGCTTAAGCGGTCTAAAAGGCGATCCACAACT
>JAYKJI010000342.1:0-4132 GCA_035285405.1 Snowella sp. | reverse complement strand
GGAACCGTTATCGGTGGTGGGAATGCAGTTATTAGAACGTCGCATTGCCCGCCTCAAAGAAAGTCATAAAGCGTCCGATGTGCCATTAAATATTAATTTGATTGGAGTGGTATTTATCCTCTCCGGGGGGGGTCTAATGAGTCGTTATTACAACCAAGTAATGCGGCGGGTACAAACAGATTTTCAGCCCCAGCAATTGTTTCAGCAATCGATTCCCATGGATGTCAACGTGGCTAAAGCGGTGGATACGTTTATGCCGGTGGTTACGTCCATGCCGAACACTGCCGGGTCAAAAGCGTTTGTGAAATTAACCCAGGAGTTTTTACAAAAGGTTGATTTATATCTTTGATTGGGTAAGGTCTAAACCGTCGGCAAAATCGAAGAAAGTTGAATGTTGGCAGTTGACTAAACTCCTCGAAAATATTTACATTCTTTTGACCTAGGGTGGTCAAGATTAATTCTATTAACCCAATTGCTGTTGATAGCCAATTTTGGGAGCTGAATAAATAGAGATAAAAATCGCGTTTTCTTGACTATGATTGATCGCCCCATGAACTTGGTCTTTTTCGGCGATCGCCACTTCTCCTTGATGCAAAATTTGACTTTGATGATTCCCTAAATAATAAGTTAAAGTACCTTTTACCATCACCCAGGTATCCTGACCACCGGGATGAGAATGGGGCTGAACAATTTGCTGAGGTTGAACGCCCCAGACAGCGATACTAGAGTTGTGTGTTTCGATTACTGGTGTTGCTACTGCCGCTTGCTCAGAAAAACGAGCAATTTGTTCTAAATTAAAAATCCGCTGGTCATTCATTCTAAATAATCCCCTTTTTATTGGGGCTGAGGACAGGTTTTGTTGACAGAATCACACTGATACACATAGGGCTTTTGCCAATGCAGGGGAATTTCCAATAAATCCCTGGCTCCTGTAATTCCTTGACCCATAAACAACAAGAACGCAAAGCTGTTAATAATAATATGGGCATTACGCCAACGATTTTGGCGGTCTTGATAGATGTCCTGGGTCGTGGCCACTGAAAAGATCATTAACAATGCGGCCAAAATTCCATAGTAATAATGGGAAACGAACCATTCATGGCCCCGACGATAAATTTCGGGTTGGCAACCTAATAATACTAATCCCATGCCGGTTAGGGTTGCGAAAATCCCGCGCCATAGTTTTGTTTTAGCCCGGAAGAGAAGGACAAAAGTTGCAATGCTGACGGCAAAAAAAGCTACCACCAAGAAAACCCGAAGCGGGGCTTGGGAAATGACATTATCACTCACAAACTTATAAAAAAGCGGGTAGGCTAACCCTAAAAAGGTAACCCCTACCACAGCCATACTTAAATATCGTCCGATCGCCACGTGTTCACTGCCTACCACCGGAGGGATTTTACTTTTTTCCCCCGTTTTGGTGGCTAAACGCCGTTGACGAGTTAGTAAAGCGCGATTGAGCACAATGCCCAACAGAGGAAAAACTACCGTGATGGCGATCGCCGGGTGCAACAAAGCCAAAGCATCTTGAAAATCCATCATAAAAGACACTCATCGAGTTTAGTCAAAATTATTCAAGAAACCAAAAATTAGTAATTCGACCTTATTTGCCCCGCACCCCCTCACCGCCAACAGCGGGAAATGACGATAGTTCTGTCATGCCCCATGGCAAACCCCGACTAACTCTGCTCCTGCAAGCGAATCATGGCTGAACCAATGGGAACCTCTCCATCAATACCCTGGAGCTTGGTGCTGACACGATAGAGAACCCGTCCCCCCATCCGTGACATATCAACCCCAGATAGTTGGAGCCTTACGTAGGTATCTGGCTGAACGGGCTGGCCAAAATTGATGGTTACTCCCCCGGGAGAGACGCTGGTGGTGCTGGCGATTTCCTTACCGTTGGGAGTAAAGGCCCGCACATTGAGGGAGCGCTTCATGTCATTGGGCAGGCCGATGGTCGCAGACTCTAGGGTAAAACCCGTCACCGCTAGGGTGATATAGTGCATATCGCCGGCGGCCCCCACAAAACCAGAGTCCGTGACAAAGGGAGTGGTAAAGCGCATCGTCATCTGGGCCTGGGCGGGAAAGTGAGCCGAGGGCAACAGGGCGACTGAAAGTCCAAAAGCGGACAGTGAAGCGATAAAAGGTCGAAGATTCATGGTTCTGGATCCCTTAAATTAAGCAAATTAAGTAAAAAATTCAGCAAAAACAATGGGGTCAATCAGCAACAAATAGGGATAGTAGAATGGCGATCGCATCGTCAGGTTCATAGCGAACACGGAAATCGACATTGACATAGGACAGGGCAAGGTAACCCCGGCGATCGACCACAAAGGTGGCGGGCACCGGCAACAGCCAGTCTTCTATGCCGTTGTACTCGGGAATAACACAGCCGGATTGTAAGTAAATTTGCTTGACCGCCTCGGGGACAGTAAAGTCCAATCCATAATCCTCGGCTGTCCGAAAGCCCTGATCACTGAGGAGATCGTAGGTTAAATCATGGCGCTCAACAGTCTTCTGGGAAGCGGCCCGGGTCTGGGGAGAAATCGCCAGAATCGTCCCGCCGAGGGCCTTAATTTTATTGACAATCCGTTGGTAGGCTCGCAATTCCAAACCACAGTAGGGACACCAATACCCTCGAAAAAACTTGAGCAACACGGGGCCCTGTTCTAATTGTTTAGACAGGGTAATCATTTCTCCCTGGGTATTCGTCAGCGCAAAATCTGGGGCTAAATCTCCTATCCGCAATTGCCTGCGATTCCTGAACTCTTCACCCAAACCTTGAATGAACGCCGAAAAAATAGCAACTTTTTCGGGAGGTGTCTTCTTCAAGGACTCTTGGTGAAGTTTATACAGTTCAATTTGTAGATTCACAATCTTTCTGGAGATAGCGGCCGGCTACAAGCTATCATATCCCGTCAAGATTACACTGGTTGAACAGACTCCCCTAGGACTACTTAACTTCGTTAGCAGCAAACAGGGGCACACGGCCTTTTTTTACTGCCACGACGACATCATAGGTCGCACAATAGGAAAAAGTAACATCGTTCTTTTTGTTGTACAGGTTAACAACCATGCCGGCCCCGCCGGGTTGAACCCCTAGGGGTTCCAAATCTCCGTAAAAAAAGCGTCGTAACTGATCCCCACTACCGGGTTTTCCTTTGCTAGCGGTGATTAGTTCAATCTGTTGTTGGGCGGCGGCGGGGGGAGCGGCGATCGCCACCTGCTGAGCTTGGGGTAAAAAGCTGTGCAAGGCAACATCTCCTAAGGTCATCACGCTTGCCAAGGCTAGGGGAGCCAGTAACGGACTAAGGGATTTGAGTCTTAACATGGAGTTCCTGAACATCGGAATCATTGACGGAATCATCATCCCTGATTTTTTTTCTGATGAGAACCAGGGAAAATAGAATAGGCTATATGCCAAATTGGAATAGGTATCTGTATGGATCGTCTTGCCTGTATGCAGAGTTTCGTTCGGGCGATCGAAATGAACAGCTTTTCTGCCGTAGCCAGGGAACAGCAAACAACGCAACCCACCATTAGCAAACAAATTGCGGCCCTAGAAAAACACCTAGGAGTACAGTTAATCACCCGCTCCACCACCCGTCTCCAGTTGACCGAAGAAGGACGTCATTATTATCAATACTGTCAACAAATTTTAGAAACCGTTGCTGAAGCGGAAGCCAGTTTAGTTGGCAAAGAAAAAATCACTGGCATTTTACGATTGGGTTGTTCCGTTCTTTTTGGAGAAATGCAAATTGTGCCCCGATTAAAGCGTTTTCTCCACCGTTATCCCCAAATAAAAATAGATCTAATCATGGCTGATCAAGTTGCGGATATGGTGCAAGAGGGATTAGACCTTTCTATCCGCATTGGCAATCATCAGGATAATGGTTTAATCAGCGACCGTATTGGGCTAACCCGGCGTGTGACCGTTGCCGCTACTGAATATTTTGAGCAAGCCGGAGAACCCCAGACCCCGGAGGAATTAACTCAACATAATTGTATTGTTTATTCCTCTTTATCGACCATCAACGAATGGCAATTCTATGGCGAAAATGGGATCATCAAGGTTTGTGTTAAAGGACGTTGTCAAACCAATAGCTCCGTTGCGGTGCGAGCGGCGGTT